>JAJDEH010000382.1 GCA_029259935.1 Planctomycetota bacterium
TCGTTGACGACGGACAGGTCGATACCGGGAGCGGCCAATCCCATCGAGCCGGCCCGTACTTCGACGCCAGGAAAGTTCGCGCACAGCAACACGGTTTCCGTTTGTCCATAGCCGTCGCGGATCGTGATGCCGGTTGCCTCGCGCCACGATGAAATCACTTCAGGATTGAGCGGCTCGCCGGCAGCGCAACAGTCGCGCAGCGCCAGTGGATGAAATTGACTCAGATCTAGTTGCACCAACAGGCGATAGATTGTCGGCGGCGCGCACATCGTGGTGATGGGAAACTTCGACAAGTAATCCAATACATCTTGTGGTTGGAATTTCGATCGGCTGTGTTGAACCAGCAATCCCGCGCCGCAGATCCACGGTCCAAACAAGCTGGACCAGGCCGCCTTGGCCCAGCCCGTGTCGGATATATTCCAATGAAGATCGCCGGCCCGCAGATCGAGCCAGCAACGCCCCGTCGTCTGAAGTCCGATGCCGTAGCTGGCGTGCGTATGCAAGACCATCTTGGGAGGCCCCGTGGTGCCCGACGTAAAGTAAATCAGCGCCGGATCGTCGCCGCGGGTCTTGACGGGTTTCACAATGGACCCGCTGGCACTTAAGAGATCTTCATACGAATGCCAACCGGTCCGCCGTTCGCCATCTAGCAGAATCTTGGTTCTTAGTTGCGGCAGTTGCGAGGCAATCTGGTCGATCTTTGCCGCTCCTTGCTCGTCCGTGACGACGGCGACGGCGCTGGCGGCCTTCACCCGATACTCGATATCGTGTGGCGTTAACAGATTGGTGCCCGGAGAAGCAATCATGCCGGCTTTGAAAACGCCGACCATCGTCTCCCACCACGCAGCCACGCGCGGCAGCATGACCAGAACAAGTTCTCCGCGTTTCAGGCCCAGTGCCTGAAAACCGTTTGCAACCTTAGTCGAGCGATCCGACATGCGGGCATAGCTGATAACGTCCTCGTGGTCGTCTGGTCCGATCCAACGAATAGCGACGTTGTCGGGCTGGTCCCGTGCCCAGGCATCGACGACGTCAAATCCAAAGTTGAAATGTTCCGGACAGTCCCATTGAAATGCATCTCGGACCGTCTGATAGTCGGCCAAGCCGTGAATCCGATCGTCCATTGTTTTCACTCCCGTGTTTTCGGCAAAGCAGCCGGCAGGCCATCCGAACCGGCCGCTGCCGGTTGGCGTATTAAGGCTATCCCTCCCGGGGCACCTGCACAAAACTCACGGATTTCAGCAAATAACGCCGTGGTTTCGTCTCTCAAGGGAGAAATCTATTTTGTCCAACGGATCGGGAAGATAAAATCATCCCCGAGCCCTTTTCCAAGGGTATAGTCTGGGGTAACCGAGACCTGCACGCTAGCAACAATTTCTAAATGCTGAATGGAGTTGACTCAAGATGACTTATACGCTTCGCGCAATCATATTTGCATGGATGACATTGGCTGGCCTGCTTGCCACGGCCGCGCCCCCCAAAGACGTCAAGCTGATGTCAAAATCGCTGAGCCCCTTCGTTGATTGCTTGGCCGAAAAACGTGAATCGTACAATCTGGTCGCCCATGTCGATTTCGAAACCGGCGGCAAGAAGCAAGTCGTCGAGGTCGGCATCGAGCAGATTAGCGCCGATTCATTCAATCTGGAAATCAAGCACGAGGACTATTGGGCCAAGATCGAGCGCCGGCCGAATCGAACCGCCCTGATTCTGCCACTGCACAAAGTTGCCTTCGTGGGTGAAGGGAAAGTTTCCGGGCAAGACACGCTCAAACCGCGCGGACTGGTTCAGCGACTGGTTGGACAAGGCAGCAATGTCGGTCTTTATCTTCCGCTGATCACCGGGGGCGATTCTCAGTTGCTGTCCTTGATGTTGACCAGTTTGCTCAATCCGAAATACGACGCCGACACCAACACATGGAGCCACAAGAACGAGTTCTTCCTGCAATTTGACGACGAGAAACAGACGATCTTCTTTCGCTCGTCGAAAGTGAATGTCCGCATGGCTTTGAAGGAGACCGCCAAGGGCGACACGTCGCCGCTGTCGACGGATGGCTTGACCGTGACAAAGATACCGCGCGAGGAAATCGAGCGCCATTTGTCGCGCGGGATTCGCCGCGCGTTTGAAGTCCTGTCGCCCTCGCCGTTGCTTACGAATCCAAGTGAAAAGGGCCGCCACGTCGCCCATGGTGAATTGCGATGGATCGACGGGCATCGTGTCGCGCTGCTGCAAGGCACGCCGGAACAAATCGGCAAAGCTCATGGCCAATTGCTCAAAGACGAAGCGCACCACTGTATCGACTCGGTGATGTATGCCTTTGGAACCTTCCAAACCATTCGCAGCGGCAAATGGTTCAAACACGAGTTGGAATCTGCTTATGAGCGACTCGCGCCACATATCCCCGAACGGCATAAGCGCGAGACCGACGCGCTGGCCAAGGCGATTGGCGTCGAGCCCAAATTGGCCCAAGCCATCAATGTCTTTCCTGAATTGTTCCACTGTTCGGGATTCGCTTTGTTCGGCAAAGCCACCGCCGATGGCAAGTTGTACCATGGCCGAGTGCTGGACTACATGACGACGATCGGTCTGCAAGACTCGTCGGTGACGATGATCATCGCGCCACAAGGCCACCACGCTTTTGCCACCGTTGGCTACGCCGGGTTTATTGGCAGCGTCAGCGGCATGAACGCCCAAGGCATCTCGCTGGGTGAAATGGGCGGACGTGGTGAAGGCCAGTGGGACGGCGTTCCCATGGCCACCTTAATGCGGCGTGCATTGGAAGAATGCGACACCCTGGATGAAGTCAAATCGCTGTGGTCCAATAGTCCGCGAACTTGCGAATATTACTATGTCTTCGCGGACGGAAAGACGAACGACGCCGTGGGCGTTTCGGCGACGCCGGAAGCTATCGAGTTTGTCGCGCCGGGTCAGTCGCATCCGTTGTTAGGCGACGGAATCGAAGACACCGTGCTGTTGTCTTCGGGCAGCCGGCTGGAAAAACTGCGGTCGCGAGTCAAGGAACGATACGGAAAATTCGACACCGAAAGCGCCAAATGGCTGATGAGCCGCCCCGTCGCCATGGAGTCGAACCTGCACAATGTGTTGTTTGTCCCCGAAGACGGACTGCTGTTCGTGGCGAATGCGAGTCATCAACGGCCCGCGGCCGAGCGTCCTTATGTTAGACTAGATCTACGTGAACTGCTCGAATCGATGGACAAGAGCACCGCGACAACTTCACAACGACCCGGAAAATGAACATGATTTCAATGGGTGAAATGACATCCTTTGCCGCGAAGTGGCGGCCTGGTGTAAGAATCGTTCTAGCCGTTTTGACGCTGATCGCCGTCGCGCACGGCGTTTGGGCGGAAGAGAAGTCTTCGTCGGCGGAAACCTATGCTGGAGAAGATACTCTTAGTTCGTTACAAGATGACAATCCAGATGCGCAAGTTTGCCTTGAGGGATTGGCTTGGAAGCCGGAACCGTTCACCGTAACTAGCACTCCGGCGGATGACGGGGCGCAATACGACTGGCTAGTGCAGTTCCCCACGCCCGTCGTCAGCGGCGACAAGCTGAACGACACGGTGGCGATGGAATGGTACGCGCCGCGCGATGACGATGGCAAGATTGTCGAGGCGCCGGCCGTGCTGGTGGTGCACGAATCGGGATCGGCGATGATCGTGGGGCGGCTGTTCGCCCGCAGCCTGCAGACCGAGGGCTTTCACGCTTTTCTGATTCACTTGCCGCATTACGGTAAACGCCGCCGCGGCGTGAGACGGCCGCACGTCGAAAAGCTCGTCACCACGATTCAGCAGGCGGTCGCGGATGTCCGCCGCGGTCGGGACGCAATCGCCGCGCTGCCTCACGTCAACAAGCAGCATATCGGCATTCAGGGAACGAGTCTCGGCGGATTCGTCGTGGCCACCTCGGCCAGCTTGGACACGGCTTTCGATAGTGTCTTTGTGGTATTGGCCGGAGGCAGCTTGTTCGATGTCATCAAAAGCGGACAAAAAGACGCCGCCAAGGTGCGGCAACTACTGGCTGACGCGGGCTATACGGACGAGAAACTCAAGGCCCTTTGTCACACCATTGAACCAACTCGCCTAGCGCACCGGCTCGATCCGAAAATGACTTGGATCTACTCGGCCGAACACGACCAGGTCGTGCCGCTGCGCAGTGCCATTGCGTTGGCGGAAAAAGCGGGGCTCGACCCATCTCATCATGTCAAGGTGCTGGGGAACCACTACACGGCGATTTCCCATTTTCCGCTGATTTTGCGTCAGATGACGGCGGAAATCCGCTCGGCCAGCATGTCGGCTGAATAACGCCCCGCGACTTTGATACCCGCCTTCGGCACGCAATTGAGCTTGCGAGCCCGATACCCACCTTCCAAGGCACTTGTCATCTCACAATAATCTACGGGACCCTCCTTGTTGTGGGGCAACCCGGCACCGGCGGCATCCGCGCGAAGCTTAACCACACCTTAAAGCCTCCTACCAATTTCCCACCACCGGCGTTCCCTTGGGACTGCAAGACCAGCGAAGAAGTTGCCTGGAAAAAATGTCTACATCCAACGAACCAAAGTCGTTACTTTCCTTTTCCACGTTGCCGCGCGATTTGACGGCCGGCGTCGTTGTGTTTCTTGTCGCGTTGCCACTGTGCCTGGGAATCGCATTGGCCTCGGGGGGAAATGTACCGCTGTCCGCCGGTCTGCTGGCTGGGATCATTGGTGGGCTAATTGTAGGTCCGCTCAGTGGTTCCCATTCCAGCGTGAGCGGACCGGCCGCTGGGCTGACCGCGATTGTCGCCGCGCAAATCGCAATCCTCGGATCGTTTGAGGCATTCTTATTCGCGGTGCTACTCGCCGGTGTGATCCAAATCGGTTTAGGTATCGCCCGGGCCGGGGCCATCGCCGCCTTCATACCGTCCAGCGTTATCAAGGGCCTGCTGGCAGCCATCGGCGTCATCTTGATTCTGAAACAAATTCCGCACGTGCTGGGGCACGACACCGACCCTGAAGGCGAGATGTCGTTTTCTCAACCTGACCACGAAAACACATTTTCCGAAATACTGAAAATCTTCCAAGGCGAAATCCACGTTGGGGCGATCGTCGTGGGAATCGTGTCGATTGCGGTGCTGATACTGTGGAGCAAATGGAAGCCGCTGAAGAACTCGCTCGTCCCGGGCCCCCTGGTCGTGGTCTTGCTCGGTGTCGGGATTAGTCTGGTGCTGCGTCGAATTGGCGGCGATTGGCTGATCGAAGCAAGCCATCTGGTGCAGATACCTGTCGCCGAAAACAGCAGTGACATGCTTTCGTATTTCAAATTTCCCGACTTTTCGCAATGGAACAATTCCGCGGTGTACGTGGCCGCCGTGACGATCGCCGTCGTGGCCTCGCTTGAGACGCTGCTGAATCTTGAAGCGGTCGACAAGCTAGATCCACAGCAGCGGGATTCACCGCCGAGTCGCGAATTGATGGCCCAGGGAGTCGGCAACGTCGTCGCGGGATTGGTTGGCGCGCTGCCCATGACCGCAGTGGTGGTTCGCGGTTCAGTCAACGTCGGCGCGGGCGCAAAGACCAAGGTCTCGGCAATTTTCCACGGAGTACTGTTGTTGACTTCTGTGGCCTTTTTACCCGTCTACCTCAACATGATTCCGCTGGCGGCACTGGCGGCGATCTTGTTGGTAACGGGATTCAAGCTGGCCAGTCCCGCGCTGTTTCGTCAAATGTGGCGCGAGGGACGATATCAGTTCATTCCGTTCATTGCGACACTCGTTGCGATCGTGTTCACGGATCTGTTGATGGGCATTCTGCTCGGTTTAGCCATTAGCGCCCTGTTTATCCTGAACAGCAACTTGCGCCGGCCGATTCGGCGGATCGTCGAAACACATTTGGGAGGCGATATTCTGCACATCGAACTAGCTCATCAGGTCAGCTTCTTGAATCGCGCCGCGCTGAGCAAGGTCCTTACCGAGGCACCACAGGGGTCGAACGTGCTGATCGACGCGACCGATTCAGACTACATTGATCCGGACGTCTTGAGCCTGATTCGAGAATTCAAAGACACCAAAGGTCCTGCCCACGGCGTCTCGGTTAGCTTGCGCGGGTTTCGGTCCAAATACGAACTGCGAGATGATATTCAATTCGCGGACTTTTCAACGCGCGAATTGCGCGACCAATTGACTCCGCAACTGGCCCTTAAATTCCTTCAAGAAGGCAACCGCCGATTTCGTACCGGCCATCGCGTGACGCGGGATTTCGAGCGGCAGATCGACCAAACCGCCAAGGAGCAAAATCCGTTTGCCGTCGTGCTTAGTTGTATCGATTCACGAGTCCCTGTCGAACTGGTGTTCGACTTGGGAATCGGCGACATCTTCAGTGTCCGCGTGGCGGGCAACGTCCTGGGCCAGACCACGTTGGGAAGTATTGAATACGGAGTGGCCATCGCGGGCGTGAAGCTGGTCCTCGTCATGGGCCACACGCACTGCGGCGCGGTGACCTCGACGGTCAATCTGCTGTGTGCCGGCCAGGATCCTACGCAGGCGACCGGCTGTGCCCATCTGCAATCGATCGTCAAGCAGATCGGAGAATCTCTGGACAACGACGATTGCGGTCCGCCCGACTGCCAAGAGTCCGAAGAGAACCGAGCATTCATCGACGAAGTCGCCCGCCGCAATGTCTTGAGAACGGTGGCATCGATCACTCAGCGGAGCGAGGCTGTTCGTCTGGCTGTGGAGGACGGCCGAGTCATGGTCGTCGGCGCAATGTACGACGTGGCCACCGGCGACATTCGCTTTCTTGACGACAAGCCGTTGGTGTGAAAACACCAATTCTCCCCCTTCCCAAGGGGGAGCTAGAGGGGGTCGCACCAACGCTCGCCAGACGTAGCAATTCGCCACGTGGTGAGTGCTAAAACCGCAACGGCTTCCCCTGGGCAAACCCGGCAATAATAATCACGGGAACAGCCACTCCTTACCTGATCGGAAAACACGATGAGAATATCACTACTGCTGTGCGCGTGTATGCTTTCCACGACGGCATCGCTTCGTGCCGAGCCAATTCATGTATTGGTCTGGGACGAACGGCAACCGCGTCAGGCCGAGGCCTACGACAACTTCCTCGGTAACGAAATCGCCGCCCGCTTGAAAGCGACGGCGGACGATTTGGAATTGCGATCCGTTGCGCTCGACGACCCCGAGCAAGGGCTGTCGGCTGGCAACCTCGAGTGGGCCGATGTGATCGTTTGGTGGGGACACGCTCGGCACAGCGACGTGACCGCCGAAAGGGCGCAGCGCGTCGTTGAATACATTCGGCGGGGCGATCTGGACTTGATCGCCTTGCACTCGGCCCACTGGGCGCGGCCGTTTGTCGAAGCGATGAATTGGCGCAGTATCGAGGATGGACGCAAATATCTGGAAAAACACGCCCAAGGAAAAAAGCTAACGATCGAATCGGTGAATCCGCCGCGGGAGCGCACGGTGCCTACGCATGGCAGCGTGTTAACGCCCGCTTACTTTGGCTACAAGAAGGGGCCCAACGCTTTTCACGGCATAATCCATTTGCCCTGGTGTTGCTTCCCCGATTACCGCCCCGACGGCAAGCCAAGCACGATCACCGTCAAGGCGGCGAACCATCCGATCGCCAAAGGCTTGCCCGCGACGTTTGAGGTCAAGCAAACCGAGATGTATAACGAGCCGTTTCATATCCCGGAACCCGATGAAGTGATCTTCGAAGAGACATGGAAGCTGGGCGAGCGATTTCGTAGCGGCATGGTCTGGAACATCGGCAAAGGCAAAGTCTTCTACTACCGCCCCGGCCACGAAACGTATCCCGTTTTCAAGCAGCCTGAAGTCATCAAGACTATTGAAAATGCTTGTCGCTGGCTTGGTAAGGAGTCGGTGAAATGACAGTTACTTCTCGCTTCATTTTCGTTGCGGTCGCCCTAGCATCCTCCACAAGTGTTGCATTCGCGGACACCGAGAAGCCGAACATTGTCTTCATACTGGCCGACGATCTCGGCATTGGGGACGTGCAATGCTATGGGGGCGAGCGATGCCGGATCGACACGCCCCACATCGACGCGCTGGCCCGAGGCGGCTTGCGCTTCACCAACGCCTACGTCAATGGTTCGGTCTGTGTTCCCACTCGGGTGGCCGTCATGACCGGCACTTATCCGTGGCGGTTCGGAGCGCCACGGCCGGGTGGAGCGTGGGGATTTCTCGGCCCTCGCTTCGACACGGAAACCTTTACCCTAGGAACCATGTTTCGAGGCGCTGGCTATCGTACCGGCTACATCGGCAAGTGGCATCTGGGAACCGTGATGACCACCAAAGACGGCAAGGTGCAAAACGAACAGAACGTGGATTACAACAAGCCGCTCAAGGTCGGTCCACCACAGTACGGTTTTGACCACAGTTTCATTTTGCCCGGATCGCTCGACATGTATCCCTATGTCTTCGCGCGGAACAACCAGTGGCAAGGAGAAGTTACCGCGCAAAAGGGCTGGAGCGCCTTTAACCGCGTGGGCCCCGCCGAAAAGGACTTTGAAGATCACCAAGTGCTAGAAACTTTTTACCGCGAGGCCGAGTCGTTTGTGGGCAAGCAGAAGGCGGACGATCCGTTTTTCCTTTACCTCGCTCTGACCGCCCCCCACACGCCGACCAGCCCGGGAAAGAAGTGGCAAGGCAAAAGCCGATTAGGAACGTATGGCGATTTCGTGATGGAGGTCGATCACGCCGTGCAGCGGGTGATCACGGCCTTGAAGAAGAACGGTCTTTACGAAAACACGCTCGTGTTGTTTTCATCCGATCACGGCCCGGCCCCCTATGCGGGCAACCTATTGAAAGCCACGCCCAACCAAATACGCCTGCTGGAAAAGAAGGGCCACTACTCCAACGCACCCCATCGAGGTTATAAGTTCTCGGTGTACGAAGGCGGCCTGCATGTGCCGTTGATCGCACACTGGCCTCGTGTCATTCGACCGGGCGGCGAGTCCAAAGCACTGGTCGGCCTGTGCGATCTGATGGCCACGTTTGCCGAACTGGCGGGCGGAAAAATCGGCCCGCGACAGGCACCTGATTCCATCAGTTTTTCGCGTGTTCTGCGCGACCCGAAAGTCGCCGTGACACGCAAGAATCTCGTCATGCAATCGGTGGGCCCCTTTGTCATTCGTGACGGCGACTGGAAGCTTTGCTTGTGTCCCGGCAGCGGTGGGCTCGGCCGCTACGGCAACCAACCAACACCGGACAAAGCATGGCGAGATGCGCTGGAAACTTTCGGAAAGCAACCCAACAGAGCGGACCTGACCCGCGCACCGTTCCTGCAGTTGTTCAAGGTTTCCGAAGATCCTCACGAAGACCGCAACCTGGCGGCAACGCACCCTGAACGCGTGGCCATGATGGTGGAATTACTTCGAAACCAAATCGAAGACGGTCGCAGCACGCCGGGGCCCAAGCTGACTCATGGCCGCAAGAACGTCGTTCTTCATCAACGTCTTCCCGACTTTGTTCGCAGGCAGTTGAAATAGCATCTGGCTTTGAACGAATAAAGCGGCGTTCCGGTCGGTCTCGGAACGCCGCTTTTTCAGCGTATGGAATTGCCGCGACGCTTCATCAAATTGACGCGACAGTCAACAACAAACTATTCGTCTTTAAAATATCTCGTTAGGACGCTTTCGATTTTTTTGCCGACTTTTGATTCGGGTGCCAGCTTTAGCGCTGCCTCAAGCGCCGCTTTGGATGCATCTTTGTCAGAACGAAACAGCATTTGGCCCTTCATGAACAGCGCTTGCTGCAGGTCTTCGCCCTCAAGTTTCAATTCCGTGGTAAGCGCGTCGAGCTGCTTCAGGGCGCCTTCCGAGTCGGTTCGCGCCTCGCGCATGATCAGTTTGATGCCGTCGCTGATTTCCGCCTTTCGCACCATCGTTTCGTATTCGGCTTTCAGTCCCGCCTTGTTGTCCGCATCGAGTTCGATAATCTGGGCGACGGTATCTTTGTAAACTAATCGTAAGTCGCCTTCGACTACACCAATTGCCTCGTCCAACAACTTGGCCTTTTCCAGACCCTCTGCTTTTTCCGCCTTGGCGAATACCTCGTCACGCGTCGCGCGGCTCTTTTTCTTTTCGGCAACCTTCTCCACGTAGGCTGCGGGACTGTCTCCGCCGTATCCAACCATCTTTGCATAGGGGCGGCCTTTCTCATCGGCCAGAATGACGGTGGGAACGCCTGAAACCCTGTATCGCAAACTCAAATCTTTGTACTGTTGGATTTCATCTTCGGTCTGCTTCGATTTGTCACGTGGGTTGTCCAGCTTGAGCAACACGAACTGCTTGGGCATTCCCGTCAGGAACTCTTCCTTGACCAGCACGTTCTTATGAAACGCCTTACAGGGCGGGCACCAATCCGAGCCGGTGAATTCCATGAAGATGTCCCTGCTGTCGGTGGCGGCAGTTTTCTTGGCGTCTTCAAAACTAACCGTCCAGACGGACTTCTCGTCGTTCTCTTGCTTGGCGTCGGCCGCGGCTTCCTCGTCATCAGCACGCGCGAAAGTTCCTAACCCCAAGAGCAAGACCGCGGCACAACAGGTGAGAATGTATTGAGAGGTTTTCAAGGGAAGACTCCAAATAGAAGAAGAAGAGCGAAAAGTACCCGACACATGAGGGTCATCATACCAACCGAAAAACGACATTGAAACTGCTGCGGACACAATCCGCGGAAATTTGCAAAACCCTCGCCCGTCAGACGCGGCAGTCAGGAAACTGGGCCTCACAGTCCGCCTAAGTGCCATATTTTCTCGCCCCCGGATGGTTAACAATTCTGGAATCTCGCGTCGACCGAGTACCTAGTCCGCTGGCTCCGCACGAAAGCGAATCCTATTCGCGCGGCCGCTGTTAAGCGAGAACTCGGTCGCCTTCCCTGTGTCATCCCGAGTGAATTCGAAGACTAAATTTCCCGCCACGAAGGCCGTTGGAGATTTGGTGGGTTGCAACTTGGATACCGCTCCGTTGCGAGTCACTACAAGGTTCGTTCCTTTGACGTTGATGTCGTAGGTGGTTTGCAACTCGTCGCTATGGTATCGGCCTGCGAAAGCTTGGAGCGATTTCGAGATCTCTCGTTGAAGCAGCATATCGGCGATGCTTTTGGCAACGGCATCCGGATTGAAGCTGCCCACATTGGAGAGGATGATCACCGAAAATTCTTGTTCGGGAAAGCGAAGCAGCACCGTTCTGAAACCCATGAACGAGCCGCCGTGACCAACCGTCTTGAGTCCTTTGTATTCTCCGACGACGAGGCCGAAGGCATAGTTCAGTTTCGTGCCATCGTTCAACTTGCCTGGCTGGTGCATCAATTCGGACAGCGAATCGCCGCCGACCTTTCGATCGTCGAAGTTCCTGTCCCATAAAATCAGATCGTCGATCGTCGACAGCAGACCGCCCGAACCGACCTTGTCCCAGTTGGCAAGATAGCTCATGCGAAACTGCTTACGATCCGCGCCATAGCTGACCACGCGATTCTTGACGACCGCTGTATGATCGTCATGAAAGTGTGTGTTGTTCATTTTCAACGGCTTGAAAATTCTGTCATCCGTGAACTGCCGCAGCGACTTCTTTGACACGCGCCGGACGATTTCCGACATCAAGAAGTAACCAGTGTTGCAGTACAAATGCTTTTCGCCCGGCGGAAAATTCAACTCCTGCTGGCGGCAGATCAGTTCCAAGAGTTCTTGATCCGTGTGCACGTCGGCGAATTTCTTTCCCGCTAGATCCATCAGCGACAAGTAATCTCGCAATCCGCTAGTGTGATGAACCAAGTGGCGCACCGTGATGGTCGCGTCGTACTTTGGCAACTCGGGAACGTACTTGCGGACATCGTCGTCCAGCGAGATCTTGCCGTCCAAGGCCAGCATGGCGATCGCCGCCGCGACGAATTGCTTGGAAACCGACGCCAAATAAAACACCGAGTTCTCGTCAATCGGAACTTGGTAATCCAAATTGGCCGACCCGAATCCACGGCGATAAATCATCTTGCCGTCGCGGATCACGCCCACGGCGCAGCCCGGTGAATCGGGTTTATTCCAATTGGCAAACAAGGCATCGAGCCTGCTCGTGGGATCTTGCTTGACCGCCAGCGACTTGGGAACGTCGTGCCGCAAAGCTCGTCCAGCCAGAGCGCCGGTCGAGCGGCCTTCGGACAGCGCCGGCCGGCCGTTCACGAAAACGTAATCGAGCCCCTGAGAATAATTGTGTGGGTCGTCGAACGTGGCTGTGTCGATCAACTTTTCTGGATGCCACACGACGACGTCGGCCGAGTAACCCGCTCGCAAATATCCTCGCTGCTTGAGGCCCAAAATATCCGCCGGCAGTCCGGTGGCGCTGCGAATCGCATGTTCCAGCGGAATGGTCTTTTCGCGAATCGCATAGTGGCCAATCTTGCGGGGAAAGGTTCCATAGTTCCGAGGGTGCGGCACGGTTGCGCTGGGCACGTAGGCGCGTCCATCGGATGCGGTTGCCACCCAAGGTTGCGTCATGACAAAGCGGACGTCTTCTTCATTGATGCTGTGATTGACGATCGCCGCGCCGCCGTTGCGAGCGATCCGCAAGACCAATTCCAGCGGCTCGATTTTTTCCGCCTTCGCAATCTCGGCCAATCGTTTACCGGTCCACGAAGGCTGCCGTTCGTAGCTGGCAATTTGTATTCGCGCCCCCTCGTCAAGCTCGCGCAGCTTCGCAGCCATGGCCGACTTGATGCGGGGCCCTTGTTCTTTGTCTTCGAATCGCTCAAGCATCTTCGCACGTCCGCCGGACCGAGCCCAAGCCGGGATGACGGTCGCGTCGAGCGAAGTGCTGGACGCCGTATAGGGATATTGATCGGCCGTAATTCGCTGGCCCGCTTTGCGCTGTTTTTCTATCAAGTCGGTAGCCACCCGAACCAGGCCCCACGAATCCTTGCCCGACGATTTGTAATGCGAGATATGGACCGGCAACTTGCCTTGCTTGCCGATCTCCATCGCCTCTTCGACGGCCGACAGCAGTTCCACGTTTTCATTCCGCATATGACTGGCGTAGATACCACCGTGCTGGCCGACAACTTTGGCGATCTCAATCAACTCCGCCGTGTCCGCGTAGGAACTGGGGACGTAGATCAGTCCCGTCGACATTCCCCAAACGCCGTCGCGCATGGCTTGGCCGGCTAACTCCCGCATCGCTTCGATTTCTTCCGGCGTCGCCGACCGCCGGTCGTTACCAATCACCTGTCGTCGCAGCGCTCCTTGCGGAAGCAGATGCACGACATTGACGCCCACGCCCGACTCGTCGATCTCGTCGTAGTAGGCACCAGCATCAACCGGACCGCTGCCGCAATTGCCGGTCACGATCGTGGTGCAGCCTTGAGTCACAAAGTTGACCACCGCGCGGGTTTCTTTTCTCAAGACTTGACGGTCGCTATGGTTGTGCAAGTCGATGAACCCGGGGCAAACAACCTGCCCACGGCAATCGATTTCCTGGCGAACGGTTCCCGTCTTGAATTTGCCAACCGCCACGATTCGCTCGCCGGTGATCGCCACGTCGCCGACTTGCGGCGGCTTGCCGTCGCCCAAATGAAGCGTCCCGTTTCGCAGCAAGATATCCACATCGATCGGCGCCTCCGCCGGTTGGGCAAAACCGGTGGAGTAACTGAAAATCAAAGCCATCGCCAGCAAAATGTTTCGTTGAATCATGGTTGTCCCGCGCAAGGAAGACTGCAAAACGAATGTCCAATCGCAGCAATTATAAGCAGACCACAATCGCCACGCACTGAATTCGGCGAGAGCGGGTTCGCCGAAGCGAAGGCTAGGAACCCCCGAATCAAGGAATGGCGCGAGATGTTCCCGCAGTCCTGCCGCCATCTCAAAGCACTCGCCGCAAAGCGGGGCACTTCGAGACGTGTAACATACGCCATTGCCGGTCATATTCTCACTCGTTTCATCATGTTGCTGCCCTAAAAGAAACTGTCCCAACGGGTTAACGGCAAAGCCGCTCCGCTCATTGCCCGCCCGACGACATCAAAAACGTTTGCAATCGCGCAGCCGATTAAAAATCAGCAGGCGCACTCTCGACGGACGCCGAGCGCCAATCAGCCGCCAATGCTCCAAGTGCCCATGAGCAACAAGAGACCCGCCCCAGGGTGGAGCATCGACAGCCCACCGCTTCATACATCCATTTTACAACATTTCCTCAAGTCGTATAGTCTCCGTTAGCGCGTTGATCTCCACGATTTCCGTTCCCTTCTTGAGACAGGATGAACAAGATTAACGGGATGAGCACGCAGCAGGAGATTCCGCCTATCTTGTCAATCTTGTTCATCATGTCGCTAAACACAGAGCCGAAATCGGTGGTAGTTGGCCTTCGGCGTGTGCGCAACCAAGCCTTGCTTGGTTTTCGCGTTCGTCCTCGCTCGTGCTGTCGCTCGGCGGACGATCTTTGAGAGATCGGAGGACTACAATGCCTTCCTCCGTGTCGTGGAAGAAGCGGCAGTCCGTTGGGCGGTCAGAACTGGGCCAAGCGTTGCCTGGTGCGTCTCGCCCGCTTCCGAGCCGGAGTTTTCATTTCGGAAGCGGGCTTAAGATCGCCGAAATCTGGCTATGAGTTCTGATCGCTGCTAGAATCACGACGGGCGAACTTGATGCTTGAGATCGACGTCTCCATGGCAGATCAACCCCCACGAAAACGCAGCTGGTTTTCATTCAGCTTGCGCGCCTTCCTTGCGGGCGTGTTCTTGATTGCGATCGCGCTAAGTCTTTTGGCCCATCGCTGGCATCGTTATCAACATCAGAAGGCAACGATTGAATCGCTGGAAAGCGCCGCACGAGTCGAATATTATCGCGAATCGCGTTTGCCATGGTGGAGATATCTACTCACGAACGAACAGTTGGCTGATGACGTCCGACATATCGATAAGTGGGGTCCTGTCCTGTTGAACGACGGGGATCTGAAGCTTCTGCCGATGTTTCGCAGGCTTGAAACCCTTCGACTGAATGGTGTATCGAACATCACACCGTTGGCGGGCTTGACGCAGTTGAAGGAACTCGGGCTCAGCGGAACCAGCGTAAGGGACATCACACCGCTGGCGGGCTTGACGCAGTTGAAGGTACTCAACCTCAGCGGAACCAGCGTGAGGGACATTTCACCGCTCGCGGACTTGACGCAGTTGAAGAAATTCGTGCTCAGCAGAACCAGCGTGACCGATCTAACTCCGCTCGCGGACTTGACGCAGTTGAACGAACTCTACCTCTGGGGAAGCAGCGTGACCGATCTAACTCCGCTCGCGGACTTGACGCAGTTGAACGAACTCTACCTCTGGGGAACCGGCGTGACCGATCTCACACCGCTGGCGGACTTGACGCAGTTGAAGGTACTCGCCCTCAGGAACACCAGCGTGACCGACAACACACCGCTCGCTGACTTGACGCAGTTGGAGTACCTCGACCTCAGGGAAACCAGAGTGAACGACATCACACCGCTGGCGGACTTGAAGCAATTGAACAAACTCTACCTCGGCGGAACCAGCGTGACCGACATCACACCGCTGGCGGACTTGACGCAGTTGAAGATACTCCAACTCGGGCGAGCTAACGTGACCGATCTAACCTCGTTGGCGAAGCTCGCGAACGTTGAAATCTATGTCGATGGCCTCGACAAACTAACCGTTCCAGTGGAATTGCAAGGCCGCGTCCAGGCGGGCGACCCCTATCGTTCCTTTTGATCGCGAGTGCGCTGTGTGTCCGAAATCTGGCTACGGATTCTGATCGCTGTTAGAATCACGGCGGGCGAACTTGATGGTCGAGATTGAGATCTTCATGGCAGATCAACCCCGACGAAAACGCCGCTGGTTTTCCTTCAGCTTGCGGACCTTCCTTGCCGGTGTGTTCTTAATCGCGATTGTTCTAATGCCCTTGGCCCATCGCTGGCATCGTTATCACCAACAGAAGGCAACGATTGATTCGCTGGAAAGCGCCGGCTTACGAGTCGAATACTATCGCGAATCGCGTTTGCCATGGTGGAGATATCTACTCACGAACGAACAGTTGGCTGATGACGTCCGCGAGATCCATGCGGACTTGATGGTACTGGGACTGGGACCGAGTAAACCATTGGACGTGAACTCTCTGCGGATGTTCCGCAGGCTTGAAAGCCTGCACCTGTACGATGACTCCATATCGGATATCACACCGCTCGCGGACTTGACGCAGTTGAAGGATCTCCGCCTCTCGGGTGCGAGCGTGACCGACATCACACCGCTGGCGGGATTGACCCGGTTGGAGGTGCTCGACCTCTGGGGAACCAGCGTGACCGATCTCACACCGCTGGCGGGATTGACGCAGTTGAGGGTACTCGGCCTCGGCGGAACCAACGTGACCGATCTCACACCGCTCGCGGACTTGATGCAGTTGAAGCACCTCAAACTCGCGGGAACCAACGTGACCGATCTAACACCACTGGAGAAATTGACGCAGTTGAGAATTTTGGTCATCGACAAGGCACCCCTGTCGGATATCACACCGTTAACTGGATTGACGCACTTGCGGCAACTCGACCTCTCGGACACCAGCGTGACCGACATCACACCGCTGGCGGACTTGACGCAGTTGAACAAACTCAACCTTGTGGACACCAGCGTGACCGACATCACGCCGCTGGCGGGATTGACGCAGTTGGAGACCCTCTGGCTCCGCGAAACCAGCGTGACCGATCTAACACCGCTTGCGGACTTGACGCAGTTGAAGGTACTCCACCTTTGGGGAACCAGCGTGACCGATCTAACTCCGCTGGCGGACTTGACGCAGTTGCACGAACTCGACCTTTGGGGAACCAGAGTGACCGACATCACACCGCTCGCGGACTTGACGCAGTTGAAGTACCTCAACCTCTCGGCAACCAGCGTGACCGATCTAACCCCGTTGGCTAAGCTCGCGAACGTTGAAATCTATGTCGATGGCCTCAACAAACTAACCGTTCCAGTGGAATTGCAAGGCCGTGTCCAGGCGGCCGACCCCTATCCTTCCTTTTGATCGCGATTGCGCTGTGTGTCCGAAATCTGGCTACAGATTCTGATCGCTGCTAAAATCACGACGGGCGAACTTGATGGTCGAGATCGATATCTCCATGGCAGATCGACCCCCACGAAAACGCCGCTGGTTTTCATTCAGCTTGCGCACCTTCCTTGCCGGTGTGTTCTTAATTGCGATTGTTCTGATGCCCTTGGCCCATCGCTGGCATCGCTATCACCAACAGAAGGCAACGATTGATTCGCTGGAAAACGCCGTAGGAGTCGAATATTATCGCGAGTCGCGTTTGCCTGGATGGAGATATCTACTCACGAACGAACAGTTGGCTGATGACGTCCACCATATTCATGAGTGGGATCTGTTGAACGACGGGGATCTGAAGCTTCTGCCGATGTTTCGCAGGCTTGAGACCCTTCAGGCGAATGGTGTATCGAACATCACACCGCTGGCGGAATTGACGCAGTTGAAGGTACTCTACCTCATCGGAACCACTGTGACCGACATCACTCCGCTGGCGGACTTGACGCAGCTAAGGGAACTCTGCCTCAACGGAACCAGCGTGAGGGACATCACACCGCTGGCGGGATTGACGCAGTTGAACGAACTCTACCTCGACGGAACCAGCGTGACCGACATCACACCGCTGGCGGGATTGACGCAGTTGAAGGTACTCGACCTCAACGGAACCAGCGTGACCGACATCACACCGCTGGCGGCCTTGACGCAATTGAACGAACTCTACCTCGGCGGAACCAATGTGGCCGACATCACACCGCTCGCGGGCTTGACGCAGTTGACGCACCTCAGCCTCGAGGAAACCAGCGTGACCGATCTCACACCGCTGGCGAAACTCGAGAACGTTGCAATCTATGTCGATATCCATGAACCCGACCAATTAGCAATCCCCGTGGAATTGCAAGGCCGGGTCCGCACACCGGAGGGCATCAAGTGAACGACCGTCGCGACGGTCGCTCACCGCCCTCTCTTCGTATTTGTCGCCGACCGTCGCGACGGCTGAAACCCGTTTGAACGCGTTAAGACCTGTTAACCAGTCGTAGAGAACCGAGCCGCGAAAGCGGCGACAGGGGAAGGAATTGCGCAACAAACCCTGAACTGCTGTCGCCGCTCTCGCGGCTTGACGAGAGATCTTCGCTCGACCTGCGGGCTGGCACCCGCAGCTACATGCTGCCACCGTTTTCACGGCTTTCAAAACAGCGGACAAGTGGACGCGGTTAGGTCGCGACATAAGTCTTCCAGGTCGCAACATAAGTCTTCATTAGGACAGTTTTTTGAGCTCGCCATGAATTTTGGCCGCACACGTTTTGAGATGGCGCCAGTTTGACGACGTGGGATCTAGGGGTTGGGAATGACGGACGCGCAGAGAGCCAGGCATCATCCAAACCAACGGCCACGAAGCAACCCGCCGTCATTCCCGCGCAGGCGGGAATCCAGCGCGGTCTTAGCAACCACGGCACTTGCATCAGCGACGGTGAGCGTTTCTCCTCCCACCGCGCGGGATAAGGGAAACTAGATTCTTGTCACATCGTATTTCACCAAATACCAACCCGGTCGATTCAATGCAGTTGCCTCCAGGAAGTATTGCCGGCTTCGGCCACTCCAATCGAAGTGAGAGCATGGCTCATCCCCGGGCGGATGGAACTCGATTTGAAATTCGACCGCGGCGCGCAAATCAAATCGAACGACTCCTTCTTTCGACTTCCATACGACGAGGCCGAAGTCTTCGTGAAATGGCCCCGCGAGATCAAAGAAATCCAACGACTTGGGAGCCAACGCGAGCGCATGGCCGTGCAGCGAATTTGCGACACGAAACTCGCCCAGGTGAGGCAGTGCTCCATTGGCTGTGGGCCATTCCTTGATGAGCATCTCGCCAACTTCGATGAATCGCGGACTTGCGGCCAGCGCGTGGCGGCGCACCGTCCAGTGATCAAAATCATCGTACGACATCCACCATGTCAGCCAAACGGAGATCAGGATCGTCAGAGCGATCAGCCGCCGTGTCGTGATGCGTCGAATGAACTGAAGTCCTGTCACAGCGGCGGATGCAACGGTCGCGATGACACAAGCTTGCAAAAAAAGAATTCGCCAGTGAAGGGCCAACTCGTTATCAAACAACCCTTGAACGTGGACCGCGTAAATCGTCCATCGATAAAATGGATCGAAGATCCGCCACAATGTGAGAATCGCGACTACGCCCAGCGAAAAGGCGCCGGAAAGACGAAACGAGGGTAAATATGGCGAAAGGCACCGGCCTCGTCTGAACCATGGACCGATTCTGTAGATGGCTGCCATTACGATCTGCCCAACGAACTTCCATAGCCAACTCAAGTCCGGCCCTGGAATCTTCAGCAATCCCACTCGCCGAACCCACGCAGCAAATCGAAGTAACCTGCCTGAGGGCATCCGAAATAACCCCTGCGTTCACCAGATCAGAACATCCCGAAACTACAAGAAAACGAAGCCACCTGTACATAGAAGACGAGGCGCGTAACTCTTGAACTGCTTGTGTGAATTTGAGCATCATAGCATTTGTTAGGGGCCTGATCGGTGGGATACCATCGTCGACGAAATTCCTCACGGCTGATCGGCTTGAGCGGTGGTTTTCATCTTGGCAAGCAAGCTAACCAGGGCTTTCGCGCGGTACAGTGGACTTTCGATCCGGCGAGATAGGCCCAACGCCCCTTCAAAGTGCCGATGTTTCGTCAATGTTTGGCACAGCGCGAATTGCACGCTGTCTCGATCTTCTTGTGGGGCAGTCGGTAGAAATTCCCACAGTGCGACTGCCACGTCGACATCAAGACCGGTCAGCGACACTTTCGGTTGCAGCCAGCGGATCGCGTCACCCGCGTCGTAGGGTGGGGGAATCCAATCGATGTAGTAGCGTTTTCCGGAGCGACCTCGGTCGTCGGGCAAGATGCTCCAAATCATTTTGATTGCCAGCGCTGCGTCGATCTTGACCGTGGAACTCGCAATCTTTGCCTGCAGATACCGGTTCGAGTGGCCTTTGGCAATGCTCGCCATTTCGCGAAATAGGACCAATTGACTCATCGGAGCCAAACCCGACTCCGAGATATACCGACCCAGGGCAGCAAATCCCAGTTGATCCTGATAGTCTTCCGCGTCGCGAAACCGTTCCAGGTGAGTCTCGATCAGGCGTCTCCGTTCGTCGTGTGTTCCGAGCCAGAAGAGCTGTGTTTCATAGATATTCCGTAAGTCGATCGAGTTGAAATCGGAATGCTCTTGGAGAAGGACTCGACCTTGCTTGATTACGCGCTCGGGAACCGTTACTCCGAGTCGAGGCAATTCCGCCGAAATTGTTCCCAACGCATCCAAACGTTGCTGGGGCTCTTCGATAGCCAGAGCAAGATCACAAAGACGCTTCAGGAACGATTCTTGCGCCGGCTCCTCGAATTGTGCCGGCAACGACGTCACGATTTCAAGAATACACGGATCCTTAAGCTTCGAATCTGTATTCTCAAGCCACGAAAGAACGGCTTCCGAGTATGCGGGGTACGCCCGCTGCATCACTGCTGGAAGGATCTCTTCAAAGGAACGCGCCGGATGAACGCTACTCTGCCTAGTACGATCAATCATCAGGTCGATGTCGAACCGCGCCAACTCAGCGAGGCATGAGACGCCGGTCTCGCCATCTCGCAAGGCAGGTAGTACAAATTGGTCGAACTTCGCGACCCAAGTTCCCCGATCAAAGTCGCGATAATCCCTGGCCAGCAAACGCGCCGCGTGTGCGTGGGGTTTCGTCGTATCTGGAAGTCGAGACCACGCCGCGTCCATATACATCTTGGCAGCCGCCGGATTGTCTTGATAACAGCGGGAGGCAAAGTAAGCATAGGTGCCGATCGAACTGTCGGCAGGAACGACTCGCTCGACAAAATCGCAAAGGACTCGCGGCGCTTCCGCGGCATGTTTTTGCAACAAGGAAATCGGGTAGTAGTTTCGAGCCTCACCTTTCGCTCGGAAAGAAAGAGATTCTTCTACTAGCCGCAGCTCTTCTTCCAGCGACGGCGCGCGGTGGATCAGACTATTGAGCGCGATGCGGCGGCGGTCGGGCCTGTTGATCTCGCCACTGATCCGCCTGGCCAAATCAAAATCCGTCACTTTTTGCGCATACAACGATCGGACAATGTCCCGAAGCCGCGGCTCGTCGAACTTCTCTAACAGTTTGTCGTGGAGCGCGGGGAAGTAGGCAACCACCGATCCGAACGAGTACAACTGGCTTGCATCGCCCGCATCGATTGTCTTCTCAACAAGACGCTTGAACCCCGCGTTGTGTTCCGGTGATTGCGTCAACCGGCCCAACGATGTCATGACGCGCACGCGCTGCTCGATGTCGTCAATCTTCGCCAACCGTTCCAGCAGTGCGCTGGCAACATTCGACTCGTTCACCTCGATATGTGGCAGTTGTTCGAGAAACGCTGCCGGAAAGTCCGCCGCCGCCACACGGACGCAACCAAACGCAATCACGAGCAATACGAAGCAGCAACTTTTCATCACGCTGTATTCCGGTGGCAACAATGGGGGTACTTGCCCGCAAAACTGCAAAACTCTCAAACTGAGTTGGTTCCTCTTAGAGTATCATAACGGCTTGGCATCGTTCGAGAAACAAATGTGGTATTTATGCTTGCCACGGAGTCTGATCGACCGCCTAGCGACGGCAGCTCCAGAGCAATAGAGGCGCGAGTTTCTCTTTATTTATGCGCGCATTGAAGCCGTTTTTGACGTGTCGTTTAGATTGGGATTTTTGGATGAAGGAGTGAAAAAGGGTAAAAAAGGTGTCAGGAACCGTTTGTTGACATGGGGCGATTGGATTGATAGACTGGCGGGATGGGTAGGCCACGACGAGCTGCTGAGGGTGGGTTTGTTTATCACGTTCTTAATCGTGCCAACGCCCGCATGACGATTTTCGAGAATGAGGATGATTACTTGGCGTTCGAGGGCGTGCTCGCGGAAGCGGTCGAGCGGTTTCAGACGCGACTGCTGGCTTATTGCCTGCTGCCGAATCATTGGCATTTGGTGGTCTGGCCCGAGGAGGACGGCGAATTGTCGCGGTTCGTTGGTTGGGTCACGCTGACGCATACTCAGCGCTGGCATGCCCATCGCGGCACCACGGGCAGCGGACACGTGTATCAAGGTCGCTTCAAGTCCTTTCCCGTGCAAGAGGACGAGCACTATTACACGGTCTGTCGCTATGTGGAGCGAAACGCGTTGCGGGCTCGCTTGGCCAAGCGGGCCGAGAACTGGCGGTGGGGCAGTCTGTCGCGCTGGCTGCGCGGCACCGCCCAAGAAAAATCACTGTTGGCGAGCTGGCCGCTGGCGCGCCGTCCCGGTTGGGTCGAACACGTGAATCGGCCGCAAACCGAAGCCGAACTGGCCGCCCTGCGGCGGAGCGTTTCGCGCGGCTGCCCCTTCGGCGAACCGAATTGGTCAAAGCGGACAGTCCAACGGTTGGGACTGGAGAGTACCGTGCGCCCTCGAGGCCGCCCCAAGAAGAAAAGCTCTTGACCGAGTACCAGTTTGCAACATGGAAATTCGTAACGGCAGGTGCCCAAGAAGGGGGATGTGACGGCGATTGAACGCCCGCTGGCGGAGGAAGCTGCTCCGGCCCTTCCGCTTCGGTCCGCAAACTCTTTACAATTCTGTTCAATACGCTAGGTTCCGGGCCGACAACGTCCCAGATGTTCTGTTGACGCAAACCGGTGGAATAGCAATATAATTGAGTTGATAGAATCTAGTTGATGTGCGCCAAGCCGAATGGGGCCGGCGGAACACAAGCGGTTTTCATGAATACAACAGAAAAAGACAACTCGGAAAAGAACTCGCAGGATGCGGTCACCGACCCGGATGGGGCCTCGCGACCGCGGCGTCGAGGATACTTGCTCAAGATGGGCGTGTTCGCCTTAGTGATACTGGCCGGTGCCGCCGGAGCTTTGGCTTGGCTTCAGAGGTCGATTCAGGCCAACCTCGTCGCGCAGGCAAATGTAAAAGAAGCACCGCGGATCGTGATCCCCAGTGGCAAAGGCGGACCCGAATCGAGTGGCGGTGACAATAACACCATAACGAACACCGGCTCATCGACCAGCAGCCAGTCGACTCCCACGGGACATCCGATCGATTCCGCACTGGCCCGGGCGCAAGAAGGTTTGGAGCACAGTCAAAAGACCATCGTGGACTACACGGCACAAGTCACGAAGATCGAGCGCGCCAAGAACGGCACGCCGGGTAAGCCGCAAACGATGTTCTTGAAAGTTCGTAATCGCAAGGTCGACGAGGAAGGCAATCTTGTCACGCCGTTTGGCGTCTACATGAAATTCCTTAAACCAAGCTCCGTTGCAGGCCGCGAAGTAATTTGGGTTGAAAACGCCAACGACGGCAAGCTGATTGCCCACGAAGCCGGGCTCTTGAATTTGATCCGTGCCCACCTGCCCCCTGATGGAAAGCTCGCCATGATGGGACAGCGGTATCCGATTTGGGAAATCGGCATGGAGAACCTGATCCAGCAATTGCTGAAACGCGGCGAGAAAGAGCGGCAGCACGAGCAATGTGATGTCGAATTCATCCGAGACGCGATGATCGGCGATCACAAGGGCACGATGATTCGGGTCATGCATCCGGAAAAAAAGCCCGAATATGAATTCCACAAAGTCGAGATCTTCATCGACGACGCGCGGAACATTCCCTTGCACTACGCCGCCTACATGTGGCCCGAGACGGAAGGTGGTGAACCGATCGTCGATGAGTCGTACACCTACCAGGACGTCAAGCTCAACGTCGGCCTCACCGACGAAGATTTCAATCCCGACAATTCGGAATACAATTATCCTTGAGTTGCAAGGAACAATAGGACATCCTCTTTGCTGGTCCGCGCAGCGCGGGCAACAACTGCGATCCGCTGGCGAGTTCATGCGGATACATACGAGCAGATAATTCGTCCTTATACGCTAAGAGACATCAATTCGTGGAATTGCGACCAGAGTCTTCCATAGACGGCGAGGCGGCGACTCTCGCCGCTGGAGGGGAGTGCTGCGATACAAAACCCCAATGGGACGCGTTACTCGCAATTCTCCGCTTTCCAACTCCGGCGGGCGCGCAACGTCGCGCCGGGAGCGGGACTTCTGACTTGGAATAGAGATGTTTAGATATTCTCTTGCGACGTTGGCCCTAGCGGCCTTATATGGATCACTTGGAATCGCAGCAGTTGTTTCCCCATGCTACTGGCGGAACACGGTCGTTTGGGTCACAGGCATTATCCTGTCTGTCGTTGGGATGAACGCGATTCTTACGATTCGACATTGGGGATCATTTCGCCAAGCATTTGGTTGTGTGGGATTGATCTATTTTTGCTTGATGTTCATAGGTTCATTTAGTGCGGTACGTACGAGTGTCGTAACCACTGATATCATCACCTGTCTATTTGAGGGCATGCAGACGGTCGACTCAAAATGGTCACAAAGGTGTACTGAGGGGAGGCTTGTGCACTATCAACTGACGAGTGGTGAGTATCGTTGCTTTTCTTCGCACTTGAGAATGCAGTTCGATGATGTAGTTCATTGCCTTTCGGCCATCGTTGTCGGTGTATTATCGGGTGTGTGTTTTGAACAACTGCATTCGGGCGCATGTGGCTGTGGCTTCACGGGTGTCAGGAGAGTGCTGAAGCTCGTCACTGCCATGATTCTGTTTTGTGCATTTTCTTCTTATGTTGTTGTGATTACATCCGCGTTGCATAATCCCAAGTATTATTTGCACGGCGCAGTTTCTATGACAGTGGGCGCTTTGCTAGTTGGAACCGTCTTAGGATTTTCTGCTTTTCGCGCGGCACGCCAATTCGGAGCGGGTTTTGCCGTGATGGGCTGGATCTATTTCGTCATCATGTTCTCGACGGTTTTTGATTCAGTACGTGACAGTGGCCCAACTAATCAAGCCGTAACAGCGGTGAAGAAATATGTTCATGGAAGTGCATTGGCAGTAGAGCCAAAACAACGTAATATCACTGTGTACACCGAAACTAAGCGGGGCCCGGTGAGAGCTTACCCAACCCAATTTGATTGTGACTTCGCAGATGTCGTGCATTGCTTAGGTGCAGTGATTTGTGGACTGGTTGGCGGTCTTTCAACCCGGATTATTCACCTGACTTGGTTAGAAAAGAAGGAACCATCGCGTGTTCCTCTGCGTTCATAGGGTTTTAACCGATCCTAACGCAACACGGAGGAATCACGCGATGAGTGAAACCGGGTGAAACCGAACGGCAGTTCGCTGACAAAGCTACTCCGGCCGCATAAGTAGCGGCAACGCGTCGCGAACGGAAATAGCGCCAAGATGATTATCTCGCGTGATTCGGGCCGCCAGGAATCTGCTAGCTAAAGGCGAGTTGGGAGGAGAGGATCCTTCCGGGTTTCTTGTGGGTCATGAAAAGCAGTGGGTAACTGTTACGTGCTTTTGTCTGTCGCCGAATCGTTCCCCCACGGTGCATTTCCAACCACCACGTGGTACGACCTTGCTTTATCAACGGTATCGAGTCCCGAAACTCCCTCGGCGAAAAAGTCGGAATGGATCAAACGTTCGCCGCGCATTCGAGGAAACTTCCAAACGCTCAAGTACATCTTGCCGGAGGTCTTGGCCGCGGCCGAAGCGGGACCAAGGCGGATCTTGCTAAGGATCGTTCGAGAAACAAGTGTAGCGTTTGATCAGCCGTTGGGCGTTAGCCACGGTTTTTCAGAACCGGACGCTAACGCGTTCCGGCTAATGGGACACTAATTGCCCGAACGATCCTAAGCCGTTGAATCAACCTGATCGATCAACTTTTGCACTTGTTCGGGTTCCCACGAATTGTCATTCGCTCCCAGCGGAGCGCGTGGCATGCCGACATCGATCCCATACTTCATTTGCATTGCTGCGCGAAGAAAACTCCAAGTAGACCTGGCCGCGTGAACTTCCGCGATCACACTTTGAAATGCGGCCATGAATCGCCGGCCCGCTTCGAAGTCTCCGCCGACAAACGCCGCGCGGGCTTTCCGTGCCGGCGCGCCCCAAACATTAAAGAACGTGCCAATGGCTCCAATCGCACCGCTTAGCGCCGCATGGCACACCAATCCGTCGGCACCACTGAACAGCCGCAAACGCTCGCCCGCGACGTTGGCGATCGCGCCAAACTGAAACAGATCCCGGTCGGTAATCTTCATACCACCGATGTTCGGCAATTCCAGCACTCGGTGGGCATACTCGCGAGGATCCAGTTGAACTTGGTTCACGGAACTCAAATGATATACATACAGGGGCAAGTTCGACGCCCTGCCAATTCGGCGATAATGCAGAAACACATCATCGGCCGAAGTCGGGTAGTAGATCGGCGCGACACTGGATACCGCATCGGCACCGATCGATTCCGCGTGTCGCGCCAGCGCGACGGCGTCGTCGGTTGCCGTCGCGCCGACATGTATCATGACGGGAATCCGTCCGGCGGCGATTTTCACGATGTGCTGGGCAACGACGCGCCGAGGTTCCAGCGGCAGCAACGGCCACTGGCCGGTCGACCCTAGTACATATAAGCCGCCCAACTCTTGCTGAATAAATAGCTCGACCAGTTGCTCGACCGCTTCCAGATTCGGAGTGCCGTCGTCACTCAGCGGAGTAATCACCGCCGGCCACACTCCCTGCATTGTTCTGTTGGTCATGTTTCGAATTCCAATCTTGATTTACATCGCCCCGTTGTAGCCGCCCTGAAGGTTTATGCCGGCACCAGCGGCGGTTTTTCTCGGGCCGCCGAATAATCGCGTTGTTCGACGGCCGGATGTCCCATCGGTCCGAAGCTGTCAAACTCGTCGCATTGATCGTCACCTGGAACGAAGGTCACGTCGATCCCGTCGTCACTGACATCGCAACGTTGAAAGCCGAACCGCGTGTCGGCGTCCGGCCACCGCTCGGACAATTGCCCAGTGTTGCCGGCGGCCTGCGTGCGATGGACTCGAATGCCATCGCAGACTTGCACGGGGCGGCCTGTATGCACGTGGCCGCAGAACAGAATCTCGACGCCCGCCGCTTGAAGCAAATCCCACATTCGCTGCCGGTGCGGCGGATCAATGGAAAAGTACCAGTTGTCATACTCGTCGGCGTTCGTCAAATCCCAAGCCGGTTCGTCCACCTGCTCGATGAATGGCCAATAGTGCATCACGGCGACATGATGCTTGGCCGACGGCAGATCGGGCAGTCGCTCAAGCAGCCGCCAAAATCGCTCCTCATGCGGCAAACCAGTCCCGGCGACGGCGGCGAAGAAGCCCGTAAAGCGGACCTCCCGATGCATGAAGGTCCAGTGAATCGGTCCGAAGTACGACGAGAAGATGTCTAGCCGCCTGCCGGTCATGTTCAAATCGGGATCGTTCCAACCCAACCCGCGCGAATCCCATTTCCACTTGACTCCGTTCTTCGATGCGTGCTTGTTGCCGACGTCCATGTTGCCCGGAATGATGAATGTCGGAAACGGCAGTGTCTCTAAATCCTCACACGCTTGGCGATATTCAAATTCATGCGTTTCGCCGTCGCGCGTCAGATCACCGCCGTGCAACAGCAAGTCGGCGTTGGTGTTCGCCATCTGCTGCTTGATCGCCGCCCAGCGCTTGTTGATGGCGGGGCGAAAACGATACGAACGGGCCGTACCCATGTGGCTGTCGTTCACGTGCAGAAAGGTCCAGTTGTCCGATGGTTCTTCTTTCATTCCTTCAGCCTTCATGATTCCGTGTTCGATATTCGTTATTCTGTTGTCCGATGTCTGAGCAACGCCTACGGAAGACCCCCACAAACTCCCCCTTGGCAAGGGGGAGAACCAGATTCTCTGTCCCTCTTACCGAGGGGGACCACCAAACTCTTTTGTCCCCCTTACCAAGGGGGACCACAGGGGGTTCTTTGCAAGGGACCTTGCTACGTCGTTCATCATGGTTTGCTGTCGCTTCCGGTGACACTTTGAGAATACACATGCTCCAAAGCCGCCAGCAAATCGAGCCGGCGAAAACTGAGGCCAGTCGCCGCATCCTCAACTAGCTTTCCGGTCTCTTGAAGGATGGCCAACATGGCTTCCGGTAAATTCTGGCCGTCGGCCTTCCAATCGTAGTCGGTCTTTTCGATCGCTTCGCGCAGCAGCATTACCGCGCCGCAAGCGATCGCGTTGGACGAACTCGTCGCCCTAGCCGGCACCAGCAGCGCGATCTTCGCGTGCCGATCAAGGTAGACTTCATCCTTCCCCGGCCTGACCGCGCCAATCGCAAAACAGTTCGGTTGGCTGGCCGGCCACGAGATGCCGGTCGTAAAATTGTGATTCCCCGCCGGCGCACTAACCCAAATGCCCTGCTCTCTTAGCGCGGCCAGCTTGTCGTCAATCTCGGTCGCCACCGGCTCGGCATGAGCCTTATCATCGACCGGCGCGAGATTAACCGTGGTGATATGGTGCTGCTCGTGATGGTCCAGAATCCACTGCAACGCCGCCGCTAAACTTTGGCTATCGGCGATCTTGCAATGGCAACATTCCAAGCCACGAATCACGGCGACCTGATTGTGATAGGCGACGCCCCACTTTCCTTGGTAGTTGACCGACGAGGGAATACCGATCGTGGAACCGTGATACCCGCGGCCTTCGTGTTTGGGATCGTCGTCGCCGTCCACGGCATCAAAAGCCACACGCACCTTGGGAACGCCACCCACCGCCGCCTGCCACTCGGGCATCGACAGCTTGCAGCCGTCGTCCACCAAGGCCAAAGTCTGCCCCTTGCCAAAAGTGAGCCGATCCGCGTAGATCTTCCAAACGTCGGTAATCCCCGCATGTTGAAACTCGGCCGGTTGCGCCGGCTTTCCAATTTTCGCGGCGGTGGGTGAGGGCGCATCCCACACCACGACACCCATGTGATACTGCTCCAATTCGGGCGCGGACTTCGAATAGTAGGCGGTTACGATTTTCCCGTCGCCGCGCTGAACACTGCTTGGATACCCGCAATCGCGATCGTTACTCTGGGCCAGCCGAATTGGCGCGGACCAGGTTTTGCCGTCGTCGGGGCTGAGCCTGGCGCGGACGCCTTCCTCGCCGGCGATCCGTACGCCGTAGCTCAGCAGCAATCGGCCATCCTTAAGTCGCGTGAGGTGGCCGTTAATCTCATTGGCCGCGGTCACCTTTTCACGACCACTCCAGGTTGCGCCGTCATCTTCCGAGCGGACCAGATAAACCGCGTCGTGCCGCGCCGCGGCCAGCCATCGTTTGCCGCCGAGCGGAAAGATATCCGTTTCGTTGGCCCGCGGATCGATCATCGAAGTCGGCTTCCAAGTTTTTCCATCATCGTCGCTGCGCAAGTGCCAAGCGCGCCAGCCCTGAGTGCGGAAAGTTTTCGCGGGATCGACGAACTTGGCATGATAACAAGACGTGTGTAGCGCGCCGTCGCCGCCTCGCCAAATGTCACCGAACGGAATGTACTCGCAGTAGCCAACTTCCGGCGCGGGGAACTCGCGCGTTGTCGTCCAGGTCCGGCCGCCATTTTTGGAACGGCACGTCCAAGTGCGCAGAATGTTGTCCCGAAACGCCGGCTGTTTTGGCCGTTCCGATTGTTTCTCATTCGTCCAGCCAGAACATAACACGATCAAGTCGCCGTTCTTTGCCAAACCGGCGGCATGATTCATCCGAACGGTATTCGGCTCGTGGCCAGTGATTGTGCTGCGTTTCTCCCACTCGATGCCGTCCGTGCTGGCCCAGCATTCGATGTCGCCTTCGCGCGTGCCGTGAGCCGGCTGATTGTGAATCACCGCCACCATGGTCCCATCGCCAAGCAACGTCAGGTTGGGCCACGCGCAGACGTCTTTTACCGCGACCGCGCGTTGCAGAATGGTCGGTTCGTTTTCAGCCGCCTTGATGACATCGGCAAACAACCATGAAGCGGACAAGAGAACAGTCAGAACGATAAGCAATTTTGTACGACGGGCGGCCGCTACCAATACCATGTTGCAACTCCGAGGTTGTTTGACCCAGCAGAAGCATCATGATACAGGATTGACGCCGCTGCCGCGCGGTATTGAAGTCGGAATCAACGCTATCGGCGTCTTTAGACTGAAGAGGCCGGCCGGCTAAAGGCAGGACTCCAAATTTCCGCAAAAGACTTGCTTCCAAGTGTCCGTACTTATCGTCCGGTTCGGACCTTCCGCATGGTCACGCGGTTGCCCCGGTCATTGTATTCGACGGACGACATCATGGTGCGAATCAGGTAGACGCCCCGGCCATTGGCGCGAGTGAGGTTTTCCGGCAAGGTGGGATCGGGCACATCGTCGGTACGAAAACCGTCTCCTTGGTCTTCGATTTCAATCCACACATCTTCGTCGCGAACCGAAAACTCGACGCGCACTTCCTTCGTGGGATCGAGCTGATTGCCGTGTCGCAGGGCGTTGGTCAGCGACTCTTCCATGGCCAGCGTCACGTGATGGATATCGAAAGAGTCGTACCTCCGCGACTCCATCAGATCGCTAACAATCACTTGAATTTTTTGCAGCTCATTGAGTGCTCTCAGCACATGCTGTTGCCGCGAGCCATTCATTTTGGTTGTCATCGTCTCGTTTGTCAGATTTCTCGGACAAGCCCCAGTCCACGAAAACCCGGCAGCTACACGCCGCCCTCAAAAACATAAATCGAAATTCGGGGCCGGAACCGGACATGCGGTCAAAAAAAACCTGCACGATTGTCGGATCGTGGGAGGTGAGACGACTTGCCCCAATTCTGACGGGTATTGCGGGGGGATCTAGAACGGCCACGGATCGGCTAAACCCACGAAAAACACCCGTAGATAGAGTTTTGGATGGGAACTTGGGCTGCGTTCGCGAATGTCTGAAAAACGCGAGATTCGGATTTCGAATTTACTCGCGCGTCGCCTTAGGTATGCGATTCGCTATTGAATCGCACGTAGTCGGCCGTTAGGTCGCTGGTCCAGAACCGGCAGCTTGCCTCGCCTTCGGCCAACTCGATGGTGATGAAGGTCTCGCGTTGATCGCGAATAGAGGCCGCCATTGCCGGTTCATCAAACGGCAGAGGTTCACCATCCGCGTAGACTTTCACTTCGTTGACCCACAGGCTAAGCCGATTCGGATCAAACGCAATACCTGAATACCCCGCCGCACTCGTGATCCGGCCCCAGTTCGGATCGGCGCCGGCGACGCCGGTTTTCACTAGCGCGCTATTGGCAACGGTTTGAGCGATGCGCCGCGCGTCTTCGCGCTGCTTGCAGCCGCGGACTTCGATGTTGATCAGATGGCTCGCCCCTTCGCCGTCGCTGGGGATCATGCGCGCCAATTCGATGCACATGTCATCCAGTTCCGTTTGAAACGCGGCCAGCTCGGAACCCGCCAGCGGTGCGCCGGCCGCGCCGCTGGCCAGCAACAACACCGAGTCGCTGGTACTCATGTGCCCTTCCACGCTGATGCAGTTAAAGCTTTGATCGACGGCGGAGGAGAGCGCCGATTGGGCAGCTTCGGGTGCTAGGGCGGCGTCCGTCAGAATCACGGCCAACATGGTTGCCATGTTGGGGCCAATCATTCCCGCCCCTTTGGCAAAGCCCGTGATGTGAATTTCGTTGCCCGCGATGTTCACGCGGCGGCCGACAATCTTTTCAAATTGATCCGTCGTCATCATGCCGTGCGCGGCCGCATGAAGGTTTTCCTCGGAAGCTCCCAACTCGTCGGCCACCGCCGCGATGCCGGCCTTGATTTTTTCCATCGGTAAAAACTCGCCGATGATGCCGGTCGACATGACCAGCACTTGGTCGGGTTCGATTCCCAAAGCCGAGGCGGTTGCATCGGCCATCGCCTTATTGTCTTGTTCGCCGCGCTTGCCCGTGCAAGTATTGGCGTTGCCTGAATTCGCCAAAATGGCGCGGATGCGGTCCGACGGAGTGATCGTCCGATTGCGGCCCACGGACGCCGCGTGGACGACGTTTTGTGTATACACACCCGCGCCGCTCGCGTTCGCCTCGGCGACGATCAGCATCAAGTCGTTCTTGGTTGCGTCGTCTTTTACTCCGCAATGAACGCCGCCGCATTGAATACCCGCCGGTACTTGGAAACTCATTAATATCACCTTCAGCGTGCCGTTGCCGACTTAAAGTGCCGTGGTCTCTTCGCAACCAAACATAAGATTGAAATTCTGCACCGCCGCGCCCGACGCGCCCTTCACGAGATTGTCGATGCAACTGATCACGATCAAACGTCCCCGCACGCGCCGCACCGTGATGTCGCAGTAGTTCGTTCCATAGGTGTCCTTGGTGGCGGGCAGATTGTCGACAACGCGCACAAACGGCATGTCGGCATAGAACTCGCGCAGCGCGGCGAGGATCTGTTGCTCGTCCTGATCGGTGGCCGGCCGGGCATAGGTAGTCGTCAAGATTCCACGATCCATGGGGACCAAATGCGGAGTGAAAATAACTTGCAGATCTTGGCCGGTCGTGCGGCGAAGGATCTGATCGCATTCAGGAGTATGCCGATGTTGCCCGACTCCATAAGCCATGATGCTTTCGTTGCATTCAGGATAATGAAATGCCAGTTTCGGATTGCGTCCCGCGCCCGATACTCCGGTCTTCGAATCGGCAATTAGATCGCCGGGTTCGATCAGCCCCAACTTCAGTAGTGGGGCAACCGCCAAGACCACCGAAGTGGGAAAGCAGCCGGGGTTGGCAACCAGCGGGGCATCCACGATCTGGTCCCGAAAGAACTCGGGCAAGCCGTAAGCCGTCTTGCCGACGCGAGCGGGATCGGGATGCTCGTTCCCATACCACTCGCCATAGGTTTTCACATCATCCAGCCGATAGTCGGCGCTAAAATCGATGACGCGCACCCCGGCATCCAACAGCGGCTTTACAACCGCCGCCGAAGCCGCATGCGGCAGGCAGGAGAAAACACAGTCTGCCTGCGCGGCGACCTCATCCGTATCAAGATTCCGCAGGTTCAGATCCAAGCGGCCCGCCAACTGGCGGTGGACGGCGGCCACGTGAGGATTGTCTTCCTGCCGACTGGTCAGCACGGTGATCTCGGCCTGGGGATGCCGCAGCAGAATCTTCATCAATTCCAGAGCGGTATAGCCAGTCGCCCCCAAAATGCCGACGCGAATCATCGCAGTTCCTCTATTTTGTTGTCTTTTGTCGTGATGGGCGGACTGGGTGGGCTGACTGACCGCGTGGTGTCAGAAGCGGGGCAGTTCAAATTTGTAACACAACGAAGATTGCCAGCATGTCGTGAAAATGAAACGTTGCGTGGAAATATGGCGAAAATGGGGACTTCGCTACTGCAAATGGAGGAACTGCTATCACCTAAATTGTAAGGGATTAGTTGGCGGCCCGAAAGTTCGCGCGATTGTGGCGCTGTGGGATAAAAACCCGTGCGTTCTCCAACGGGCCGCCCAGCCGCTAGTCATGGTGGCACATCATGATGCACTCAACCGATGTCCAAGATGCTCTGGATGGCAACGACTTGGATTGCCCGCCACGAATTCGGTCTGGTACTGGGTATTGGTTCCTGCGAAAGTTCCGGTTGATCGGTCGGATTCGCTGCGACACCAACACACAGCTAACGAATTCTCAAATTGCCATGAAGATTCGATTGAAACTGACAGTCCTGCTGCTTGCCGCATTATCGTTCGTGGGTTGCGCCACGGGTGATCAATGGTACCATCCTTACGGCCCTCCCTACCTGGGAGCCGAGGCACCGGAAGCTCCGACCGTCAACGAATTCTTGTCCGGTTCCGTCCCCTCTTTTTCGTCGTCCAACGATTGACTTAAGATGCGGTCTGATGGCAGGCGCAAGATCTAGAGCCCGTTGACTGAGCGGTGGCCAAACGTCAATTGCCTCACTGTTGATTCCATCCGCCCCGTCCAGCAGTTCACCGGCGGCTTTCGTCGACGGTCGCGGTTCCAACCGAAACGCAAGCCTGCATCAGGGCTGGGGACCTTTGACGCGCCAGTCGAGTTCATCAACACCCACGACTCTCGAGAGGGCCACCAAGACGAAGCGACGATCGAGCCGTTCGGCTAGTGGCACATTGTAGCAGAGGCTTCCCTTTCCGACTTGAAAACGATCCACCCGTAAACGCAACAGATAGTCGTGAGTTGGTTGATCGCGTTTGCGAAACGTGAAGGATCTCCATGCACCACCCGGCACCCGATAAGCTCCTTGGATCTCGTCATTGTCATCGGCCAGGCGAGATTCAAACCGAAGTTCGCAAGCGCCCGGTCGGCCGGCAACTTGGACGGATTGAATTCACCCGTGACAAACAGATCACGCGAAACAACGTCGGTGTGCCTGTCAAAATAAGGAACAAATACGCAATAGACCCATCGATGAGGGCAGCCTGGATACCGGCGAACCGTGCTGGCCAGCACGTCGACGATCGTGCAATGATAACCCAGTGTATCGCCTCTGGTGAGTTTGTCCTCGAAGATGATGGCCCGCTGGCCGGGTTGATAGGGCACGGGAATGGAGTGCGCGTGAACCATCGATGTAGATCTCCGGCATCTCGGACTCGATTAACTTCCAAACGGATCGTCGGGAACTCCAAACGGGTCGTCACCTCTGCCTGCTCCGCCTCCAAACGGGTCATCGTCGGCCGCGGGTTTAGGCTTCTTTGATTCACCCATGGGCCGGGGCTGGTAGTAATAGGCGTGGATCTGGCAGCCTGGCAAGGATTTTTTCAGACCATCAACCGCTTTCTTGGAGACTTTGGCAAGATGTCGCTGGCTGTTGCCAATCGAGAGAATCTTCAGCGATTTCAACGACGCGATTTCCGCTAAGCCCTTGTCGGTCACGCCGGTGCCCATCAAGTCAAGCACTTTGAGCTTCTTCATCTGCTTGAGATGAGCCAGACCCCCGTCGGTGATTCTCGTTCCGCCGGCCAATAGGACTTCCAGTTCGGGCATATCTCGAATCAACGCCAGGCCATCGTCCGAGACAGAGGACTTGCTGATATCCAACTGGCCAATCTGTTTGTGCGCCTTGAGGTAAGGCAAGTCCGCATCACTGACGCGGCCGCTAAGGTTGACGTTTTTTCCCAGGGGCCAACGATCCAGCGGGTGCCTCGAATGATCCATTTGCGATGACGCGTGCCCTCGCAAATCAATCAACAACCGTTCGACGTTCCGGAAATCATCACGCGTACCCCGGACGATTAGCCGATCGCGAAACGCAGCCACCTGATCCAGATCAAGGTTGGCGGCGACACGAGCCGCCGTGACCATTTTCTCCATGGCCTTGTCGTCATCCGTCAGGTCGCCTATTGCAAAAATACGGACGGACTCTTTGCGGTCGGCCTTTTCCCGCGAGGTGATTAACACCACCTCTTCGTCAATTTGATAGGTCAGATCGAGGTCGCGCAACATCAGCTTGAGCGCGAATCCCAAGGTCACGCCCCGTAACTCTCTTGTCACGGGTGTATCGGATCCGATGCCCATGACGTCCAGCGCCCGGGTGTCGAGCTCGATTTCGATGTTGTGCCGATCTTCAAGAAAATCCACCACGTCTTGTAAAGGCGTCTCGATAAACTCCAGGCTTGTATCTTGCTCCAACGCCTCGCGTATTTTCAGCGACTGCTGCCATTGCTTCATCTGGGACCGGATAAACAAGGACCAGGCGGCCTCTTCCCGAGCCGACTCTTTTTCCTTCTCAATCGGCCTGTCGCCACCATAGAGGTTGCCGACGGCAAAAAGTGTGATGAGTGACACAATCGGCCAGCAGGTAACGCGGTAATGAAACATGCGATTCCTTCCCGTTGTTGAAGTGAGAATGAGCTGGCCACTCAACCGAATTATTTCCGACGACGCGGATTTCCGCAACAAAATTGGCGACGGGAGCGGCAACTCGCTGGTAAATGCGCATGGATCGCCCTGAAGATCTCGCCTAATTGCAAGTCGATTAAAACTCGGCCAGTTGTTTGAATTCCGCGTTCAGCAAGCCTAAACTGCCAAGAGTTGCTTTTTGGTTTCTTAGGATTTGCGCGTTCTGATGTCGAGGAATTTTCTCATGCGCCAAGTTTTCGCTGCCTTGTTTTTGATCGCTGTTCTGGTGCCGACACCTTGGCGGGCCGCTTCCGGTGCAGAGCCGGTGACGTTGGAGAACGTCGTCGCGCCGGCGGCTAATCAGGCGGACGAGCCAATCGCCATGCAGTTTTCCTTGGAGCGAGCGGCTCATTTTCTTGACTCGGCATCGCTGCAGTGGCAAAAGCAACGGAAGTGCATGACCTGCCACACGAACTATGCCTATTTGTATGCGCGGCCCGGCATTGCCGGTGACGCACCCGCCCATCGGGCAGTGCGACGGTTTGCCGAGCAACTCGTGACTGAACGTTGGAAGGACAAGGGGCCGCGCTGGGATGCCGAGGTGGTGGCAACGGCCGCCGCTCTGGCTTTCAACGACGAGGCCACCACCGGCAAACTGCATCCGACGACGCGCCAGGCCCTCGATCGCATGTGGACCGTGCAGAAAGAAGATGGTGGCTGGTCGTGGCTGAAGTGTAAATGGCCGCCGATGGAATCCGACGATCATTATGGCGTGACCTTGGCCGCGATCGCCGTCGGCGTGGCTCCCGACGCCTACGCCGACAGCCAGCCCGCACGAGAAGGCTTGGAAAAATTGCGGCGGTATCTTGCGAACCATCCGCCGCCAACGCTGCACCATCGGGCGATGCTCTTGTGGGCCGCCAGCTACCTAGACGGGTTCATGTCGGAGGAGGAGCAAGGGACATGCGTGAAAGAGTTGCTCTCGCTTCAACAGGAAGATGGCGGGTGGGCGCTGGCGTCGCTTGGCGATTGGAAGCGATCGGACGGCAAAGAGCAGGACACGCAGACCAGCGATGGATACGGCACGGGTTTTGTGATCTATGCTCTGCGTCGATCGGGCATGCCCGCTGATTCACCCGCGATTCGCCGCGGCGTTGAGTGGCTGAAAACGCACCAGCGCGAAAGCGGTCGCTGGTTTACGCGCTCGTTGAACAAGGACAACAAACATTTCATCACGCACGCCGGAACAGCCATGGCCATCATGGCGCTCGCGGCGTGTGAAGAAGATTGAAAGTTCGACCCCCTCTAACTCCCCCTTGGCAAGGGGAGAACTGGGGTCCATGTGCTGACTCTCCCTTGGCAAGGGGGAGAACTGCGGCCCATGCTACTTGTCGGATTCGCCCGCGACCGGCAGGTCGACCGTGGCAGCGCCTTCGCTATCGGCAGGGGCGGGGCTACCACCTGGGGGTTCGGCAAGCGGAACACCGTCGGCGGGAACTTCAGCCTCGGGAGCGGCGATCTCGGGAAAAATCTCTTTCCGTTCGACTTCTCCGTTTGGCTTCCAGTGCATCCACTCGCCCGACTTCTTTCCACCAACAAAAACGCCTTCGTGCCATTTCGCGCCGTTGGGATGCCACCAAGTCCAGGGACCGACTCGGAGGTCCGCGACGTAGAGACCCTCGACTTGCTTTTGACCGTCGGGGAACCACCAGGTCCATTTGCCATCGCGGAGTTTTTCGCCTTTGACCCCTACGACCTGTGTATCCGCTTCGCCCTGCCACCACTCATACGATGTCTTGGTGACTTCCTTGGGATAGAGGTACCATCCTTCCCATTGTTTCACTCGCGGTCCGTAGTGGCCGACGCGATGCCGGCGAGGCCGGCCGAGGACGAACTGGTCCTTCGACAGAAGCTTGCCGTCCGGCGCGGTTTCGACGATTTCGCCGTCCAGCACTCCCTCGACATAGGTGCAATGACGCCGCACCTGCCCGTTGGTGTAAAACCAAGTCCAATCACCATGCGGCTGGCCGGCCGCGAAATGCCACTCGCTGATCTTTCGCTCCTTCCAGTCGAGGATGACCCAAGGTCCGTGGATCTCGCCTTCAACAAAGTGAGCGACGGATTTGAACGGACCCCGATACTCGCGGTATAGCGGAGAACCGAACATCGCTTCGCCGGGCTCGAACCAGCGCCACCATTTCCCGTGACGCTTGCCATGCAGATAGTCACCTCCGCCAAACTCCTTGCCGTCCGGATAAGAGGCCATCCACGCGCCATGGTTAACGTACTTGCCACCTTTCACAAACACGCTGCGCTCGATTTGGATTCCACCGCGAGGGTCTCGCGAGCGAACGACTTTGGTCGGTACGTCGGCGGCTGGATCGACGGGCTGTCCCTCGACCGGAGGTTCGGCTGTGGGGGTTCCCGGGGCGTCCGCAACTGGAGCATCCGCAACCGGAAGATCGGCGACCGGAAGATCGGCGACCGGATCCTTTTTGTTTCCTGGTTCTTGGGCAGTTACGATTCCGGCATTGAGAAGCGACACGGAGACAACGACGACGAAGCTTCTTAAGCTGAACTTAAGCATGGATGGATCTCCCGACGGGAAAAACGCGACACCTGGGACGAGTGGTATGGAACGAGTGGTTAACCTGCGGAAGGTTAGTTTGGCCAATTCGCGACTGCGGAACAAGTAATGCCATTGGTGGAGGCCTCCAATTTAGATCCGATTTTGCCACGGAATGTGGACAAGCGACTTGGAAAAACTTTCCTAATTCCAAGAATCAGGACTCCGCCGACGGGGTTGAAATCAAGTGTGATCGGAATCCGACGCGTCATCGGTGGAATATTTTGCCGAGGATTCGACGACAAGAACGCCCCACCAGCGCGTCGGGTGCCGTTCTGGCGGGCCGGTCGTGCATCGGACCAAGGACCGGCTTACGATTTCAAGACTTTGATTGCCAATCGAGCATTGTTCTTCGAACCATTGGTCTGCTTGACGTCGCCCACGCCTTGGATATCGACATCTTGGCAAACAAGCTTTTTGAGGCCCGTGCGAGCTTGAAATATGCGTAACAGGTTTTCAGCCCGCTGGATGTCGGTGCGGCCGAGCGTGCTCGTCGATCCATAGTCACAAACTTGGTCGACCACGATAATGCCGTTGTGCCGGCTGACGCGAATCAATTCCGAAACCAGTTTTCGAACATCGTAGGATTTGTCGACGGTGTTCTTGATAAACACGAAACCGAACTGATTTTCAGAAAACGGCATGTCGTGCATGTCGCCAACTTTGACCAAGTTCTCATCGGCGGAATGGAGGTCGAGGCCGATATGGTGTCGGAGCCCATGAACCTCTCGAAAATAATGAATCTCCGACAACCATCGGCCGCCAACCGACAGCGAAGGCTGATCGCCTTTTATCCATCCCAGCAGTTTCCACTTTCTGATTTGAATGGCCCAAAACGTCGTTTTGAAAAGGCGCTCGATGAATGTTGGTGGAGGTGTGGTCACGCCGCGAAGATAACGACGTACTCGGCGAGGATCCACGAGATGAGGATCGTAAGGCTGGTCGCCTGCTTTGTGTTTGCCTTGTCCTAGGTCTCTCTGCAAAGTGAGCACCGCGTCGACATCTTCCTCGTGACTGACTGTCGAGAAGTTAGTGAATTCCGAGCCATTGTCTTCCTTGACGCGAGTCGAATAGCGCTGGACGTCGATCCCCGCGCCGGCAATCAGGTCCGGCAAATCATCTAGTGCCGGACCACTGGATTCTGAGTGATTCAAGAGTTCGGCCAGTTCGGCCACTTCGTCATGTTCCCGAATTTGCTCGCCGGTGCGAATTCCGTAATTTTCGCGGAGAATATCGGGCAATTCTTCCACGAGCGTCCTATCGTAACTGAGAGCACACTGGTCGCGTTTGATGATGCGATCGAGGCACTGATAGATCTTTTCCGTATTCTTGCTTAAGGTGGCTGTCGCTTGCACTTGATACTCTCCTTGTAAGGTGCCGTTTGATTCGTATTATCCCGAAAATGCGGGGCTCACGTTGAGGGCCTGTTCGATGTGCTGCGTCTCCACGCGGTTCGCGCACAGCGGGGCGACCCGGGCAATCATGGGCGAAAAGCGAACAGACTCGCCGTGCTTGGTAATGTACTGCGTTTCATTTCCGTTCAAGACAACGAGGCTTGAATCGTTGCTGACGCGCTCGAAGGATCGTCCTACCGATTGGGCCGACGCGTCGAGATTCAGATAATCCATCTGGCGGCCCTCGTAAGACGTTTCTCCCGTATGCAAAAAATGGATGAAACGTCTGAGCTGGCAACGAAGCGCCTCGGATTCTTCTCTTTCGCTCGACTCGTGCCGTGAAGCGGTTGCACGTGCCAGATTTATGTCAATGATATCCTTTCCGCGAATCACAACATCTTCGAGTGCCTTGGCTTCCGCAGAGAGTTTGAAATCAACTAGCTGATCGAAATCAGGCGCTGGTACGACGTCACTGAAATCCAGGCTTGTGTCGAGAAACTGAAGGTAGTGCCAGCGAAAAGCATATGAAATGTTCGACAGGCCGACCGGTTCGTCGAGCATTTCCCGCAACCTTTGAAAGTAGCTCGAAGCACTCGAAGTCCACTGCATGAATTCGCCGTAGGGGTAAAGAATCTCCCGATAGTTGAACGCCGCCAACACGGGCGCTCCCATTCTTGCGAATTCGACGGCGATCGAACTCCAACTGGTCAACACAAGATCGGCAAGCTCTCCCAGGTCATAGCTTGAAATTGGTTCTTCCGGCCACACGAAGTGGCAATGGCGTGGCGAATGGTGAAAGGCTTTTTTGAGCTGCCCAAGATGCTGCGAAACTGTCGATTCGCGCTTGTTCGCCCCCTCGCGGGGATGTACGCGCACCACCAACTGAAGATCGGAACTCTTCGCTACATGTTCAGAGAGTGCGGTTAGCCACTGAATCTGATTGGTAAACGGCTGCGAACTGGTCGGAGCGGGAGTGCCAAGTGCTTCCGACATTTGGCGGACGGCAACGAGTTCGTCGACGCTACTAGTGAATGCCACCAGGATCTTTCGATCGGCCGCCAATCCAAGCTTGGTATGGAGGGTTTCGTTTTCAAACGTCTTCGCGGGAGAATAGACATGAGAGCCGTGGCCGCCGAGCCGCGTTAGGACGTCTTCCATGACCTCCTTGACTTGGTTGGGGGCAAGCGGCAAGTCTTTCCGCTGTCCCCAGGCCTGTTTGATATCCAGGACGCGCGTCGGCCACGCGTTCGGATAAATGATGATTCTGCGCCGATCGGCATTGCGATGCGACGAGTGGACCGTGCCAAAGACATCGATCCCGTGTTTCTTGCCGGCCAAACGGGATCCGAGCATCAGTGAATATTCGTTGGAATAGATGATCGATTTGATCCGCGATTCCTGGCAGATTTGGTCAACAAGCAAATATGCCAAGACGGCGCTCTTGATGTAGCCTAGCCAAGCAAAGCGGTCCTCCTCGCAGAGGTTTTCAAATTCGCAGATCTTGTGGCTCAATGCCAAGTCGAACGTGCAAAGTCGGCCGAAAGGAATGGAGTCGAATTCAAAATCCAGCAGATTGCTCGGAAGATCCTCGATGCCCTTTTCGTATTTAGCGAGAACTTCTGGCGTCGCAAAAACTCGTAAGTCGACACAGGGTAAATCAAACTCGTCGAGTGCGTCCAAGGATGCGCGAGCACATTTTAGGCAAGCCTTATTGACCGCCTGCTCTGACGGACGATGGGACAAACCATACATGCCCATGACCGGACAGCGATCGAACAGATGGAAACAGCGCGTCATCAGCACCCGATGTCCCAATTCCTGAAGCGAACCGGCCAACAAGCACATGGTCGCGAAGTGCGAAGTGATGGCGGCTTCGGGTGCGAAAAACAAGATCGCTTCTTCTCGCTGTGCCCAATCGGGAGTCCCCGACGGCCGGCTCATCCGTCGCTTAACGCCGAAACGGGAGAATTTTTCAAGAACTCGCCGCGACTGCCGCTGGGCATTTTTCCGCAAACGGTGAAACTGCGTATGGATGAGTTGCTGGAAGCTCGACGGCATGGATGGCTCTCACAATTCGATGACGCTCGCAAACTTCGTCAAGCGGCTTTCCGAGACGCTTCTTTGTCTTGCCGCTCTACTTGCTCGAAGCGAGAGTAGATTCGTGGATAGCTTTTCATGAGAGAATCCAAACGCTCGCAATGAATGTCTTCGACAACGGTTTCATTGAAGGCCCCGCCGAAGAGACTGTCGGCATAGTCCAGTTCGACGATCAAGCGATCTCCGGATTCAAGCGCCTTGCCCTTGTGGAAACCGCGAGTATCCACGGCGATAATCGTTCCGCGGGATCCGGTAATTTCGACTTCTTCCTTGGACGAAGCAACCGCTCGGATATCTTCATCCGGAATTCTGACGTAACCTCGGTCGAGAAGTTGATGCGTCGGATGGCCGGAACGATGAGAGTTGACGACAAAACAATGCGGTCCGTTGTTCTCGGTTACGTCCGTGAGATAGATGAAGACTTTCAACCACTTAATGCGATGCATGTCAAAATGGTACTGTTGCGCCAACTCGGATTTCGCATTGGCCGAGATCCGCGCCGCGGTACTCCACCACATGGACATCTGGCTCAAGACGGGCTGACTGCGATGATACGCCTGTGCCACGCTCAATAGAGACAAGTCGGACATCAATTCTTGGAAGTCGGGATCATTCGCCAAAGACTCCTCGGAAAAGTGGAGCCCTTCCGCCTGCGGATTCTGCCGGTCGTATATTAATTGCTCTGGCAGAGCATCTCGCCGCGGACGAGGAATCGCCGGCCGGGTCAGCGCGAATTCCGTCAAGCGGTCGCACATTTCTTCGGGCAGCTTGTGAGGAAACACGCAATAACCTTCGTCACGAATGCGCGCGGCATATTGATCTGCTTCGCTCTGGCTCAGCTTGCCCAACACTCCGTCATGGGAGGGAAAACGATACGGCCGCCTTGCCGCGCTGACGAGCGCATGAAGCAGGTCATTGGAGCGGCCACCCGTCTCGCAATACAATTGAATCAGGCTTTGGTATGCGGCGGGCGGCGTCTTGCCGGTGAATGAAAAGCGCGCCACACCCGTCATTAGCCGCATCGCGTGCTTCAGGTTTTGTCTTGTCGATTTCAACCATGAACGCTTTTTTCTACTCATCTCTCGAATCTCCAACGATTACGGTTCATGGATTGTTTTAAGCAAGGGAGATCCCGTGCATGCGGCGAGTTAGCGGCCGACGTATCGCCGGATCTTTAATTGCGCACCGAACGAGAGCCAAACATGCTACACATGAACATCAGCTTCCATCGATCTTCATCGCGCCAATCCCCGGTGCTGGTGTAGTCGCGCGAATCGATGTCGTCAAAATCTGCAACGTCCATCAGCAACGGAGGACATGGATGAAGGTTGGCGAAATCTTGCCGCGTTTCCTCGAATCCGTATTTTGCAAGTTTGAATTTGTAACGAAGCGGATTTTCTCGAATGTTGAACGAGGAACGAGTCGGCTTATCGGGATGGCTCAACAAGGATTCAATTGAATGTGCTTCGTCGGAAAGCGTGAAGTGCGTACGATGGAATTCGACGGTATATTTATTGAGCGTGTAGAGATCAAATAATTCGTTGGAATGAGTGACGATCATGACGCCGCCAGGCCGCAGCACGCGTTGGGCCTGTTCGTAGAAGGTCTTCTCTTCCTCATCCGTCATATAAGCAAGTACATTCAAAGCGAACAAATAGTCGAATGACGAAGGTTCGAGATCGACGAGTGCCTCGACTCCCCCTCGTTCCACTTGGGCAACGTCGCCCAGCGAGCCGATGCGCTGGTTTGCTTGCTGAATGAGTTGATCGCAGATGTCGCATCCCCAGACTGTCGCTTTTCGTTTGGCGAGTTCTTCCATGAAAACGCCTTCGCCACAGCCGAAGTCGATCGCTTTACGCCCGGTCAAATCATCGGTGTCGAGCAGGCGATTGATCATGTCAAAGCGATGTGCATGATAAACGCCCTCAATGTGATTTGCGTAGGATTCCGCCGCATCATTCCATCGTTGACTGGCGGCGAGGTCTTTTCCAACTTTTACAATGGGCATCGAGGATTCTCTCGTCCTGTTCTGAAATTGCTATCGCCAACTCGCTCGAAGAGTTGACGGCCGATTGCCTAGGCGTTCCCATCCCTGTTCGCGGCGAGAACCATGTCGATGTCCGAACAGCGCGACCAATTGGGGACGTGCGTGTCGACTCGATAAATGCATGAATTTTCGAGGCGATTGCCTCGGTGGAAATCCAAAACGGATTCGCGTCCTCCTTCCATGGACGACAACTTTGCGTTTCCACAGTTCCCAGCCAAAAGCTCGACCAGCAGGCTGCGCTGGAATCTAGCGATGGAGCGGGGAGTGGGAAATCTACTTTACGATCGCGCATCCAGTCAATTGCAACTTCAACGCCAGCGACCGAAGCTCGATTCCTCTTCGTGGAGTACCTGCTAGCACCTGAGCATCACCTCCATCTGGTCTCTTTCAATCCCTGAAAGCTATTTCTTCCGTGCCGCCAGCCACATATGCGATGACAAACTGTTTTCGGCCAGGAACTGTTGAAACGGCCAGCCGAGACGGTCCCATTCGTCGACTAACACTCGCTTCAAGAACGGTTGCCCGCTAACGTCGAAGTTGCCTTCCTTGATCGCCAGATGGACGAATTCCGCATCCAGTCTGCCCGGCGTGGAAACGTCCAACACTTCATAGCCGCACGATTCCACGAGCCGGCTAAGCGACTGGGGATTGAACAGATTCACGTGCTCGGGATCGATGGCCAGCGACTTTTCTCGCAAAGTCGCGACATCGAAACCCTGTCCGTTGGGGCACGACAGCACGAGCAATCCGTCGGCATCCAAAATACGAGCGACTTGCGACAGGAACTGGCGCGGTTCGTATAAGTGTTCGATGACTTCGAAGGCGACCGCCACATTGGCCCCCGCGACTTCATCGCTGACATCTTCGATCCGTTTCTCCACGACATTCACGCCCCGGCTGCGACAGGCAGCCGCCATCTCGGGTGTCGGTTCGATCGCCGTGACTTGATCGAAGTGCGGCGAGTCTTGTGCGACCGAGCAAAAGGTTCCAAAACCGGCTCCTACCTCGACCAAGCTACGAGTAGGAATGTCGAACCGCTCGCAAAAGCCGACCACGCGCCGCAGCCAAGGCTTGTGCAGTTTTTCGCGACGGGAACTCTCGGAAGCGGGGAAGATGTGCTTGGCCCAATACTGGTAGTTCTCCGAGTTGCTGTAGTACGAGTGCATGACGTCCGGCGAGGGGCGCGGGCTCATGAACAACGTTCGGCACTCGTCGCATGTCTGGTACTTGAATGTGTGCTTGCTGAATTCGAAGTGTTGGTCCGATGACCCGCAAGCGGGACAAACCACTTCGACAAATTCGTCGACCCGCGCTTGCAATCGCCGAATGTCGTTGGCGAATGCCTGTTCCTGGCCGCTCAACAATTCGTTGGGACACAGTTCTTCTTCACTGAGCTTTTCGTCAAGTACTGCGGTCGGGTTGTCAGACATGGGATTCTTTCTTCTTAGTCTGTTCTGATCGGGGTCAAGCAGCTTCGGTTTTTCGCTGCTCGTTCCAAAGATTGTCTTTTTGCCACTGTCCGTTTTGCTGATACCAGACGCGCGGATCGCGGAACGTATCGGCGATGCGGTCGAATTGTTGCTCGGTCATGCCGGCGTACGGCAGCCATCGCTGGAGATCGCGCGGCTTGACATGGTCGTACTCTCGCACCAGTTCGATCGCCGCCTCGCGCGTCATCTTTTCGCCGCGAATGTCCTTGCAAGTGTGATCCGTGCAGCGCCCATAGCCAAACTTGACGAACTTCAAATAGTCGTGGACCCCGTTCTCGTGCATGTCGTCCAAGTTCGACATGCGGCGATACGTGCGGTCGAAAGGCTGGTCGCTCACTTCAAAGTCGTACTTGTCAATCACCAACTGTGTGTGCGCGTTCGCGTCCCAATGCACATAGTTGCCAAGGTACAAACCGCGAACGTCGAAGTCGAACAACTCCTGATCGGTTGGATATTGATATGGGATCATGTCTTGCGGTCGGATGCCAAGCAGGCCGACGAAGTAGTTCCATTCGTAGCCGCGGGCGAAATGCTCCAGCCGATCGCGATAGCTCATCTCGGGAAAGTCGTCCATCGAAAACTGGCCCGCCAGGTCCAGATAGCCATGCTCGCCCCAGAACAACAACGGAGTCTTGGTTTGCACGGCCATGCGAATCGGCAGCGTGGTGATGCCGACATGGGCATGCCAGTTCATGTCGCCGACCAGCACGAAGCCGATCCAATTCAGTTTTTTCAGCAGTTCAACGCCAGGCCGGTAGATGATGTGGTCGACATCGAAGGCCTCTTTCATCCGCAACAGGTTTCGCCAGCCGACGTCGGTGTAGTTGTTGCCGTCGTAGGTGACCAGCAGCGGGTTCATCCCCAGTTCGTTCTTGATGACGTGTGTTTGAAAGTAACTGTCCTTGCCACCGCTCACCGGGATGACGCAGTCGTAGGCCGTGCCGTCCTTGGATCGATATTGTTCGAGCACTTCGCACAGCAAATCCCGGCGACGATCCCATTCGCTCGCGCCGATGACGTCCTTGGTATCTCCGACCTGACAGCCGGTGCAGACGCCCTCGTCGTTGAACTCGAGCGGAGCCGCGCTGAGGGTCGGATACACGCAGCGCTGGCACCATTGGATGGGATTGGGTTTGACGTTTTGGGTTGCGGAGTCTTTTGGCGATACGAAGTTCTTTGGCGATATGGGTGAGGAAGTGTCCTTCAGCGCGGGAATTCCGTTGGTGTGCGTGTCGGCTTCATAGCCCGCCTTCGTCAAGCGGCCGACCAGTCGTCGGTGGCCGTCTTCTTTGTCGTAGTCCGGTTCGCGGCGGAACCAGCGGCTATTCAGACGGATGTCGCGCATCGGAATGGCGGCATCCAAACACTCCTTTTTCGCCCACGGGTAACTGAGTTCAAAGAAGTGAAAGATATTGGCCGCGGCAACGGCACTGGCGCCGCCCTCCAGGATTCCCGCTGGAAAATGCCCGTAGTTGCCGACACCCCCGCAAGTAATGACCGGCACGTTGACGGCTTCACTGACGCACTTCGTCAGTTCGATATCGTAACCGCCGCCTGTCCCATCACGGTCGATTGAATTCAAGAAGATCTCACCCGCGCCAAGCTGTTCGACCTCGCGAGCCCACTCGGCGGGGGCGAGGCCCGTCGGCTGTTTGCCGCCATGGCTGAATACTTCCAGGCGGCCGTCGTCGTGACGTTTCACATCAATGCTGATCACAACGCACTGCGCGCCGAAACGGCGGCTAGCCTGACGAATGAAGTCCGGCTCGGCGATGGCCTGAGTGTTAATGACGCACTTATCCGCGCCGGCTTCCAGACGCGCGCGGATATCTTCCAGCGTGCGGATACGGCCTCCCATGGCCAACGGCATGAAACAGACCTTTGAGATTTCCCGCAACACGTCCAGCACGCCCGAGCCGTCGTAATGTTGTTGGATGTCGTCCCGCCGCAGGTCGTGGAAATCGTCGGAACTGATGTCGAGGATGATCAGTTCGTCGACATTCCAGTGCGAGAACCGTTCGACAGTACTCATCGGATTGCCGATCACCTGGTGAATCTGAAACACCTGGCTGCGGACAATCAGACCGTGCTTGAGCAACAAAACAGGAATTAACCGTGGACGAACCATCTTGCCCTCCCTGGCAATCGGCCGGCGGATCGTGTCAGCCGGCCACGCACGGCTCGCGGTCGCGGATTCGCTTCACGAACGAATCCACGATTTGCAGGCCGGCATCTTGGCTTTTTTCCGGATGGAATTGGACCCCATACAAATTGTCGTGCTGAACCGCGGCGGTGATTTGCTGGCCGTCGTAGTCGATCGTGGCCGCCACGTCGCGGGTGTCGTCGCATTGCAAGTGATAACTGTGTGCAAAATAAAAGGGTTCCGCGGCCGAGAACGAATCAAATGGCGCTTCACTCGATTGAAACGTCACGTCGCACCAGCCCATGTTGGGTACGCGAAACTCGCTAGTTGACGGTTGAAGTTTCACACAGCGGCCAGCGATCAACCCGAGTCCTTGGTGGTCGCCAAATTCCGCGCTTTCGTTGGCCAGCAGTTGCATGCCGAGGCAGATTCCCAGCAGCGGCTTCTTTTCATCGACGGCATGGTGGCGGATGGGATCGATGAACCCTCGTTGGTGCAATTGTTGCATGCCGTCGCCGAAAGCTCCGACGCCGGGCAGAATCAGGGCGGTCGCTTGTTCAATCGGCCGTGGTTGATCGGTGACCCGCACCTCGCAACCGACGCGCGCGAAGGCGCGGCGCACCGAATCGAGATTTCCCACGCCTAAATCGATCATCACAATCATGGAGTCGCATGTCCTTTCGTAAGTCGGCCCTCCGAGGCCGGCCATCGACGACTTCGGAGAGCAGTCGTACATTCAAGCTGCTCTGACAGCCGGTTTGATCCTGGAAATCGGCGGCCGCTCGACGACCGATCTTTCCAAGTCAACCAAACCCTTGGCTTCGAAACGCTTGACGTAATTCCGCAGCCGATCAAACGGCAAGTCGTGCTTCTCGGCAACGTCGAGCAATGTAATCGTTCCGTCAAAGTAGCGAAACAGAGAATCGAGCAGGTGCCCCCACTTCTCCGAGTCTGCCTCAAGGTCCTTTTTCACCGCCGGGTCTTCGCGTTCGAGGTACAAGTCGTACTCGGGGTTGGAAAGGCAGATCAAGCCGTTGAAGCGGCGGTGCATGCTAGCATTGTCTTCGAGAATCTCGACCGCCTTTTGCAGCACACGGAAGAACTCGTTCACCTTGTCGACATTCAGCGACTCGGCGGTATCGAGATTAGTGTGGTACTGGGGAAACGGATCGAATTGATCGATACAGCGAGTGGCTTCGACGAAGGGGACTTCGTAGCCAGGCGCTTCCCAAACCGTTTCATCATTTCCGGCTCCGCATCGCCACGGAACGTCGACATACGCTTGGCTGTGATGCCGAGCGGCGTGGCGCAGTGCCCGGTCGATCGGCTGATTGCCTAAGAACGTCGATGCCAGTTTGATTGGGGCATCGACGCCGGTCATCTCCACGAACACACCGCCGCACAGCCGGTTCAGTTCCTCGGTGGGCAAGTCTCGCAGATAGAACACAGTGCCCAAATGCTCGGGGCCAAAGACCAGGCGATAAGAATAGAAATTATCCCGCTCCGCCAGCCACTGCACGAGCCGAATCAACGTGGCAACTCCCACAAAACCGTCGTTGGCCATGTGTGGATGACAGGTGTGGGCGTTGAAGACAATCGTGCGATCGGACTTGCCCGGCAAATCATGGACGCCGACCAGCATCTCGCTTGGTTCGTAGATGGTCTCCAAGTCGATCTGATAATCTCCCGGACCCAGCGTGTCGTAAACCGTTCGCGGAATGCAAAACGCCCACTCCGCCTGCCAAGGCCGATACTGCCACATGCAGTGAAAAACATGAGCCTCGGCCAGCTTGGGATGAGTCACCAGCCGGGGCTGCAGCTCTTCCCAGCTCAACCGCCCATGAAACGACTTGGAATAGTAACCGACAGCCAGTGGATTGCACGTTCCGACAAAGACCGTGCGGCCGTCCTTCGAAATCGTGGCCCGCTCGACGCGCCAGTCTTGCGGCACCGTCCAGCCGTTGTAAGTTTGCCCTGAAGGGTAGCGATGCAGCCGCAATGGCACTTCCCGGCCAATCCGCGCGAAAAGCTGTTCGTTCGAAGACGACACGACGCTGGAAGGAATCTCACAAAGGTCCCGGGTCAGCGACACGATGCCTGGTAAGTCACGGTTCTGAAAGTCACCGTCTGGCAAGTCATGGTGGTCGGTGGTCATGAAATTCCGTTCTGTATTACCTATGCGACTTTGGATTGGCCACGGCTGGCGCGCAATTGTTGGAACACTTCAGGGAATAGAAAAGCCTGGCGCACCAGCCTGGCACCATCATTTCCCAGGTCTTGCGTGAGCAAAGCGCGGCGGAAGATCTCGTGACCGTAGTCCTTGCCTGCGTTGCCCAAATCGGATCGCCAACTGACCGCTTTCCGATTGTCGCGATTCATTGCCGCCAGAATTTCCTCGTTGGACGTATCCGCTTCGCCACATGCGTCGTATCCAAGCAACTCCATTTCGGGGCCGCAGACGAGTTCCACCAGTTTCGTAATGCCTGGCGTCAACACGTCTCGCCAACGGTCGACGCTCGATTCGGTGATCGCCGGCGACTGATTCTCGTAACTGCTGTTTCGCTGCCAGGTCTTTCCTGTTGCGACATCACAAAAACGGTTCGCATCGATCATCTGTTCGTCGTAATCGACATCCAGAAAGCGACACAGCCGCTTCGCGCAAGCCACCGGATTTTCGACCAGTTGTTCATAGGTCAACAGATGCACTCGCGAGCGGATCGACGCTGTCTCGCGGAAGCGAATCCAAAAGGCGACGTACTTTCGCCAATGCCGGGCATAAGAAAGCACATGGCCCGCTTGTGACGGGTCGCGCTCGGCGACTCCGATGCTGGACGCCACAATCGCCCGCGGATCGCGCAGCAGCACGATCAACTTCGCGGTTGGAAAAGCGGCAGCCAGAGCCGTAAAGAACTCGATGTTCCACACTTCTTTCGTTCCGGCCCATCTTGTTTCGTGATGGCCGCGTGCTTTGGCAATCGCTTGCAGGCTTTGATTGAACCACTCTTCGTAAGTTGATCCGTTCAGAGTTTGCACGCAGGGAACCACGTCCGGACTCTCGTGACTTGCTCGGTGGCAAATGCTCTCGATCAGCGAGGTTCGCTCCCGTTGATCGAATCCAACCCGCGAATCACCTGCCTGGATACAGTCCATCATGCGAATGCGCTGGTCCGCGAAGTAATAATCTTGCAGCGGCAGTGATGGATCAAATCCGTTCTCGGTGCCCTTTGCGTGCCGCATGATCGCATTTCGTAGCGAGCGATACAGAGGAAAGTAGACATCCGATGCCAGCGCGATCTGCCCGTGTGCATTAAGGATTTGCGCTAACAGCGTACTGCCGCCTCGGGCGGGGCTAGTGACAAAGAGTGGCGAGTACGACTCCAGCATGGATTTTTCCTCGTACCCCATCACGAAGAGCAGGGCACGGCGGCGATGATGATATCGTCACACAAACGGCCCGCATCGAGCGACGACTGCAAGGCGGGCAGCAGTGGCGCAAGTCGCTCAAGCATGGATGAGTCATCCATTTTGAGCGCGAATTGAACGAGCATCTCGTAAGCGTCCATGCCGAAGTACCACGCCGCCACCGGGCGAAAGCCGCAAAGGTGCAACAGGGTGGCCAGCGACTGATCGCTGAAACAATTCACATGGCTGGTCGGATCCATGTGACGAGCGATTGTTTCGTGGCACTGTTTTTGTATCGCACTGCCCATACAGTCGAAGCGAGGAACTTCGACCACCAACATGCCATCGGTCGGATGCAGGCGACGACGGGCGGCCTGAAGAAATGCGCGGGGATCGGGTGTGTATTCCAATAGGCCCCACATGGTGAGCAAGTCGCAGTCGCCGGCGTGATTGTTCGCTTCTAGAAAATTGGCCGCGTTGAGCTGAATGTCAAATGCTTGTTGGGCGAAGGATCGCGACGCGGCGCAGATCTCGTAGCCGTTGGCGTCGATGCCCGCGCGGCGGCACACCTCGACAAAATGGCCACCGCCAGCACCAACATCCACGGCTCGCGCAACGCGGCCTTCCCGATGCCGGCGGTACGTATCGATCACCCATTCAAGTTTTGGCTGGACGATTTGCTTCAGTCGAATTTCCGTCGAGCCATCGTCGGTGTAGGTGGCCGCATGTTCGGCGGAGCCGGCAAACTCATCCGTTAGCTCGTCCGTGTCGGGCTGAGTCGACACGAACACATGACCGCACGTTTGGCAGCGGCCGTAGGCAATATCAAACGCCTCGAACACTTGTTCCGCATCCGCCGTCGAGTGATCGCAACACGGACACCGGTCGATCAAACGCTTCTTACGATCGGCCGCGTACAGTTTGTTCGCGGACTTGGCCAAGAACGCGGCGTAGTCGCGAACTTCGTCGAGCGACGTGCCTTTGAGGCCGACCACATCAAGCGGCTTGCCGACTCGGACATTAACCTCGAATGACGAAACGACTTCATCGCCATCGAGACAATTCCATGTCTCGGTCTGATGTTCGCGGCCGCTTGGTGCCAGTGAGCAGGTGCGCGTCCAAGAAAGTCTGGTCGCAACGGGTTCGGATACAACGGTCGCCATGTTCAAACTCCGTTACGCGGCCGAGGAAGACGACGAATCGCCCAGCTTGGCGGCCAAACTCTCCAGCGTGTCTTGATCGTCTAGCCACATGCAAACGGTCAGACCCTCATCGTTGAGATATTCTTGAAACGGTTCCTCGCGACCCTGCTCGACAAGCATCACGAAGAACTGATTGAGCCGGTTACGGACCAGAGCCGTTCGAAATCCAAACTTTTGTAACCGGCCGTTGATCGAGGGCGTGGCATAGAAGCCCCAGTTCTTTCGCGCCACGTCGTACTCGGCGCCCGTTTCGGTCTTCAGCGTAACTTGCTCGTCGGGCTCGAGTTCGATATGCGCGCAGTCTTTCATGACGACAGGCGGGCCGAAGCCGACTGTGAATTCACGCGGCGGTTCGTTCTTCTCTATTTTCATACCACTGGCCGTTTTCTGATTTCCAATTCCAATCGTCGACCAGGAATCCTTCGATGTTCCAATGTCCCGTCGATCGGTTCCAAACATCGTGATTACGAAACCGCTCGGCGATTTCATAGAAGTGCGTCCTGGTGATGTCCAGGAAGCCGCATAGTTGGGCAATGTCTTCGTGAGGCGTTTGCGGTCCGGTGCGGCGAACGATGTCGATCGCCTGGTCGCGAGTCATGCGGCCGTTGCGAATTTCGAGGCTCAGGTTATCGAACAGCCGCGTGAAGCCAAACTTGTACCACTTCAGCCAGTGATGGATCGAAATGAAATCATCGTCGATGTCGGCGAAGTTGTAGTAGCCCGTTTTCGGACCCTGCTGTCGAACTTGAAAACCGTTTTGCACGGCCGCCGTCAGGCTTGTTTCAGGATCCCACGGAAAGTAGTAGCCTAGAAAAACGGCCAGCACGTCTGCCTGCTGAAGCTCAGTTTCACTAGGACCGAAGTAAGCGGTTAGCTCTTGCTCGCTCAGGTTGTCAGCCACCCAATCCCGAGCCGTTGTTCCGTGCGTGACGCCGTATTTGCGCAGCCAATCGTCGTCAAGCTGAAAGCCCTTGCGTTCATCCTCGGTGCCGCCGTATTCGAAGGCCGAGTTCTCACCCCACACGACCAGCGGGATTTCGAACCTCACGGCGATCTTCAACGGAATGTTGAACAGCGCCATGTGCATCGGAATCGCCGTCGAGCCGAACTTGCAATACGATTGATAGAGAAACTTTCGCTCGACCTCGGGGCTGATCTGGTAATCGACATGGTCGACGCCCAGACCAACGAGGTTGTCGAGATTCTGTTGGCCCAGCAAACTGCGGGCCGGCGTCTTCCAGGTGACGGCCAGCGGTTTCAGGCCATATTCCAAGCACTTGATGACTTGCCAGGTGCTATCCTTGCCGCCGCTGACGGGGATCACACAATCGTAGCCCTTGCCGCGTGAGCGGGCATTATCGACGACGTCGCGAAACGCTTGCTCGCGGCCCGTCCAATCGATATTGGGTTTGCTGTCGTGCGACGCGCAGGCGTTGCAGAGGCCCTCCGCGTCCAGTTCGAGGCTGGGGCGCGTGTCGGGCAGGATGCATCGGTTGCAATAGTTCATGCGGCACTCTTGGCGTCTGAGGAGGAGGAAACATCGATGTTCAAACTTGGCGCGTCGAGCGATATGACGCCAGCAGCTTGTTCTTCCAGAAACATCTTGGTGGTCAAAAAGTAGAACAAGAACTTGCTTTCGCTATTGGGCAGTTGCGGCTGATTCATGAGGTCTTCGATCGTTTCGCGCCGCACGTGGTCAAAGATCGGGCTCTTATCCAGCAGGCAAGATCGAACCTCGGGATCGTTGACATCCAGGTACGAAAAAATCGGCGCGTTGAAACCGACCTTGCGAGGGTTGTCCAAAACACAATCGGGCACGATTCCTCGCATGGCGTCACGCAGCACGATTTTGGCGAACCCGTCGCGAATCAGATGGGGCGTCGGAATGCTGTAGCAAAACTCGAATAGATCGCGGTCCAAAAACGGCGACCGATTCTCGATCGAAAAATACATCGCGTTCAAATCGTCTTCGTGCAAAATGACCGGCGTGGCTTCGTGGAACAACTCGTTCAGCATCCGGTTCCGCAACAAGTGAGGCGTGTAGGCCGTTTCTTGAAACGGCTCGTGCCACGGCTGCGTTAGGCGCTGGGCGAACTCATCGGCGTTCAAATAGGCGTGATCGCGGAAATTCGGATTGTCGACAAACAGTCGCGGGTTTTGCAGATGCGGGTTGCGGACCAGCGGCTTAACGGTCGCTTCCCATGAAGATTTGGCCTGTTCGTAAAGCTCGGTGTTTTCGTAAATCTCGCCCAGATACAGCAGGTGATGATCGAAATAGCCGGTGAACAATTCATCAGCCGACGTCCCGCTGACCGAAATTCGATAGCCGTGATCCGCCACGGCTTGCATCAACAGCCAATGAGCGAAATAGGTGATCGTGTAGACCGGCGCGTCATGCTGACGAACCAGCGTTCGCAGCTTCGGTAGAAAGTCGGCCGTGTCGACCGGGATGTTTGTGTGCCGAATGCCCAACTCGGCCACCGATTGTTCGATCGTGTCTTGTTCTTCGTACCGCGAGTCGGTGTTGGCGATCGTGAATCCATGCACGTCGTAATCAAAGACGTTCTTGGCGATGCTGATCAGCGAGTTGGAATCGACGCCGCCGCTCATGCAAAACGCAATCGGCACATCGGCCCTCAAGCGGATGTCGACCGATCGAATGAGCCGCTCCCGGGCACCTTCGACTGCATCTTTGTACGTCATGTGATCATTGATCTGGCACCGTGGCTGCCAATATTTCGATGGCTGCTCGCGTCCTTGCTGGTCGATGGAAAGCAGCGATCCCGGAGCCAATTCCGAAAGCCCTTCAAAGAACGAGTCGCCCGGCCGCTTATACAGCGACTTGTAGCCGTTGACTAAAAACCGATGCAGGTGTTGGACGTTTAGATCGAGGTTACGTCCCAGCAGGGTCGCAATGAATTTGACTTCCGAGGCGAAGTAGAGGTCGTCGCCATTGCGGTAAACGTAGAGTGGTTTTTCTCCGAACCGGTCGCGGCAGAGCGTCAACTCGTGACTCGATTCGTCATAGACGGCAAACGACCACATCCCCTCGGCCCGGTCGAGTACGTCCCAGCCGAATTCTTGAATCGCGGCCAGCAACACTTCGGTGTCGGATTGCGTCACGAACGGATATTTCTGGCTCTCCAATTCCCGTCGCAGTTCCCGATAATTGTACAGCTCGCCGTTGAAGGCGATCGACTTGGAACCGATGGTAAACGGTTGATGCGCCCGAGGATCGAGATCAATGATGCTCAGACGGCTGTGCAGCATGCAGCACTGGCGACCGCCCGGCGTGGCCCAATGGCGATACTGCTGATGGTCCGGTCCGCGGCGGCTCATCAGCTTCAAGCAGCGATCAATACGACCGGGCTCAAGCGCTCGGTTGCCGAAATATCCAGCGATTCCGCACATAGGTTTTCCGTCGAAAGAGGATCAGGCGACCGCGACACGGCGTGCATCGAAGCCATGGCCGCGATACCATTCCACGCACTTGGGAATTCCGTCTTCCAGTTGATGCGCCGGCGAATAGCCCAGCAAGTCTTGGGCTTTCTGTGTACTGAGCGTGCCACGGAACGGTCGCAGTTTGTCGCGTTCGATATGCTGCACTTCGATGTCCGGACAGTATTCACGCACTACATCAACTAGCTCGCTAATGGTCCGTGCGTTGCCGCAGGTCAGATTGAAGATCTCGTTGCGGGCCGCAGGGCACTCCATCGTCTGGCAGATGCCATGCACCAAATCATCGACATACGTGAAATCGATCGACTCGCAACCGTCGCCGTCAATCGTGAGCGGTTTGCCGGCAAGTGCGTTTTCCAAAAAAATCTGGCTGACTCGGCGGCTCACGCAGCGCGGGCCGTACAACGCCGACGGACGGATGATCGTATACGGAATATCGAACACCTGCTGGTAGGCAATCACGATCTTCTCGCCGCTCAGCTTCAACGCGCCGTAGATACCGATCGGATTGAGCGGATGTTCTTCGTCGATTTGTTCCGATTGAAAGTTGCCGTAAACCATACTGGACGAAAAATAGACGAAGTGCTCGACGCCATTGCGCGAGCAGTCCAAGGCGTTTTCCAGTGTCCGAAAGCTGTGATCGAAGGTGCTGTACGGATCTTTGTTCGACCGATTCGCGTGGGCCACGGCGGCCAGTTGCACGACGGTTTGAGGTTGGCACTCGGAAATCGCCTGGCCTAGCTTCCAGTAATCCCGAGCGTCGATCGTGTGCAGCTTGACGCCCGCTTCGCGAAGCAGTTCGAGCCTCTCGTACAGCATCTTCAGGTACAGATCGCGATGAGGCAGATTTTCCTGCGAGGCAACATGAATTAGATGATTGACTTGCAGCCCGTCGATGACATGGACGTCGGCTCCGCGCGAGGCAAGTTCCAGCGCCAGATGATGGCCGATAAAGCCAGCGCCGCCGACCAATGCGATGCGACGGTCTTTTAGCACGTCGTGAAAAGGAATCGTGCTGACCGAGTATTGATCCGTCATGAATTCGTCTCCATGGATTAGCTGACACGGCCTGTTTGCCGATTTTCGTTCTTCAACGCGCGGCCCGTCATGCCGCCCGATCCGCCACGTTACTCAAGCTGCTCAAGGCTTGCGAAACGTGGCGCAGGATGTAATCAATATCTTCACTGACAAGGTGCGGCCCCACCGGCAAGGCGATCGATTCGTCGCTGATTTGCGTGGCGACCGGGTAGCGCTCGCCGTCGTATCCATATTTGTCTTGGTAATAGGCCATTCGCGGAACCGGTTGAGGGTAGTAAACGCTGGTCCCCACACCGGCCTCCTTGAGCCGATGGATGGCCTCGTTTCGGTGAGCGGCAAGCGGCCCTTCCAGCACCAGACTCAACGAGTAGTGGCTGTTTTGTGTTCTCTCCGACGTCGCGTCCAGCACGCGGACATTCGGCAGTTGCGACAGTCCGGCTTTGAGCTTGCCAAAATTCTCGCGGCGCATGTCGAGGATCTGGCCGATGCGCGACAACTGCGAGCATCCCAGTGCCGCCTGCATTTCGCTCATGCGATAATTCAGTCCCAACGTGGGAACGTCGTACATGCCGGGAACGGTCCGCTGGTCGTGTCGCCGATCAACGCCAAAAGCCCGCAGCCTTTCGACCGCCGCAGCGACGTCGGCGTGCCGCGTGGCGAACATGCCTCCTTCGCCGGCCGTCATATGTTTCACCGGGTAGAACGAAAAGCAGGCCGCGTCGCCAAATAGTCCGACATGCCGCCCGTCGCAGCGGGCTCCCACGGCAAGCGCACAATCTTCGATGACTTTGAGATCATGGCGCTGCGCAACCTCCATGATCGCCGGCATGTCGCAGGGAATGCCTTGAAAGTGGACAACCGAAATCGCTTTTGTCTTGTCGCTGACCGCGGCGGCGATCGCTTCGGCGGTCAAGTTTCCGGTAAGCGGATCGCAGTCGACAAACACGGGCGTCGCCCCGACCCATTCGACCGCGTGAACCGTGGCGATATGCGTCATCGCGGGCACGGTCACTTCGTCGCCGGTTCCGATTCCAAAGTGCAAGTACGCCAGATGCAGCGCCGCCATCCCTGAAGAAACCGTGACACAGTGCGCGTCCGCACCCATGAACGTGGCAAAGTCCGACTCGAATTGCTTACATCGAGGACCATGCGTCAGCAGATGGCCTGCCAGCACGTCGGCCACCGCCTGGCGGTCGTCGTCGGTAATCCACGGTCTTCCAAAGGGTATGCTGCGTGTGGTAGTGCTGGCGTCACTCATGAAATTGATGTCGTTTGCGGAGCGGTGGTTTTGGATTTGAATTAGGCCGCCCATCGACGGGGCTTGGCGTCGACGGCGTGGTATAGCTGGACTAGGTCGTTCAGTGAATATTCCCAGTGTGGGCGATCCTGCTCGGTAAGAATGGTTGTGACGCGCGCTAAGTCGTCGGAAGTATCGACTGCCATCTTCAGGTCGCTGTAGTCCAATTCACTTTGCAAGTTGACAATCGCGAATTCGCTCGCGTGGCGATAAAAGTAAGGGGTCACGTGTTCTCGATCGGCGTCGGTCTGCATGCGCGATTCCGCTTGCATGAAGGCACCGCCACTGATGACCTCGACCGATTGGCCGCGCGGATAGGTGCGTGGGTGAACATTGGTAACCACGTCGCAAGGCTGCTCGGCAAAGCAACGCACGGCTTGATCGACGATCGCCGTGTCGATCAAAGGGCTATCGCCGCTGACGCGTACAAATCCATCCCACTGATGATGATTCAGAACATCCGCGAACCGACCCGCCACGTCCGACAACGACCCGCGCAGATAGGAAACGCTCGACTGACGGCAATACTCTTCGATCGGATCGTCGGTCGGATCACTCGACGTTGCCACCACGACGCTCTGCAAGCCGTCGCAGCGCATCAGTCTTTCGAGTACATATTCAAGGAGCGGTTTGCCCCCGATGTGCCGCAGAACCTTGGTCGGCAGCCGCGTCGAACTCATCCGCGCTTGTACGATTCCGCCGATTTGCATGACACTCCCTTGTCAATCTCGGGCCGATGAAGGAAACATCAGGCCGCGGGCAATCCGTGCCCGTCGTGAGTCTATTGAGGTTGGCTCCCAAGCTTGTAGAAACCGCGGGGCGAAATGATGACACTTGCCAGCGTCGCCTGTCAACGCCACTTCCTGCGCCAGCAAGCTAGCGAGCCCATGTGTACAATGCCTCCCTGGGTGTGCGAGACGGTCATTCTGTTCTGTTGAACGGCCTCGGAGGGCCATCGTACAACGGACCGGCGACAGTCTGGCGAACGTGGATTGGGGCCCAAACTGCTGCCCCGCGCTTGCCAATTGACGGCCGCCAGCGAGAATAATCATGCTTGGCGACCGCGTTTTTCTTTGTGGGTCTTGGTGTGAGTCATGAGTTCCAAAGTATTCATCAGCAGTACTGGTTTCGACTTGGCGGAGTACCGGGAGGCCGCCATTCGAGTTTGCAATCGGATGGAGGTTGTCCCCATCGCCATGGAGCACTTTCCCGCCATGGCCGCGGGGGCCAACGAGGGCAGCAAGAAAAAGCTGGACGGCGCGGACCTCTATCTGGGCGTATTTGCCCATCGATACGGATATATCGAAGAAAGCCACCAGAACAGCGTTACGGAGAACGAATTCGACTACGCCGAGCAGATCGGCCTGCAACAACTCTGTTTTCTCGTCGATCCGGAATCGACGTGGGACGGCGGCAAATATCAACCGGAATACCAAGAGCGGCTGGACCGTTTTAAGCAGCGCGTCCGGCAGACCAAGATCTGCAACTTTTTCGCATCCGTCGCTGATTTTGAAGCGAAGCTGACGCATTCGCTGCATGAATGGCTCAAGGAACATCCGCCCACGGCCGCCGTGCCAGATATCTTCGACGTTCCCTACGATGTGCGAACCTACTTTACCGGCCGTCGGAAAGTATTGGATGATTTGCGCTCGAATCTTGCTTCGGGCGGGAAAGCGGTCCTGGCGCAGACGCAAGCCATCGCCGGTTTCGGCGGTGTTGGCAAGACCGAAACCGCCCTGGCGTATGCGCATCAGCATCGGGACCAATACGACCAAGTCTTTTGGGTCACCGCCGCATCCGCCGAAGAGTTGCGTGCCGGTTACGTGCGGATCGCCGGCAAGCTGGGACTATCCATCGAATCGGCCGTCCAGCAGCAACAAACTGGGGGCGCGGCCCCCGCCTGGCGACAGCTCAACATCACCATCGACGACGCCAAACAGCAAGAGGAAATTGTCCAAGCAACGATGCAGTGGCTCGAGACGAACGACCGCTGGCTGTTGATTTTTGATAACGCCGACGAGCCCGAGCTATTGGTGGACTATCGTCCCCGAAATCCGAACGGACATGTACTGCTGACATCTCGCGCATCGGCGTTCAATTGCCTGGACATCGATACACCGATTCATCTGGACGAATTATCGCGGGAAGAGGCAATTGAGTGTCTGCTGCGCTGTAGCAAACGCGAGATGAATGGCGATGAGAGTACTCGGCACGTGGTCACCGAAATGGTGGACGAACTGGGATACCTGCCGGTGGCCATCGAACAAGCCGGCACTTACTTGCACAGCAAGCCAAATCTGTCCTTTTCAGAATATCTGGCCGGTTATCGGAAACAGCGTTTGCAGGTGTTGGAATTGGTCAAACAGAGTCATGGCGGCAAATCGCCTCGATATCCGCTCTCGGTTGCCACGACATGGACACAAAATCTAGAGGAGGTGTCGAAATCGTCACTGGCCGCAGCCAGCGTGCTGAGGGCGACTGCCTTCCTGGGTCCGGATGAGATTCCGCACGAGCTAATTTCCGACGGTGCCGCTCAACTTGGCGACTCGATCAGCATGGCGGTGAACGACGCGCCCTTTCCCTCCTTGGCGGTTCAAGAACTCCTCGATCCGCTGGCCCGCTTTTCCTTCATCCGCTTGAACGACGACACGCAGGCACCGGCGTTCAGTGTCCACCGATTGCTCCAAGAAGTGGTTCGCAGCCTGATGGACGAAGAAGAACGCGCAACATGGTCTGGGCGGGCCATTCGGGCGCTCAGCACCACGATGCCGGAAGTCCGCTTCGAAAACTGGCAACTCTGCGAACGGCTGATGCCGCATATACGCACCGTTACCAAATATGGGATCGTCGCCGCGGACCAGCCCGCCGAGGGTGATGTGGCGCTGTGGCGGGCCTCGGGGCAACTGCTGCAACGGGCGGGCGAGTTTTTGCGTGAACGAGGACAGCTCGCCGAAGCCGCCACGATGATCGACCAAGCGATCGCCATTCTGCGCGGCGTGGACGGTGAGGAGGATCCGGCGTTGGCCGAAACGCTTTATGTAAAGGGAGTCTTGCTGCGCGACCAGGCTCAATACGCCGAGGCCGAAAACGTGTTGCAACACGTTCTGCGAATTCGCCAAACGGCCGCGGTGCCAGATCAGTCAAAAATCGCGGAGTGCCTGAATGATTTGGGCTTCTTGTACTTCGAACAAGATCGATTCGGCGAAGCGGAAAACTACTATCAGCAGTCGCTGGAAATCTATGAAGCCCAGACTAGTAAAACCGGGAGCAGCCCGGTAGAGATCTCCGACCCCATCAACAATCTCGCCTGGCTGTGTCAAACAGGCCACGGTGACTTCCAACGGGCCGAAGAGTACTACCAGCGCGCCTTGGCGGTCCGCCGCGCGGCGCTCGACCCTAAACACCCCGACGTGGCCGAGAGTCTCAACAACCTGGCCGTGCTGTACGAGGATCGTGGTTGGCACGACAAGATCGAGCCGCTGTTGTTGGAAGCTCAGGAAATCTGGGAGCACGTGCTGCCGGAAAACCACCCCAGCCTGTCGACGATTTTTCACAATCTGGCGAATCACCATTCTACTCAAGCCCAATACGATGAATCCGAGCGGCTGTACAAGAAATCGCTTGAAATTTCTCGAACTTCGCTAGGCGCGAATCACCCAACCGTGGCCGCGACGTTGGATGCCCTGGGCTGGCTCTATCACTCGTTATCCCGCTTTCCCGAAGCTCGCGAGATATTCGAGCAAGCGCTAGCCATTCGGCGCAGGCTGGGAACCGCAACCACCGCCGTGGCCCATAGCCTGGATAGCTTGGGCTGGTGCCACCATGGTGAAGGAGAATTTGGCGAGGCCAAGGCTTGCTTTCGAGAAGCTTATGAAATCCGCAAGCAACTGCTGCCCGCGGACCATGCCGATGTGGCCAGCAGCCTCAGCAATCTGGCGTCAATTAGCCTGAGCGCGGGCGACGACCAGGAGGCCGAGTCGTTGTATCGACAGGCCTTGTCCATCCGCCAGCAGAAGTTGGGCGACAATCATCTCGACGTGGCGTCCAGTCTCGAGAGCCTCGCCGTGGTTTGTCGCGACCAGGAGAACTACGAAGAGGCGGAACACCTCTACTTGCGTTCGTACGACATCCGTAAGGAGGCACGCCCCGAGGGACATCCGGATCTGGCGTTGAGCTTGCATCACCTCAGCGCGCTATACGCCGCCATGGGGCGCAAGGACGAGTCCAAGGAGTGCTTGGAAAAGGCGGCCGAAATTCGCCAGCGGTCACTGCCCGCGGACCATGTTGATCTCTCCAGAATTGAATTGCAGTTTGGCGAAACCGAACATCGCGAAGGCAATTATGCGGAAGCCGAGCTGCGTTATCGGCAGGCCCTCGTGGGCCAGATCGCCTCGCTTGGCGAAGAAAACCCCGAGGTGGCCACCACAAAGTATGAACTCGGTGTCGCCTGCGCCGCACAAGGCAAATACGACCAGGCCGAGCCGCTGCTACGTGAAGCGCTTGCCGTTCGCGAGCAGTGCTTTGGCGACGACCAACCGATAGTCGCACTGGTCTCGCAGAGCCTGGCTTCCGTTTGCGCGGCCACGCGACGGTTTGAGGAAGCCGGCCAGTTGTACGAGCGAACGCTCGAAATTCGCCAGGCAAAGCTGGGTGAACATCCGCTGACCGCCGAAACGTGGAATGCGCAAGGCGAAATGTATCACAATCAGCGGCAACACGACAAAGCAAAAAACTTTTACGAGCACGCGCTCGAGATTCTTGAGAAGATCAAAGGCCCCGAGGATTTGGCGCTGGCCACGCCGCTCAACAATCTGGGCATCTTGTACGGCGGGCTGAACGACCAACCGCGAATGGAAGAACTTGTCCAACGCGCACTGGCGATTCGAGAGGCTCAAATTGGCCCCGACAGCCCCGCCGCCGCAAACAGCCTGATGAGCCTGGGCCAGCTTCGCGCCGCCCAAGGAACGCATGACGAAGCAGAACGGTTTTACGCCCGGGCTCTCGAGATTCGGGAAGAGAAATTTGGTTCCGAAGACGTTCGCGTCGCCGCCTGTTTGCAACATCTGGGCGAGAGCCGCAATGCCACGAAACAAACAGAACAGGCCGTGGCATACCTTGAGCGGGCCTTGGACGTGTATCAGAAGAAGTTGGATCGCGACAACCCGAATGTCGCCCGCACATTCCATCATCTTGGAATGGCCCTGCACGCCCAGTCCCGTCCCCAGGAAGCGGAAACTCAGTTCCGCCGTGCATTGGAAATTCGCCAGTCACTGTTCGGTCCCGATCACGCCGAGGTGGCCCACTCGCTACACAATTTAGGCGTTCTGCTACATCTGCAAGGCAGGCTCGATGAAGCGCGGGATTGCTACCGCCAAGCCGTCGCGATCCGCGAGCAACATCCAGAATTCAAACCGCTTGAACTAGCAAAATCGCTGTTCAGCTTTGCCGAACTGTGCCGGTTGCAAACCAAATATGCCGAAGCCGAACCGCTGTACCAGCGGGCTCTGCAGTTGCGGGAAGAGTCGCTGGATGAGAAACATTTAGAAGTGGCCGCCACCTTGGCGGCCAGCGGCGAGACGTATCGACTGCAAGGAAAGCTGGATCAGGCGGAACCCTGTCTTGAGCGGGTGCTGGCGATCTATCAAAGCCAGCACGGCCAACAGTCACCGGCAGTGATTCGCGCTACCGTCAATCTGGCGGAACTCTATCGCTCTCGGAAAAAGTACTCGCAAGCCGAAGACCTGCACCGCGCTGCGTTGAATCTGCGCGAACAGTCACTCGATAAAAACCACACCGATGTGGCCAGCAGTTGCAACTATGTGGGGATGTGTTGTTACCTGCGCGAGAATCTGGAAGGAGCCGAGCAGATGTACAAACGGGCGTTATCGATTTGGGAGCCAGCCGCGGCACATCAACGCATCGCCAATTGCCAAACCAATCTGGCGATACTCTACCAAGCACGCGACGATTTGGATTTGGCTCAACAATACTACGAGCTGGCGCTGCACGCGCGCGAGCAACAACCGGATGTCAAGCCGCTCGATCTCGTTCCGAGTCTCAACAGCTTGGTTACATTCCATAAATCGCGGAATCACCACGAACTTGCCACGCAAACTCTACAGCGAGTACTCGCCATTCAGCGTGACGTGCACGGAGATTCGCATCCCGATACAGCCACGGCGCTGGTCAATCTCGCCTCGCAGTATACCGAACAGGAAGACTCCGACGCCGCCGAGCGGTATTACCTCGAGGCGCTCGACATTCGGCGCGGCGCGCTTGGAGAAGAAGATATCGCCGTGTCGGATTGCCTGGTGGCCCTCGGGGAAATTAACCGAGATCGCGAGGACTTCAATAAAGCCGAGGACTTTTATGGACAGGCCCTGGCAATACGAAGCCAACAATTGGGCGAAGACGACACGCGGACCGCGCTCATTTTCAATCACATGAGCTTGCTGTACGAATCGTGGCAGCGGTTTGACGTCGCCGAAGAGATGGCGGGCAAAGCGATCGAAGGCTACGAGAAAGCCTATGGGCCGATCAATCGCGACGTTGCCATCTGTATTGAAGTTCTGGCCGGAATGATTCAGGCGCAAGGCCGGTACGAAGCGGCGCGGTCAACCTATCAGCGAATCCTGTCGATTCGCGAAAGGCTGTTTGAAGAGCACGATCCGGCGATCGTTTCCACCTTGAATTCGCTCGCCGAGTTGGCTCGCAAAGTGAATGACCACGACGAGGCGCGGGCCTTGTACGAAAGGGCCCTGAGATCGCGAGAGCAGACGCTGCCGGCGGACCACTCGACCGTTGCCGTGGCGCAGCACAACCTGGCGCGTGTGCTTGACGAGCAAGGCGAATATGCCGCGGCCGAACCGCTCTACCGTCGCGCGCTGTCGACCTTCGAGGCCGAGCAAGGAGCGTCGGGAATCGATGTGTTGATCATTGTCGACGACTTGGCTCTTTTGTGCCGCGAACGGAGACAGTTTGACGAAGCCGAGTCGCTGTACCAACGGGCGGTGGCCTCGCGCGGCCCAACCGAGCCGTTAGGGCTCATTGCTCGCCGCAATCTTGCGCGGCTCTACGAAGATCAGGAAGACTTCGAGCGGGCCGAAGAACTGCTTCAACAGGTACTCGACTCGCACGAACAGGCGTTGCCCGAGTCGCGGCCGTCGGTCGACAGCAGTCTCATCGATCTTGCCAACCTTCACGAAAAGCAGGGCCGCTCGGATCTGGCCGAAGCATGTTATTTGCGTGTCCTCGAGCTGCGGGAGGCGGCGCTGGGAAAACAGCATTCGCTGGTCGGCGACTGGTGGCACGAACTGACGGAATTCTACCTCGAATTGAAGAACATCGAACGGGCTGAAGCTGCGTGCCGAAGCGCGCTGGCAATCCGTCGACTCTCCCCGGCTGACGATAATCCACGCTTGGGCCGGAGCCTCAATCGGCTGGGGCTGATCTGTTTAAATCAGCAGCGGTTCGAGGAAGCCGAGGCTCTGTTCATGGAAGCAATCGACGTTTACCGGCAAGCGCGCGGAGAGCTTGATGAAGATGTCGCCACATGCGTCATCAATCTGGCGGATCTGTATCGCCAACAGAAACTACACGCTCAGGCCGAGCCGTTGTATCTTCAAGCACTCGATATTCGCGAGAAAATCCATGGCTGCGAACACGTCAAGACGGCGGATATACATAACTCCTTGGGGCTGGTCCTGCAGGAACAAAACCAGCTCGACGATGCCGAGCCGATGTTTCTTCGCGCCCTGGCCATCCGAGAAAAGCTGCTCGACACGAATCATCCCAGTGTGGAAGTCAGCTTGTACAATTTGGCGCAACTCTATTTGGCCATGAAAAAGGATCGCTTGGCCGAAGGTCTGTACGAACGCCTGGTCGACGTTCAACGCCAGATCTTCGGGCCCGAGCATCCCGATTATGTAAGCAGCTTGCTGACGCTGAGTGATCTCTACGTCGACCAAGGGAAGTTGAATGACGCGGAAGAGCTACGAAGGGAAGTACTCGAAATTCGCCAGAGAACACTCGACGCCAACGATCCTCGCATTGGGTTTTCGCTGAACGGACTGGCGCTGGTCAAACGATTCCAAGGAAAGATTCGCGAGGCCGAGGAATTGTTCGAGCGCGCGATCGCCGCCTACCAGTCGACGGAAGGACAAGTGAGCAGCGTGGCTGCCTGCCAATCTAATTTGGCCGATCTCTATCGTGGCGACGAGCGCTATGCCGAGTCCATCGAGCTTTACCAGCAGGCGCTGCAAACGACAAGTGCGGAACAGGGAGAGGCGAGTCCGCAGGTGGCTGTATTGTATAACGCTCTGGGAGTCGTCTTTCGCGCCGCTGGCCAATACGCCCAGTCCGAATCAGCGCACCAACAAGCGCTGGCGATCCGCCTGCGGGCAAATCCGCTGGTGCCGTTTGACGTCGGCTTGAGCTTGTTCAATTTGGGATACCTTTACGAAGAGGAGGGTCACGCGGACTTAGCCGAGGACCACTATTTGCAGTCCCTGGACTCGCTCGAATCGGTGCTGGAACCAGATCACGAGCATGTGCTGTGGGTCGTGGACCATCTCGCCGCGTTCTATTTTGAAGAAGAACGGTACGACGAATCCGAGCCGCTGTTTCGCCGCCTCGCGGAAGCCTACGAACAATTGCACCCTGAAGGCCACGTTGATACGGCCCAGTTCATGACGCGATTGGCGGGTGCCCTGGAATGCCAGCAACAGGCCGAAGAAGCCGAATCGTGGTATCGCCAAGCGGTCGCTGCCAGCCAGCAATTCCACGGCCGCAACCATCAAAACGTGTCGGTCGCCAGCCGCAATCTTGCGCGCATCCTCGCGGCCAACGGCAAAAGACAAGAGGCCATCCACTGGTATGAGCAAGCCTTGGAGATCGGTCAGATTGTCTTCGACGATGGCGACGAATTCTTGATCCAATGCCGTCAAGAACTCGACGAGCTATTGGAATCACCGTGACTCCGGCTGCCACGCCAGCATTGCATCCGTAACTTCGACAACGAATCGACGACCATGACGGAACCATTGTTTGATATCAGTTCGCAGGCTTTCAAGGACGATCCGCATCCAACGTTGCAAAAGATGAACGAGGCGGGGCCGCTGGTGCGAATGAAAATGCCCGTGGTGGGCCGCATCGGCGTGGTGACGACCTATCGCGCGGTCAATGAGTTTCTGCGAGACCACGATCGGTTCGTCCAAGATCCCAAGAACGCGGGGCGGAAACAGAACCCGGCCATGCGCTGGTGGATGCCGGGGCTGTTTCGCGTGCTGTCGCAGCAGATGCTCAACAAAGACGAGCCCGATCATCGCCGCTTGCGCGATCTGGTCGAGCAGGCGTTTTTGCGGCACAGTGTCGAGGCGATGCGCGACCGCGTCCGCGAGCTGGCCGATCAGGCCATCGACGAGGCGGTTCAAAAATCGGCTGCCGACGGAACGGTCGACATCCACGATCATTTTTCGCGCCAATTCCCGCTGGCGGTGATTTGCGAACTGCTGGGACTGCCTGGCGAAGATCGCCCCAAGTTCAGCCGTTGGGCGGGCCGATTCAGTTCGGTCGGTTCAGCGATCGGTTTGTTGAGAGTGCTGCCCGGGTTGTACAAGCTGCGCGGTTATTTGCAGCAACAGTTCCGAGCCTGCCGCCAGCGTCCGCGCCCCGGGATGCTGTCCGCATTGGCCGAGGCCGAGCACGAGGGCGATCGGCTGAGCGAAGACGAACTGACCGCGATGGGGTTTCTCTTGCTGATCGCCGGTCACGAGACAACCACGCATTTGATTTCGACCGGCTTGTTGGCTTTGCTGGAACACCCGCAACAGAAGGCGGCCTTGATGTCCGATTGGTCGCTTGGGGAATCGGCCGTAGACGAGATGCTGCGGTTCGGTTCGCCAGTGCAAATCACCAAGCCGCGAATGGTCGCCCAAGACATGGAATGGCACGGCCACCGCCTCAAGCAGAGCGAGATGATCGTGGCGCTCTTGGCCGCCGCCAACTGCGACCCGGACGAGTTCGAGGATCCCCGGCGGTTTGATATCCGGCGTCATCCCAATCGGCACGTCGAGTTTGGGACGGGCATTCACATCTGCCTTGGACTCAAGCTGGCCGTACTGGAAGTGAGAACGGCGATGGAACGGCTGCTCACAAGATTCCCCGACCTGGAGTTGGCGGTCCCCAGAACAGCGATCCGCTGGACCAAAAGGATCGGCCTGCGATCAATGACCGCGTTGCCGATCAAGCTGAACGCATGAGCGGTGCTGGCTTCGCCGACAAACTTGAAAGGGACGCGACGGCCCGCGCGGCCTAACCGATTCGTCGCTGGTGGACGCCAAAGCCAATCGGCTCTTCTGTCGCTCCAGCAAATCCCACGCCCCAACCGCGAAGCAACCGATTCCCATCACTCCCACGATGCCATACCAAGGGTTCCATTGAGGCAGGAAGGCGGCTGGCATGAACTCTCTCATTTCACGTCCCGCGCCAGTCACTTCCAGTGCCAGAACCGGCAGCGACGCGCTGATTCCCCACCAGGCCAGAGAGGTACCGATGACCAAGGCGGCAACAGGCATCCAGATTGGGGATCGTTTTTCCATGCGCGGTTTCTCCTCCAAACCGTAGCACACGATTAGCGACGAGGTGGAGAAAGATGATTGCTCGCGAATTCTTCGATCGCTTGGGCCGTGCGATCCGCGCCGTCTCTCGCCGCAAGCTTGTGCGCGAAACCCTCGCAGGCTTCTTTTGTTGCGTTTGATGCCAGCAGGCTCTCAAGTCTCCTTGCAACCGCCGGGCCTTTGAATTTGGACTTTGTCAGCCAATCGCCAATGCCGAAGTCTTTGATTCGCTTGCCGTTGTCGAACTGGTCGTGCGCCAGAGCCATGATCAACTGAGGAATTCCGGCAGTCAGCCCTTGCGCGGTCGACCCGATTCCACCGTGATGAACCACGGCGGCGGATCGTGACAGCAGTTGGCTGAATGGGACATAGGAAAAATGGACCACGCCGTTGGGAAGGTCGGGCGGAATCTGATCGGGAAAGCGCGTCAAGAAAACTCCGCGCCGATTCAACGATTGACATGCCTGCACGGCTGCCTCGAAAAACTCGCGGCCAAAGATATTGGCGGACCCTGGAGTGAAGACGATGGGCGGTTCGCCGGCTTGTAAAAACGTTTCTACTTCCGCGGGCAACTGCTCGGACGGTTCGTCCCATAAGGGAAAATCCGTTTGAATCAGGTTGTCCGGCCAATCGTCTTGCGGCGGGCAAAACCAATCGGGAAATAAACAGCCGACGCACCACGGCGAATGCCAAGCGTGCGTGATGTGCCGGATGGGAGGCAAGTCCAGTTCTTGACGAAACGCATTCAGCCCTGGACAGGCGACCGGATCGATGAAAATCCGTTCACCAACCCAGTACTGCAAGCGCCGCATCCAGCGCGGCCCAAAGCTGCCCGGAAGATGGGGCGGCGCGATATTGCTCCACATCACGGCGGGCTGCAGATGCAAGGTGATCAAGGGCAGACCCAGCTTCTCTTGTGCCGCGAGCGCACCGAATCCAAAGCAGTTGGTAATGGCGACCGTCTCGCCCGGCCGAAATCGCTCTTCGAGCATTTCGTATTGCGGCCGCAGAGTCATTTCAATGCCGCTGCGCCAAATGTGCCCAAAGCCGCGCACGGGATGCCACAGGTCGGGATGGCTGGTCGCTTCCAGAAATTGTTGCTTGGTGCCAAGCTCGACATATTCCAAACCGAAGCGTTTGGCCGTCTCTTCAAAATAGCCGTTGACGAGGAAGGTGATCTCGTGGCCGCGCCGCTGCAGTGCCAACGCAACGCCCATCATTGGATGAACGTCGCCGGAACTGCCGAAGGGCGAGAATATGAAGTGCATCTAATTGACGTGCCGCTGGCGGATCAGGATTTACCCCGGGACTTGGTCCGATACTTCTGCCGCCATTGCTTCGGCATGACGCTCACGTCCGAATCGTCCTTGTAGTGCGCGCGCAGTTGTTCCAAGTCGCCTTTCAGCTTCTCGATCACACCGGCATAGGATCCGTTGCCATACTCGTTGGACAGCTCGTCGGGGTCCTTTTTCAGATCGTAGAATTCCCACTCATCAAACTGATAGAAGCGAATCAACTTGTATCGCTCGGTGCGAATGCCATAGTGGGCGGCGACCATATGCACGCTGGGATACTCGTGGTAGTGATAGTAAATCGATTCACGCCAATCGGCGGGCGATTCTCCTTGGAACAGCGGAACCAGCGAGCGGCCTTGCATATCGGCGGGAATCTCCGCGCCTGCGACGTCGAGAAATGTTTCGCCATAGTCCAGGTTCTGTATCAGATCAGTGTTCACGGAACCTGCTTTGACTACGCCCGGCCATTTGACGATGAACGGCATCTTCAACGACTCTTCGTACATCCAGCGTTTGTCGTACCAGCCGTGGTCTCCCAAATAAAAGCCTTGGTCCGATGAATAGATGACGATGGTATTCTTGTCGAGGCCCGACTCCTTGAGGTAGTCCATCATCCGCCCGACGCTTTCATCGACACCCTTGATGCAGCGCAAATAGTCCTTCATATAGCGCTGGTACTTCCAGCGAACGAGATCCTTGCCGGTTAGCCTTGCTTTGCGGAACGCTTGGTTTTTCGGTTCGTAGGCCGCATGCCACTGCTTGAGTTGCTGCTTCGTCATCTTTTGCATGTTGCGATAGCCCGACTTGTCGGTGGCCAGGGCGTTGTCCGGATCCCAGTCCTTGCCGGGCGAAAGGAACAAGTCGTACACCAGATCCATGTGCCGATCGATTTCCATTTCCTGAAACCGCGCCGGGCTGGCGTCGTCTTCATGGTGATCAAACAGAGTCGGCGACTCGGGAATCTCAATGTCGTCGTACAACGTCAGATGACGTAGCGGCGGCATCCAAGTGCGATGCGGCGCTTTATGTTGGCACATCAGCATGAAAGGCTTATCGTCGTTGCGTTTCTCTTTCAGCCAATCCAGCGCCAGGTCGGTGACGATATCGGTGCAGTAGCCCTCAATGCGCGTGCGGCCCCGGGGCGTTTTAAAGTCAGGGTTGTAATAACTCCCTTGCCCGGGCAGCACTTGCCAATGATCGAACCCTTGCGGATCGGACGACAAGTGCCACTTGCCGATCATGGCCGTCTGGTATCCGACTTTCCGCAACAGCTTGGGAAACGTCTGCTGCGAACCGTCGAACCGATTGTTGTTTTGCATGAAGCCGTTGAGATGGCTATGCTTGCCGGTCAAAATCACCGCCCGGCTCGGTCCGCAGATCGAGTTCGTACAGAAGCTGTTTTGAAACAACATCCCTTGCTTCGCCAAACGATCGATGTTCGGCGTCGGATTGATATCCTTCAGCAAGCCGCCATAAGCGCCAATTGCATGCGGTGCGTGGTCGTCGGTGAAAATAAACAGGATGTTCGGCTGCTCGGCCCCCATTACCAGCGTGAAACGTGCGCTGATACCCAGGAAGATAAATAGAAGGGCTAGAACCAATGTGCCAATTCGACTTGCCACAATTTGCATTCCTCTATGTTGAGATGATTTGTATTGTGAACTTGGGCATCGAAAGGGTCTATCGATGGATTGGCGAGTTTCGCAATCCACGAGACCTAGCGAGATTCTACTCGGCACGCGGCCAATGTGTAGTCTTTCTCCCGGTTTTCAAGGGAGCGGCCGCGAGTTCTTGCTAATTCGTTTTCTTTGAAGCAGCCGCGCGAGCGAAATCCGCCGCGGCCCGGACAACTTCACCTTTCGCTTGCCAGGTAGCCGCGCGGGCCAGAAAAGTACGCCGCTGCGGGTCTAATTTGATTGCGGAATTGTAGTCTTCAAGCGCCTTGTCGTAATTACGTTTAGCATGCCACGCCCGCCCGCGGTGATGAAACGCGGCGGCGTAACCAGGACGCAAGTGAATTGCTTCCGTTAGATCTTCAATGGCTGAATCGTATTGACCAAGTTGAGTCTTTAGGAGCCCGCGATTTGAAAAGTTTCGCGGTTCCCGGGGATCCAACTTGATGGCGCGCGAGTAGTCCGCTATCGCGTCGTCAAACCTTTTTAGCATTGCCAAGGCATTCGCGCGATTGTTGTACGCAATGGCATCATTCGGGTCGTACTCAATTGCCGTATCCAAGTCAACGATGCTTTTGCCAGGCGAGCCCATCTCAAAATACACATCGGCTCGGTATCGATAGATGTGGCTGCGCTGTGGGTTCAATTCGATTACTGTGTTGAAATCAGCAAGAGCCTCGTCGAGTTTTCCAATTTCTTGATAGGCAGCTGCACGATCGAAATACAAGGATTCCGAATTCGGGGAGAGTCCTATCGCTTTCGTAAGATCGTTGACCGCGTGCCCAAACTGCTGCTTCTCGCTCCAGGCGGCAGCACGCATTGCATAGGGCCGCCACCTGTCGATCCGAAGACCAATCGCTTGATTGAAGTCCGCGATTGCCTTGTCGTATTCCTTCTGCTCATGCCAGACGCAACCCCGGCCAAAATACGCGTCCACATTCTTGGAGTCCATTTCGCAGGCCCGATCAAAGTCGGCTCGGGCGTTTTCGAACTCATCGAGCTGCAGCCAAGACTTTCCGCGAAATACGTAGGCGTCGGTGTGCGTGGGATCTATCTCAATCGCCTTCTGGTAGTCTTCAATCGCTGATTTGAAACGGCGTTTCTTATGCATTGCGAGACCGCGGTTCAAGAGGGCGGCGGTTGACGTGGAATCAATTTCAAGAGCTTTTCCGAAGTCCTCCACGGCTCTATCGATGTCGCCCTTTTTGGACAATGCAATTCCACGATTCGAGTATGCGTTGACGTCTCGCGGGTCTAGGCCTATCGCTTTGCCGCTGTAGAGAATTGCCTGGTCATATTCGCCAATTCGAAGCCAAGTCACGCCAATGTTTGTTAACGCGTCCGAACGCGAAGGGTCTAATTGAATTACACGTTCAAAATCGGCACGTGCTTTTTCGTATTGCTCCAATTCGCTCCAGCAGATGCCGCGATTGAAGTAAGCGTTTGTGTATTGGGGAAGACGATTGATTGTCTCGGAATAGTTGGCGGCAGCTTCTTCATATTCCCCAACCTCTTGATGCCGCCGGCCGTCGCCGTACTGCTCAAGTGCTTGATAGTCGCGAAACACCCATAGAAACACGCCACCCAAAACGCCGCAGCAACCCAATATCGGAACTCCGACGACCGCGACGGACAGAAGAATGATGGTTCGCCGTTTCATGCCATAGCCCCTTAGCAACCGCCGACACACGGCAGTTTGGCCCGGATGCGTTCTACATCATTCATCAAAAGTCCGTGTCGGCCCTTTCGAGATCCAATTCCTTGATCCAGACATTGCGATAGCGGACGTCATGGCCTTCACATTGTAGCTTCAGGCCACCTGGCACGTCAGTGATGCCTTTGCCACCGTCGTTACCGCCGTCGAGTCCTGAATTGGGGCCGCCCCAAACTTGGGTGATCGTCTGGTTGGAGTGAACTTTCTTTCCGTTAAAGTACATTGAGACCATCGCTTTTTCGATTCGCTTGCCGTTTTTGAAGCGCGCCGCCCGGAACTGGATGTCGTAGGCATTCCATTTTCCCACTCCGTTGTAGGCATGATACGGCGATTCGGTTTCGTTGATCACCGCGCCCATTCCGTGCTTGGTCTTGTCGCCGTCCAAGACTTGGATCTCGTAGCGATTTTGCAGATAGACGCCGCTATTGCCGCCCTGCTTCATGACCAGGAATTCGATGTGCAATCGGAAGTCGCGATACTTTTTCTTGGTGACAATATCCGCCGTGCCGTACTTGCCTCCGGCAGCGACGGGATCATCGCTCATGATCACCGTGCCGTCATCCACCGGATCGTCGACGACCTTCCACTTGATCGGTAATGCAGATTGAAAGCGGGGGCCTTCCCAGTACGTCCACTTGGCGTCCAGCATTTCGCGGCTGCCGTCAAGGATCACTTCGGCAGCGGGCAGAGCCGATGCACCGACGCCGACTTCAGCAACCACCGGCGATGCGTGTTGAAAAATCAAAACCGCGCCAACGAGGCTGGCAAGGAAGAGGTTCGTGTAAATGCGCATTACGGTTACTCGATCTCTAGAGGTATTGGTCGCTAGAACCTTGGGCTTCGATAGAATGGAAACTCAATGATACTTGCGAACAGACTCGCGGGACAACGAGTGTCCGGCCGCAAACCGGGCGGAAGGAACGGTGGAAGCCCTGGAGTCGGCGAGGGCGAGTTCTTCCAAATTGGTAATAAAAAAGAGCGTCCAAAGAAATTGGACGCTCTTTTTCAATTTGATTTGGTTTTGAAGTCGATCTACTCGCGGGGTCGAACGGCACCGGTTAGACCGCTGTAATCGTGGCGGTCAGAATTGTGCCAAAGTGGCAATCCAAGTTCAACGCGTTTCCGCAATTCGTCAATCTTCGATTGCGAGCCCGCGGGGGCGTCGGTCGCCGAGAACGAATTGGAATCCGTCGGCGCGAAGTCCTCGTCGTGCCCATACTTGAGAATGGCCTCAAAAACGTTAAATACTTTCTCCTTTTCCATCACTCACCCTTTCAAATGATCAAGTCAAAAAAGCCAAGAGGGTCCCGCTGAAGAACTAACTTGGCGACGTTTTGTTTTGCAGAACGATTTATCTGGTTGGTAGGCCGGTTATTTGGTTGGCAGGCCTGCCCGCGTTTGCTGTTGTATTATTTCAACCGCAGACCGAAAGTCAAGCTTTTTGTTTCTCTTTGGTGTGTATTCCCCCATAGCTCAATTCTTCTCGAATGATAAAACCCAGCAAGACGGTTGTTTTCTGGGGACAGTTTGTAATGCGGGAAAAGTGCCGACGCCCGCAAGGTGGGAATTAAAACCACTAAGTGTGGCGCAATGGTTTTGATTTAACAAATCAACGATCGCTTATGATAAGCTGTGCTGATCTTGCCTCAAGTTCATTCCGCTGAGTCCTCCGGAAGAAAAAATTCATGAGCTGGTTTCAAAAGACTCTTGGGCTTCCTCGGTTTCCACGGGGGTTTCATTTGATTACGAGGGAAGTAGAAACCGGGTTCCCAGAGTTGCAGCAGTTGCAAATCGGCTTGCTGCACGTTTTTATTCAACACACTTCGGCGTCACTGACCATTAACGAGAACGCGGATCCCGATGTGCGGGTCGACTTGGAATCGTTGATCAATACGATTGCCCCCGAGCAGTTTCCGTATGTTCACACGCTGGAAGGGCCGGATGACATGCCCGCGCACATGAAGGCGTCGTTAATGGGCAGTTCCGTGTCCGTTCCGGTTCGCCAAGGCCGGCTCGCCCTGGGGACGTGGCAAGGGATTTATCTGTGCGAGCATCGAGACAATGGAGGCAGCCGCAAGTTAGTTCTCACGCTACAAGGCGAAAGCGAATGACCCATGGGCTTGGCCACCCGAATGTACAAACGCAGAGAACTTATTCTTGCTTGGTGCGCGGCAGCAGCAGCGATCGAATTTCTCCCATGCCGATCGACCACTCACTGTCACCACGGGCGATGACAACACCTTCCAGCGACCATTGCTTCAGCGCGAAGCCGTCGTCGGTGCCCAGCACGATTTCCTCGCCCGAAGCGGTTCGCAGCAAGCCGCTTTCCTCGGGTCGCTTGCCGGGCTGGCGGAACCAGACGACTGGTGAGTTGGCATAAGTCAGGGCTTCGCCACCTGGCGCTTCGACGTTCGAGTCGATCCATGTCTTGCCAAGTTTCCAATCCGGAATGGGCACGAATTCGTCGTTGCCGGCAATCATCAACGCGCCCTGCTTGGGCCACGCTTCCGCGGGAGGCTCTTCCAGAATCGTCGCTGCGCCCCACAAGGCGACCAGGCGATTGGCGTCGATTTCGTCGTCTTGAAAACGGACCAGCTTCAGTCCCTTGTCGTTTCGCGCGCGAAGCACCGAACCGTCCGACATGCGCAGAAAACATCGCTGGTCGTCCCCCACTTCCGGCAACGGGCTACGGGGTGGGACAAGGATTGCCAGTTCCGACATGGGAATTCGCAGCTCGTCGATTCCGACTGTCACTTCCTTCAAAACGAGGGTGTCTTTGACGACTTCCAGTGAACTGCCGTGCAGTCGTTCACCCGTCGCCAGCACGATGCTGTAACGGTCGGGATCGCCGGCTTCGCTGAGCGGCTTGGGAGTGTCGAACACCAGGTCGTCGATCGCGTAATCCGGATCGACTTCCTCGTCGGGAACGATCCGAATGTAGGCGATAGGAACATTCGTTTTCATAGCCAGAAAATCGCGTTGACTGCGTACGGTTTTGATTTCGCCGATTTGCCGGCCGCGCGCGTCAAACGCCTGTAATGCAGTTCCCTCAGGGGCGATATGCGAAGTCCAAAAGCCCACATGGGTAACGCCGGCAGGCAAGCGGGCATTGTCGGGCTTGCAAAAACGAATGGTCATCGTGCCCTGGTAGAGTGGCTTGTGATTGGCAGCGCAACGACCGCCGCTGCGGCCCCCCACGTTATAAGGCTCGACCGCCACAAACGAGTCTTTATAGGACGAAATAAAGGTCGCCCCGACCGGCACGTAGACTTCGGAAATGTCGGTGCCGGCCGCGATGGTCGCGCCTCCGGGAGCGCGATCGAAATCGATACGCGTCACGTCGGGCGGAAACAACTCGTCCTCGTCGCTGGGAATTCGTTCCATGCTGACGACCGGAGGTTCGGCCAACAGGTCAAGCTTGATCGTGTCGTTTCGAACCGACAGCACATTGGACCGGTCGATCTTGATGTTCGCGCCACGGTAGCCCGTCGTCACTTCCCAGTCGCCGACGTCGCCATGAATCTCCTGTTCTTCGTCGGCGTTCAAGGTTAATTGATCGTAGTCGTTCCCGAGCAGCCCGCCGGCTTCCTTGGGCAGCGACTTGATGACTTCGTTCAATCGCCAACCGACTTCGTAATCCTTCGTTCGTGGCACCGCCTGTTCGATGATGGTGCGAAACTTGGCTCCGCGCTTGATTAATTCCGCTTGCGCGGCTTCCCGGTCTTGAAAACGGGCAGCCCCCAATCCGGCGATCAAGCGGCGGACGTGGGCCACCTGTTCGGTCGCGGGCGTCAGCACGAATCGAACCTGCTTGACTTTGGAGAGCATGACGGGTTCTTCGGTCACTTCGCCGTCTTCTGAAATCCGTCGCCAGGGGATCTGACCGTCGGGAATGACCATGCGGATTACGGTGCCATCGCGAAAATCGACGATTAGCGGCACGTCTTCGGCGGCGACGGGCTGGTGTATCAACGAAAGAAAGGAAAGGGACAGTGCGGCCCCGACGATATGGCGAACGTCAAATTTCATGGAGTGTCTTCTCCGGTTTCTTCGATGATTCGATGAAAAGTAGAGGCAGTGCCTCGAACCCATTGAGTTACGGTTCGAAATCGAAACCCCGCTCGCGCTGGTGGCGATAACATGGCTCGCATGCGCGATGGTCCGAGATTACAGTTACCACCGGCATCGTTCCTCCCAATTCAGTCCAGGCAGCTATTGTGTCCCGTAAGGCGAGTGGATTGCAAGCGCTTAGCGTCCGCGGAGCTTGGCTAACATATCGACGTAGGAGTAGTTGCCCGAGTTCCTAGCCGCCAGGACAGGCATGAAACTTTCATCGTCCCGTCGCGGCCCAGCCCCGAACTGAATGCAATGAATAGACGTCTGTCCGCCGGCACGGTTCGTGACTTGGATCATTTGGGCCTCGGTCAGATTGGGGTCGCCATCGGTCAGAAGGAAGACGGCGTCGGGATTGAGCCGCAAAGCCGCCAGCAGGGCGGAAAGGTGGTTGGTTCTGCCAAACGCGGTCAGATTGTTGAAGTATTCGGGGATCTTGTGCAGATTCTCTTTCGTGGCTGGCAACATCTGTCGCTTTTTGCTGACATAGTGGGGCGTGTGGTTGTACGCCAAGATTTGAAATTTGTGATGCGGCTGGAGTTTGGAGAGGTTGGCGTACAGTTCCTGGGCCGCCCGGCCTAGCGCCCCCAGCCCTGCCGTACCCATGCTTTTTGAACGGTCAATCACAAATACGAAGCTGTGGCCTTCAACGTTCGGTCCGCCAAAAACTCCGATTTGGGCACTTGGACCCGAAGGCCCCATGCGACGAGGCCGCGCGGCGTCGGCGGCCAGGATTGCGGCCTCTTCCTCGGCTGAGAGTCCCGATCGACCGGTCCCCGGCTTAAGCGATGGCACGGCGACGAGTTCATCACTCAGGGAAGCCCCTAGTGACGTATCCAGCTTGCCCGGAAGTTTGATGTCGGGGTCGATGGGTGGTTCGGTCTGTTCTCTCGGCAACGGGGGCGCGGCCGCCGATGGCTCGGATTGGCTCGCTTCCGCCGAGGAATCGGCTTCGTCAAGAAACTCGACCTCCTGTTGGGCGTTAGCGTGGGCCAGAACGATGCCAACTTTCCGCTCTTGTTCATCGCCTAAATGGTGCTGAACTCGTTGAAACCCTATCGAGAGGACGATGAACAGCAGCAAGTGAACGACCGCGGACAGTAGCCAAGCCGGTATTGCCGGCCGTTTGGGAACCATCTCGTGGGCTGCTGGATTGCTTATGGCCATGGTTGATCTCAAGATTCCACCAATTCTGCTGTCGTCCATTTTAGATCGAGATTCAGTTCAGGAGAATCGCCTGGTGTTCCGAATCTGCTGGTAAATTCGTCGACACCGCGTACAATGCTGACTTAGGGCGAAGATCAGAATTCGTCAGGTGGAGGAGCAATCACGGGCCAGCCGCTCCACCAACCAGGGATGGAGGCATGTCAACTTCCACATTGCATGCCCTAACTCCCCCTCGTCATACGTCTTTGAACTTTTAACCACTTAGCTGGCACTTAACCCTTGATGGAAACCATCCACACACGGCACGGTTTTGCGCCAGGGGTGAATTTATCGCCAAATTTTAGACGCGACGAAACTAATTCTTCAATGGCGTCATCTATGTAACGAATCATGTACCAACGCGGCGAACCCATGTAACGAGTTTGTATAAACACGGTCCGCCTGATGGCGTCGCCGCGCGAGTCGCTTAAAATGAAACCGTTTCGCCACTGTCGGCGTAAGATCAGAAACGAACGGGATTAAACCAACCCCTGACCGCCGAATACCAAGACCTCCCCCTTTTCAGTTGCGCATTCAGTGAATCGCATCACGATTCAACGATTTCTACAAAGGAACCTTCACCATGTCGTCTGACCAACCTGTCGATGCTCAACTTTCGGAATCCGCCGCGCCGCAGCAAGCGCTGGGACCGGACGATCTGCAGGCACTGGAAGAGTTGAAGTCGGCCTACCAGTCGGTTCGGCAAGAACTGGCGAAAGTCATCGTTGGCCAGGATAAGGTCATTGAGCAGTTGTTGACGTCGATTTTTGCTCAGGGGCATGTGCTGCTGGAAGGCGTGCCCGGTTTGGCCAAGACGTTAATGGTCAGCACGCTGGCCAAATGTTTGCAGCTTTCCTTCAGCCGAATTCAATTTACTCCCGACTTGATGCCGTCGGACATCACGGGAACCGAAGTCATCTACGACGACAAGGTCACGGGGGAACGGGCATTTAAGTTCCTTTCCGGTCCGGTGTTTCACAACATCATTTTGGCCGATGAAATCAACCGAACTCCGCCCAAGACTCAAGCCGCGCTGCTCGAGTCGATGCAGGAAAAGCAAGTCACCATTGGCGGACAGCGGCACGGGCTGCCCGATCCGTTCTTCGTGCTGGCGACCCAGAACCCGATTGAACAAGAAGGCACGTACACCTTGCCGGAAGCTCAGCAAGATCGCTTCATGTTCAAGGTGTTCGTGAACTATCCGAATTACAACGAAGAGTACAAGATCGCCGAAACGACCACGGCCGAATTCAATCCGCAGGTCGAAGAAGTACTCAGTGCCGAGAAGATTTTGCACGTGCAGCAATTGGTTCGCCGCGTTCCGGCGGCGCCCCATGTGATTCATTATGCGTTGCGTCTGGTTCGCGCCACGCGCGTGCATGAAGGCGATTGCCCGGCATTCATTAACGAATGGGTGAGTTGGGGCGCTGGACCGCGAGGCATGCAGTATTTATTGCTGGGCGGCAAGGCGCGCGCCATGTTGCATGGCCGCTTCTTCGTCACCACCGACGATATCAAGGCGGTGGCGCATCCCGTATTGCGGCATCGAGTCATCACTAACTTCAACGCGGAAAGTTCGGGCGTGTCGTCGGACGATGTCGTCGACCGCCTGCTTACCGAAGTGTCCGATCGCAATCAAGGCGACGAAATTGCCCCGCAACTTGCCAAGGCGTTCAGTAGTTAATGGTATGCCGGACGGCACGGAAACCTGGGGGCCGGGATGGAATCGCGCGGCCCGTCACTAAGCTTTAAAGGAATCGAAGCATGTGGACCAAAAGAAGCGTGTTGAGTTTGACGGCGGCCTGCATCCTGCTTGTCGCATTGGGCGAGGCGCGGAGCGATGAGCCCGAGCGCCCGGGCGAGTTGCGAAAAGAGATGGCTGAACTCAAGAGCGCCGTGCAGAAAATCAATCAGCGAATCGAGGAATTGAACGGTAGGCTCAAGCGGCTGGAATCGCCGAAAGTGAAAGTGATTCGCGCTGAAGACGGAGTCGATTTGCCATCCTGGCTGGAGTCGCGGTCGAAGCATCGCAACTTACGATTTCCCGCCGCGGTCGAGCGGGCCATGATGGGAGAACGAGTTCGCTGGCGGCAATTGGAACCGCCGAACATCAACCGGACTCCGCGGCGATAGCCGCGGGCCAATCATGCTGCACGCCATGTTGCGTGCGGCGGATCAAACACTGAGGAACAGCATGGCCCGAACGGCACAACCTGCTGGCAAGAATTATCTCGACCCCAAGACTCTGGACAAGGTCAAGCGGCTTGATTTGCGGGCGCGACTGGTGGTGGAAGGTTTTCTCACCGGCCAACATCAGAGTCCGTACAACGGATTCGCCGTCGAATTCGCCAGTCACCGCGAGTACTCGCCGGGCGACGAAATTAAGCACATCGATTGGAAAGTTTGGTCGCGGACCGATCGGCTGTATATCAAGGAGTACGAAGAAGAAACCAATCTGAAGTGCACGATCATTTTGGATTGTTCGAAGAGCATGCGGTATGGCGAAGAAGGCGGTTGGAGTAAATTCGATTACGGGGCCACGCTGGCGGCCAGTTTGGCTTACATGTTGCAGCAGCAGGCTGATGCAGTTGGTTTGGTGACCTTCAGCAACAAGATTGAAAAGAACCTCGCGCCCAGCGGCCATCCCAGCCATCTCAAATTGATGCTTCACGAATTGCAGCAAACCGAACCGGAGCGCAAATCCGACGTCGACGACGTGTTTCGCGAGTTGCCCAATCAAACTCGCAAACGTGGTTTGGTGGTGCTGATCAGTGACTTCTTTCTTGATCGCGAGTTGCTGGCCGAAGCGGTTCAGCAATTTCGATTGCGGCAGCATGAAGTCATTGTATTTCACGTCATGCACGAACACGAATTGGATTTCCCCTTTCAAGACAACACGCTGTTTCGCGGATTGGAAGTCGATCGGCAACTGTTTACCGAACCTCGCGCGCTGCGGCAATCGTATCTCGAATCGGTCGAACGATTTCTGGAAGAGGTTCGCAAAGTCTGCGCGACCGCGGGCATCGACTATGTGCAGCTAAATACCAAGAATCCACTCGACGGGGCGCTTGCGACCTATCTATCGTTCCGTCAGAAAACGCGGCGACGGGCCAACCGTAGGTGACCAACTCCTCCATTTGCGTGCTCCTCGATCCACGGAAACCCTGAATATATGACATCGCTTGGCTTCTCATTGGCGTATCCGTGGCTGGCCGGACTTGGCCTGGCTGCAATTTCCTTGCCGATCATCATTCATTTGCTGAACAAGCGTCGTTTCAAAATCGTCGATTGGGCGGCGATGGAGTTCCTGTTCGACGCCGACAAACGCAATCGTCGTCGGCTCAAGCTGGAAAACTTGATCTTGCTGCTTCTGCGGTGCCTGGCTCTGCTCTTGTTGGGACTGCTATTTTCACGGCCGTTTACCGAAGGCAATATTTCGCTGGGGCAAAATCAGCAGTACGAACGGATCATCTTGGTCGACGATTCGCCCAGTATGCACGCCCAAAGCAACAACCGTTCGTCGATGGATGAGACCAAGCAAAGCCTGGAAAGCATCGCGCGCGGACTGGTCGATAACAACGCGGTCGATTCGTTGACCATTTTCCTCACGTCACGGCCCGATACGCCGCTCGTTAACAACATGCGTTTGGACGCCGATTCGGTCGAGGATGTGGTGGCCGAGATTCTCGAACTCAAGCCTTCCGACAAAGCCGCAAATATCGACGTCGCCTTTCAAGAACTGAAGCGTTATTTGGCGGCCGAAAAGGACAATATTGATCGAGTCCTTTACGTCATGACCGACTTGCGGGCGCGAGACTGGCGCATGGAGGACGGTTTGGAAGATGAAAACCATCCGCGCAACACGCTTCAACGACTGGCCAAGGAGACCAGCGCGAGTTTTCTGGTCGACGTCGGAAACGAAGAGGAAAGCAATTTGGCGGTCACCGAGATTGTGCCGGAAGATACATTGGTGGCCGGAGTGCCTTCGCGGTTTGATGTGACGGTATCAAATACGGGCGACGCGCCGATAGAAGACGTGACAGTGAAGTTCACCGCCGGGGATTCCATCCCACTGGAAGCGGAAATTGTGCGAATCGAGGCGAACAGCACGGAAACCGTGCAATTCAATTTCACATTTTCGCCGGAAGACTTCTTAGGCGATGATGGCGAGTTCAAGGATGGGCACGCGACCAGTTCGATGCGCGTCATGGCGCAGGTCACAACCAGTGGAAACGACCAACAGGACCGGTTGCTGGCGGATAGCGAGCGTTACTTCGCGGCCCGCGTGATTCCAGGTATTCCAACTCTGGTGGTCGACGGCGATCCATCGGCGGTATTTGGCCGTTCGGAATCGATCTTCTTGCGGCGCGCCCTGGCCCCGCCCGGCGATACTTCCTCGGGCATCGCGGTCGAAGTGGTTACCGATACGGAACTGGAGACGGTCAAACTGGAAAAATTCCAGGTCATTTTCTTGTGCAATGTGTATCAGTTGTCGGAATCCCGAATTCAGGCGATCGAACAGTGGACGGAGAAAGGCGGCGGACTGATTCTGCTGCCGGGTGATCAGGTCGACGAGGACACGTTTAACGAGTTGATGGTCCGCAAGGGCGCGGGGCTGTCACCCATGCGGCTGACCCATCTGTCCGGGGATGAAACGAGACGCGAATGGGTGAATTTCCAAATAGACGACAGCAATCATCCGGTGTTTCAAATTTTCGGCGGCGAAAAGAATCCGTTCATCGAACGGGCCAAAATCTTTCGCTGGTGGACCGCCAGCGTGCTCAACACCAAGGAAAGCGCGACGGTCTCCGTGCCGGCCAAGCTGACCGACGAGGACGAATCGCCGGCCGTCGCGGAAAAGCCTTACGGCAAAGGGCGAGTGCTGGCGATGGCCATTCCAGGCGACAAGGATTGGACGAACTGGCCGGACGACTACAGTTTTGTCGTGGCCATGCAGGAACTGGTGCGATACATGGCGGGGAATGCCGCCGGCACCGGCGATTTGGAAGTCGGCGAGCCGTTGCGGTACGCGCTGGATTTGGTCGAGCATCGTGAAAGCGGCTTGCTGGAATTGCCTGACAACGAGCGAATCAACGTCCAGGCGGTCTATTCCGTGGAGGAAGGGGATAAGACGCAAACGACCCGGCAGTTCAATTATCCGGACGCCAATCGTCGCGGTTTCTATCAACTGAAGCTGACCCGCACCGACGGCGGCGAGGATCAAGTTCTGTTTGCCGCCAATATCGATCCCAGTGAAAGCAATCTTCACCGGCTGACGAGCGCGTCGCGAAAAAAGCTGGAAAGTGAAAAGGTCGAAATTGTCAGCGCCGGCGAAGCAGCGGCGCAAGTCGTGCGCGGATCGCGGCAAGAATTTTGGTGGTTCTTTCTTTATGCGGCAGTCTGCGTATTGTGCGTTGAACAAGTGCTAGGTTGGCTATTCGGCATGAGGCGATGAAAATGGACGTGACACTCCCGGCCCGTCCGCGGACCCAACAATCAAAGCAGCAAACAAAACATAGTGACGAAGGATCGCAAGTCATGCGAAACAAGCACCAAGCGAGCCTGTTGAAATCCAATTCTTTTGCACCGACATGCGTCCGGATCCTCCTGGCGATCACGCTGCTGCTGGTGGGTGCGGCGCGGTGCGGCGCGGCGGACGAAGAAGAGGAAAAAGAAAAATTTCCTGGCAGCGCTTCGCTGAAGACGAATCGCCAGCTTGAACGGTGGCTCGACCGGGCGGATGAATTCGCCGAGAAGGGCCTGTACGACTTGGCCACGATTCTGTGGCAGCGCGTGCTGGAGGAGACTGGCGATACGCTAGTAACGCGAGATGGCCGCAAGTTCTCCTCCCTTTCGGAGGAAGTCGAGCGAACCATTGCCAAACTGCCCGCCAAGGGACTGCGAGACTATCGCATCACGGCGGATGGAGAAGCGCTGGCCCTGTTGGCGGAAGGTAAGAGAAACAACACCGAGGAACAGGCGCTGAGCGGCGTGGTCCGTCAGTATTTCTTGAGTTCCCACGGTGATGATGCCGCCTATCGACTCGGCTGCCTGGCGCTGGACCGTTACGACTTTGTCGGTGCAAGCCGGCTCTTTCAAAAAATCTTGGATAGACACCCCGATCCGTCGATTCCCAAAAAGGATATTTGGTTGCGGCTGGCGGTCGCGGCCGCGCATGTGGGGGATATCGAGTCGGCCCAGGCGGCCATTGCCGAAGCCGAGAAGGTGTCTGAGGAACCGGGCGATCAGATCATTTCCCTGGTCAAGCAGGATTTGTCTAAGGCCAGCAAGCGTGCTGTTGCCGGCGGAGTTGCCGCTAGAAACTGGACGATGGCCATGGGGGGGCCGGGACGCCAGGGACATATGCAAGGTTTGCCGAAGGATGTGACCAGTGCCGATCTGACCAAAATGTGGAGCTATACATTTGACGTTAATTTCACGACCCAGATCAGCAACCAGGCGATTGGAATCTACACGCGCCGGGGCCAAGTTCAGCCACAAGTCAAAGTGGCAAAGAGCAGCAAGGGTCTGCTCAAGCGATGGTCTGACGGCAAGTGGCAGCCGGCGGGTCGCATGCTGTTCGCCGATGGCCTCATTTATGTAAAGACCAACAACGATATCACCTGCTGGGACGCATCGGCCGAAAGCGAAGACCCTGTCTGGAGAAGCGCGTGGCTCAACGAGTTCAAGGTCGATCAATTCACGCTCATGATGAACCAAATGGTCAGCAACGGGTTCGTGGTGCGGCAGGGCAATCAGTTGAAGCTGCCGATGTCCCATGCCGAGGTCATGTTATTTGGCGACCGAATTCATCAGTCGATGTCAATTTCGCGCGGCGTGGTCTATGCGGTCGAAGGCCGCCGCGTTTCGCGTTACGGTGTGCGAACTACCAAGCCCCAGCCAGTGCAACAACAGCATTGGCACTGGGGCGTGATGCCCAATCGATCGCGAACCAATTGGCTCGCGGCGTACGACGCGAAGACGGGTAAAGCGTTGTGGCACAAGAGTCCCTCGGAAGAAGGCGAAACGGATGACACCGATTTAGGCTTCATGGCCGCCCCCGTGCCCTATGGGAATTTCCTACTAGTGCCGGTGGCCGATTCCGGCGCGATCTGGCTTCAGGCCCGCGACCGGAAAGACGGCAAACTGGTTTGGAAGAGCTTCCTGGCTGACGATCCGCCCGGCGGCACGCGGCCATGGTCGCCGATCGGAATTTCTCTGGCCGGTCGCGACGCTTACGTCGTGTGCGGTTCAGGTGCCGTGTTCGCGGTGGACGCGGTCTCAGGAGAAATCCGCTGGGCGGTGAAATACAAACGCGATGGGAAACCATCGCCTACCAGCCGTAATTTTGGCGTTGCCGCCAGTCAGTTGCTCGCGCTGCAAGGTTGGGAAGACGACCTTGCCATTCCGTTCGGCCGCCAGTTGGTGGTCTTTTCCACGGATCACGATCGCCTTTACGCCCTGGACCGCCGGACGGGCGAGATGTTGTGGAGGAGTCCCCGAACTCCCTATGACAAACCAGCGACCTATCCCGTGGGAATCGTCGGCACGACCCTATTCGTCGCCGGTCGAAACGTGGTCCGCGCCTATGATCTCGATAAAGACGGCAAGATCGCCTGGGAACTTGAGACCGAGGATTCCTTGGGACGGGCCTGCGCGACCGACGATGCCCTCTATATGCCGATCGGCGATTCGATTGCTCGAATCGATCTGGAGAGTGGCAAGATTCTGGATAAGGTCGCGGTGCATCTAAGTGCCGGGGAAGATCCGATCGGCAATCTGTACAGCGATGGCCAGAAACTGTGGATGTTGGGTGGCAATTCGGTTTTCGCGCTGACCAACAAAGCCCAGCGGCTGAGTGTGTTGGAACAGCGGATTCGCGGGGGCAGCGCCCAGGCCTATATCGAGCGGATGCAGATTTACGCCAAGGACGGTGAATTTGAAAAAGCGGAAGCCGACTTGGTGGCGGCATTCAAGATGGTCGAAAAGACAGATCCCGAGCAGGCCTATTCGATGTTGTTCGACGCCATGAACTCGATCAGCTTGGCCGCCAAGCGTCCCGGTGCCGCGCTTGCCATCCTGGGCGATCATTGCATCAACGATCAAGCGGATTCACCGATTAAGGTCGGTACCGACGACTTGCGCAAACAGCTTAACGGTTTGATTGTTTCGTCCATGCGGACAATCAGAAAGTCGGAGAGCAAAGGGCACGCCAGCGCCGTATTGAAAGCGGCCAGGACTTTGGAACGTGAGCATCAACAGGTAATGGCGCGGCAGGCTCTGCTGTCCACGGTCGAAGAGAAAGATGGCCCACTATTACGCGCGGCATTGGCCGGCAGCGACATCAAGCTGCGGACCATCGCGGCCGAGCCCGCCGCGGCAGTGCTGTCGGAAGACGTCAAACCGGCGATTCAAAAAATGTTGGCGTCGAAAGATGATTCAGTCCGTCACGCGGCGGCACGCGCATTGGCCAGCCTCAGCGATGCCGATTCACTCTCCGCGTTTGCCAACTTGCTCGAATCCGAGGATGCGCGGATCCGGCTGCACAGTAGCCAAGCACTACGATCACTTACCGGCCAGAAGTTCAAATTCAACGCTTATGGCCAGGCGGCGGATCGAACCGTCGCCGTCAAGGAATGGCGGGATTGGATCGCCGCCCATGCGAGCGAATCGGAGTTGAAGCTACCGCTGCCCGACACCGATCCGTTGTTGGGTCGCACGTTGATCGCCTACTACAACCATGGTCGCGTGATTGAATTGGATTCCGAGGGGAACGAACGCTGGCGCAAAGGGGGCTTGGATGGGGTTTGGTCGGTGCAAGGCTTGCCCAACGGCCACCGGGTCGTTGGCTTTTATCAGAATAACAAGGTGATCGAATTCGATGCTGACGGAAAAGAAGTTTGGCGCAAGGATAATGTCCCGGCCAATCCGTTCAGTGCTCGACGATTGCTCAACGGCAATACACTGGTAACTTGTTCGGGTGGTCAGCGGGTCATTGAGTACCGTCCCGACGGCGAAGTGGCTTGGCAAGCGACCGTCTCGAATCAGCCGATGGACGCCAGACGCTTGGAAAACGGCAACACGCTGGTGGCTTGCTCGGGCGATCACAAAGTCGTGGAAGTCGACAAGGATGGGAAAGTCGTGTGGCAGGTGACGGGAATGCAAGGTGCCATTGCCGCCCAGCGGCTGGAAAACGGCAATACTCTGATCGCCCAATCGCAGGGTGGCAAGGTTGTGGAAGTCGACGCCGAAGGCACCACCGTGTGGGAGAAATCCGGGTTAAGCACGCCGTATGACGCACAGCGCGTGCCCAGCGGCAATACGATTATTTTGGACAGCAGTGGCGTTCGCGAGATCGATCCTTCGGGAAAGATCGTTTGGGAACGGAAGGAAAGTGGCGCGAGCCGCGTGTCACGATTTTGATTTTCAAAGAACAACGAATTCGTGTAGATCAACACTAGAGGAGTCCGTTTGTGGACGCGACAAATTCCCCAGTTATCCAATGGATCTTGTGGCTGTTGGGCTTCGACCTCAGCCAAATCCCCTCGGATGCATCCGACGTCGAGATTCGGTGGGATTACATGCCGACATCTTGGGGCGTGTTCGTGTTGGTCGGGATCGTGGTCACGTTAGGCATCCTTGTCGTCTTTCTATACCAGCGTGAAATCGCGACTTGCCCTCGGCCCGTCAAGCTTGCATTGGCCGCGATCCGCTTTGTCGTATTGTTCATGCTCGTGGTGATCTTGCTGAAGCCGGTTTTAGTGGTCAAGAAAAGTCAGCAGACGTACCCGTTTTTTGCGCTTGCCCGCGACGGGTCGCAGTCGATGAACACGAAAGACGCCTATCGTGAAGATACGGCGGCCAGCCGGGTCGCCACCGCATTGGGCGAAACGGCGGAAACGGTTCGCGAGCGGCAGCCTTCCCGCGTCGACATCGTCAATCATCTGATGCTGCACAATAAGGGCGAACTATTGCGCCACCTGCAACGTCGTGGAAAAGTCCGTGTCATGGACTTTTCCGATCAGGTACAAAAACACTCGACGCTGCAAGTTCAGCCCGAAAACTTGAAACAGCCAGCTGCGAAGGACGGCGAAGAATTGGCTGCCGGGCCGTCCGTTCCGCCGCTGGACGCCCAAGGCAGAGGGACCAATTTGTGGATGCCCATCAAGGAGTCGTTGAGTCTTAATCCGCTGGCCGCCATCTATATCTTCACCGACGGACAGCATACCGCCGGCGAAAAGCCGCTGGAGATTGCGGAATTGGCCGGCAGCAAGGGCGTTCCCATTCACATCGTTGGCGTGGGCGATCCGCAACGAAGCCGCAGTTTGAAAATTCATGAAGTCTATGTCCGCGAAAAAGTGTGGCCGGATGAACCGTTTGAAATTCAAACCGTTTTGAACATCGAAGGTGAAGACTTCGAAAAACCTGAAATTCGCGTTGAGTTACTTCAGCACAAAGTCGGCGACGACGGCCAGGCGGGGCCTGGAACCATGGTCGATCGCCAGACCGTGCAGGTGCCGCGCGAGGGAGGACTGGCCCGCGCCACGTTTGCCCAGTCGGTACCCGAGCCGGGCAGGTACGCCTATTCGATCCGCGCCGAACAGCTCGAGATCGAAGCCGATCCGCCCTACATCGAAAAGTCGTCCGGCATCGTGGAAGCCGTCGACCGCAAAGCCAAAGTACTGCTGATTGCCGGCGCGCCGACCTGGGAATATCGCATGGTGCAGCGACTGTTGCGCCGCGACCGCACGATTTCAGTCTCTTGTTGGCTGCAAACTCTGGACGACGAACGGCCGCAAGAAGGCGATGAACCGATTGAAGAACTGCCGACCACGCTGACCCAGCTCGCCGAGTATTCGGTGATCATGTTGTTTGATCCCAATCCCGACGAATTCGACGACGAATGGATGGACCTGTTAAAACAGTTCGCGTCGAAACAAGCGGGCGGCGTTTTGTATATGGCGGGCCCCAAGTTTTCCGGCCAATTTCTCGCCGGCAACCAGACCGGCATCATCAAGGAAATCTTGCCGGTTCAATTTGGCGACGTCCAACGCACCGAATTGCAGACCTCGTTGGCCACCAATCGTGAATCGTGGAAGCTTCGCCTGCTGATGGAAAATATTGACCATCCGATCATGAGCTTCTATGAAGATCCGCAGAAGAACCTGGCGCGGTGGGAAGACTTGCCGGGCATCTTCTGGAGCTTTCCCGCGGCCGGTGCCAAGCCAACGGCGAAAGTGCTGCTCGAACATAGCAATCCAATCATGCGTAAGGTCGAAGGCTCTCGTCCGCTGTTGGTGGCCGGTCGCTATGGACCGGCGAACACCGTCTACATTGGCTTCAATGGCACCTGGCGTTGGCGCCGCGCAGGGCGGCAGGCCGAGTTTTTTGACAAGTACTGGCTGCAGGTTACCCGGTTTTTGATCGAGACACGCACGCTCCAAAGCTTGCGGCGGGGCTATGTCGAACCGGAACGCGAAAAATATGAAATCGGCGATAAGATCGCGATCTTCGCCAGTCTAAAAGATGCCACTTACGAACCGCTCATGCTATCGCAAGTCGACGCCACGCTGCGCGGACCCGACGGCCAAAATTCGTCGCTGGTTTTCCGGCAAGTGGAAAGCCAACCCGGCCAATTTGAAGCGACCTCGGTGGCCCGTCGCGAGGGCCGCCACCATGTGTCCATTGAACTTGCGGGATCGGAAGGGGGTGGCGCCAACAAGGTCGAAACGTCTTTTGATGTGGTGATGCCCAGCATTGAAATGAACCAGGTGTGGCTGAACGAACAGTTGCTGCGCGAGGTTGCAAACCGATCGGGTGGCAATTACTACCACGTCAATGAAGTGGGCCGCCTGCTGAAAGATATCCGAGCCGAGCCGGAGACGATCGAGGTGCCCGGCAAGCCGGTTATCCTGTGGGGCGAACATCAGATTCCCTACCGGTTGTTTGGCTTTTTCGTTCTGTTGTTGTGTGTCGAATGGGCTGTTCGTAAATGGTATAAATTGCTGTGAGTGAAATAACAATTAACAAACCGGCGTCCGGCTCGTCCGATATTCCCTCCTCCGTGGCGACGAGGTTGCGTTCGTTGCGCCGCAAGATTCTGCTGTGGGTGCTGGCGGATGGCTTCGCCTGGATTCTGTGGCTGGTCGTCTTGCTGGCCGCGTTCGACTTGCTGCTGGACTGGCTTTTTCACATGGACTTGGCGCAGCGCGGGATCATGCTCGCGTTGATGGTCGCGGGGCTGATCGCCATGGTTGCCTGGCGGTTGGGCCGTCCGCTGTCGCAGCGCCCGGGCGACGACGCGTTGTGTTTGGAAGTCGAACAGCAGAATCGGCAACTGGGCGAAGCCATGATCAGCTCGGTGCAGTTTTCACGAATGGGAGATGTCTCTTATCAAGGCGTCTCGAAAGGGATGGTGCAGGCGACCATTCAGGCTGGCTCGCGAGCGGCGGAAAATATCAACTTTGGCCAGATTCTGAATGCTGGGCGGTTCAGTATCAACATGGTGTTGATGGTGGCTGCCGGCGCGATTGTTGGCGCGGGCGTCTACGGAGTCGCAACGAATACGATGTTGCTGAATACTTGGTATCAGAGGAACATCCTCCTGGCGGACGTCGACTGGCCACGTGACATCGACGTCGAAATTCTCGGTGTCCAAGAGAATACGTTGAAAATGGTTCGCGGCGAGGATCGCGCGCAACTAGTACGCCTGCGACGCATCAAGGAAGGAGGCTCCAATGTAGCGGCGGCAAGCACGTCGGGCGAGACTGGCATTCAGTCGTATGACGTCTATATCGACTTCCGCTCGCGCAACCAGCCGACGCAGAAGATGAACGAGCTGGATCCCAAGAACAAAAAGGACCTCGATCGCCTCAAGGGTTTGCTCGCCGCGGTCGGGGGCCAGTGGAACAAAGAGATGTTGGCCTATCGTTGGTACGAGGCCACGTTCAAAAGCAAAACGGAAGAGTTCGACTTCCTGGCACGCGCCCGCGACAACTCCAAGTTTTGGCATCGCGATGTGAGAACCAAGTGGGTTCATGTCAATTTGGACGATCCTCCGATGGTGGATGATCTGCAGTTGACGGTGTCTCCGCCGTCGTATGCGCGCAAACGCATTTTGGTTACGAAGGAAGACGAAGGGGCACCCCTGATCGATTACTTGTCCGTGTATGCCACGGATTACAGCGCCGAGGAATGGCGGGAAATCATCGCTCGCGGCGGAGTGACGGTCGATCAACAGATGGCGACCATTGATAAGGTCTTGTCGGAAGACGAACAGATCGTGGTGAACTCGGTTCTGCTCCCGCCCGGCAAGGGTCCTTACTATGTACTGAATGGAAGTAGTATGGAACTTCGCGGCAACACGAACAAGCCGTTACGGGACGCCAAGCTGCGGCTTAATGGCGAAGATCGCGTGTGGCCGCTGAAAATTGCGGACTCCAAGTCCATTTCGGGTAGCGTGGCGACTGATGAATTACTGGACGGCAAGTACACGATTGAACTCAAGGATACGACCGGCCTGACTTCGCTGCGTCCCACGGCGTTTCGATTGAACGTCCGGCTGGACCGCGAACCTCGCATTCGCGCGCGGCTGCACGGCATCAGTGGCATGGTCGTGCCTCAAGCCATGGTCCCAATGTCCGTGCGCGTGAAAGACGACTATGCGGTTAACAAGGTGGGGTTGGACTACGAGTGGCAGAGCAGCGAAGGCGGTTCGTCCGACAACGGTTCGGTTCCCTTCGAAGGCCCCGCCGACCTGTTGGGCCAGCCGGAATTCGGCTTCGACGACATTTTCGACTTGCAGCCCTTGAAATTCAGTCCGGGCATTACGCTTACCTTTACGGTGCAAGCGACCGACAACGACGAAGTGACCGGACCCAAGACTGGGCAATCTTCCGAATTCTTGTTGCGCGTGGTCACGGAAGAACAACTACGAACCGACTTGTTGCGCCGTGAGAAAGAACAACGACAAGAGTTTGAAAGGTTGCTCAAGAATCAGGAAGATTTGCTGACCGAAATTCGCGCATTGGCCGCCGACGCCAGCCGCGAACAGCAGCCTTTCAATAAGGAGCAAAAAGATAAGATTCGCGATACCCAGCGTCGCCAAAAGCTGATTGGCACGAACATCGAAACGATTGCCCGGCGGCTGGAGACGTTTCTGATCGAAGCCCAGAACAATCGGCTCGAAAAGGAAGGCAGCCGCTTTCATGTACGGTTGCAGCGCCGCGTGATCGAGCCGATGTATTCGCTCTCACTGCGGAAGGAGCCCGTGGAGCCGAGCGAGGACAACCCAGACGCGGACGCATCGGACGAACCGAACATTCCCAGCGCCGAGGATGGATTGCACAAAGCCCGGCGGCTGGACACGGAACAGGATTTCGCTCAACGCGACCAAACTTTGGATCTCGTGACCGACGAACAGGAAGAGATTGTCCGAATAATGCGGGACATCCTCACCTATATGGTCAAGACGGAGGGTTTTCAAGCGGCGGTCAACTTGCTCTATGAAGTAGAGAAAGCGCAGAAGAACGTCCTGGAAATGACCGAGGAAGAACTTGAGGACTTGCTGAAAAAGCTGTTCGGCGACGGTGGCAAAGCCGATCTGCCCAGTGAGACGAAAGGCAAAGATAAAGACGGGGATTCGCCCAGCAAGGCGGATTCCAACGATTAGCGGCTTTTTTCCCGAACATTGCCCCTGAAATACGGTGCTGGCCGCATGTTTTTTTGAATTAGCGTTGTTGAGCGAAACGAGATTCCCTTAGAATCAAGGATTGAAAAATATCGGCGGCTGGAAACTTTTGGCCGGCCAAAATCGACAAAGAATGTAGAGTTCCTTGGCGCGCGCCATCGACGCGACGGATTGAAGAAAATCGGAGTATCAATCATGCGATTACGCGGAAGAGTCGGTTGGACGATTGTGCTGTTTTGCCTCGTCGGCTTGGTCACCGCCCAGGACGCGCCCCAAGATTCGCCCACCAAGGGCGCGGCCAAGAAGAAGATTAGCGGACTGGGCGTTCGGCAGGCGCGGGTCGAACGGATGATGGAAGATGTCGACCGTAAGTTCACCGAACTCTCGCAGAAGCTTCAGGAAACTGAACCCGAGCGCGCGAAGCGGTTGATTGAAACGCTGCAGCAAGCCAAGCAATTGCTCATCCAGAAACGAATGGGCGAAATCACGGCCAAGTTGAACGACAAGGATTTGGAAACGGCCACCGACGAACAGAAAGATATTTTGGTCGACATCCGCGATCTAATTCAACTTCTGCTCGACGAACAAGACAAGGATGTACTCGACGAAATCAAGCGGCTTGAGAAATGGCGCCAGAAGCTGCAGGACATTATCAAGGAAGAAAAACGTCTGCAACGCGAAGCGGAAAAGGTTGCCAACAAGGACGAGACGCTGGGCGATTTGGATTCACAAATCGCGGCCGTAAAGAAACTGATTCGGAAGCAGACGGACGTCAACAAGGAGATGTCCGAAGCTCGCAAGAAGGGCGTGCAAGCCTACCAGCCCGTCGCCGATAGCCAGCATGATGTAAGGAAAGAGACGGAGGAAACCGCCGAAGCCATCGGCCGTGCTGGCGGCCAGGGCAAGGAAGATTCCAAGGCAGTAGGCGTAGAGGATCCAAAAGGCGAAGGCTCGAAAGAGCCCAAAGAATCCAAAGAGTCGCAGGGCAAAGAATCCAAAGGCTCGCAAGGTAAAGAATCCAAGGGTTCGCAAGGTAAAGAGTCCAAGGGGTCTGAAGGTTCCAAGGAATCGAAGAGCGGGTCGGAAGGCTCCAAGGAATCACAGGGATCACAATCACCAAGTGATTCTGAAAGTAAGCCTCAGGAACCGGGCCAGCAGCCGTTGGAAAAAGCCGCCGGCAATCAACAAAAGGCGGAACAGAATCTCCAAAAGGGGAAAGGCAAGTCGGCCGAAAAAGACGGCGAGACGGCGCTCGATGATTTGAAGAAGGCGCTGTCCGAACTGGAAAAAGAGAAACGCCGGATTGCTTCGCTGCCTCCCGAGGCATTCGACGAAATGGCGAAAAAGCAGGACAAGGCGGCTGATAAGACGGCCAGCCTGGAAGAGGACATGAAGAAGGCCGGTGAGAAGTCGGACGGCGACAGCAAGAGCGGCAGTTCGTCCAGCAAAAGCGGCGGCAAGCAGCCTGGCCAGAAACAGATTCAGCAAGCTCAAAAGAATATGAAGCAAGCTTCCGGTGATTTGCGTCTGCAAGATCCCGAAGGCGCGGCGCGGCAGCAAAAAGAGGCCACGCGGCAATTGAAGAAAGCGCTGGAAGAGATCGAAGAACGGTTGGCTCAATTGCGTGAAGAAACGCAAGAGGAAAAGCTCGCCCGCTTGGAAGCGCGTTTCGTGGAAATGCTGGCCCGTCAGGAAGTCGCCTCCAAGGAGACGAAGGTCTTGAATGAAAAGAAAGAAAGTGGTGGCCGCCTACGCCGCGCCGACCGGTTGGCCATGGCGCAACTGGCCGTCGAAGAGCAGGAACTGGCCGAAATGGCGCAGCAGGCGTTTGACATCTTGATCGAAGATGGGACCAGTGTCGTCTTTCCCAGTATTGTTGAAGGCCTGCGCGATGATCTGCTTCGTGTCGGCGAAATGATCGAAGAACAGCAGACCGGCGAATACACCCAGTATTTGCAAAGCGAGGTTGAAACTACCTTGAATGAACTGATCGACGCACTCCGAAAGCGTCAAAAGGAAAGCAAGAGTGGCGGTGGAGGCGGTGGCGGAAACTGCGAACCGCCGTTGCTGCCCAATTCCGCGGAACTCAAACTGCTTCGCGCGGCCCAAATGCGAGTCAATCGTCGCACCAAGGCATTCGATGAAAATCGAGACGGCGCGACACTTGCCGATTTGATGAAGAAGGAAGTGAAAGACATTTCGCTTCGTCAATTGGACATCGCCCTCATGACCGAGCAGATCATCGAGCGTTCGCAGAATGTTCCTTTAGGCCCGCCCAAAGAAAAAGAATAAGATCATAAACAAGCACAGCGAATTATCTCTTCGCGAGAAAGGATCGCCAAAATGGCAACAAAACATATCGCTACGCTAGTTGGATTCATGACCGTCGCCTTCATTTCTATGCAGGCATTGGCAGGCTCGCCCGAGCAGGCCACGAAGATTATCGATCAGTTCATCGCCTCGGTCGAAAAGAACGAGGCGCTGGATGACGAGCAACGTCAGCAGTTGATCAAGAACGTGAAGGAATTCCAGGCCGACGAGGCCGCCCGGTCGTTGGCAATTACCGAAGGGCTGACCGGACTCTATCCCGAATTCGGCAAGGCCTTGGGGATGATGGCCGAAGAGGATTTGACGCCCGCTATCACGGCTCTTGGCCAGTTCGTCAAATCAAAGGATCCTTACCTGGCAACCGAAGCTTCGTTCTACTTGGCACAGGCCTATTCGTTCGCCGAGCGATACGAAGACGCGATTCCCCTCTTACAGGAACTCATTGAGAAGCGCGGCGATACAACGGTTCTGACCGGAAACGCCCAATTCCTGCTGGGCGTCTCCCAGGCCAATACGCTCAAGCGACAAGATGCGATTAAAACTTTGACCAGCTTCATCGACGAAAATCCCAACGCATCGGAGCGCATGCGGATCGCGGCCTGGAGGCAGGTCGAAGCGATGAAACTGATGGAAGAAGGGACGATGGCGGATGTTTTCGTGCGCATGGATTTCTCCCGCCGCCGCCTCAATCTTGAGAATTCGGGCAAGGAGACGCAGCAACAACAAGACAAAATCGTCTCCATGCTGGCCCAACTGATCAAGCAAGCGGAAGAGCGCGAATGCAACTGCTCAAGCAGCGGCGAAGGCGAGCAGAAAAAGGAAGGGCAAGGCGAAAAAGAAGGTGAAGGAAAAGGAAAGCAAGGCGGATCCAGCAAGAATCAAAACAAGAAGGTCGTGCGACGATACGACACGGGACCACAAAGCCCGTGGAGCAAGCTTCGCAATCGTCAACGGGATCCGGCCTTTAGCGCCATCAAGGAAAAGTATCCCGCCCGCTATCAGAAGCTGATCGAGCAGTACTATGAAAGCTTCAACAGCGAAGGCGGAGAATAGGTCCGTTCGATTCTAAATGGCGTTTTTGCTTATGGCCCGTTACTTTACCCGCGCGCTGGCATTGCTGGCTTCGGCATTACTCATCTCGGCGACGCGTGCTGATCAATTGACTTTGGTCAACGGCAAGTCGATCAAGGCGGAAATCGCCAGTATCAGCGAAGACGGCTTGCTTGTTGGCACGGGAATCGAAGGTCCACTTGAACTGCACGACTTGCGCCGAATTCGCCGCGGGGCCAAGGCCACGGAGGGTTCAACTCTCCCTATTGCCGTGGAATTGGCGGGCGGCGGACGCTTAAATTCCAGCGGTGTTACGTTGGCGAATGAATCCTGCGAGGTGATCGGCGCTTCCGCGAAGCCAATCAAGTTGTCCATTGACGATTTGCGCGCGGTGCGTTTTCACGCGGACACGGAAGAGCCGACGTTTGAAAAAGCGATTCAGGAACCATCCGCTAAACTCGACCGGATCTTTGTCCGCGATGATGATCAAATACGAATGTTCCAAGGGCTGCTTTTTGAACTGAGCAACGAGCAAGTCGAGTTTGCCTGGAAAGGACGGGAACGAGCCATCCCGCGTAAGTCGTTGTTCGGCATTGTCTTCGCTTCCGTTGGCGGCGACGACGCGCCCACTTCCGTGACGACGTTGAAAAACGGTTCACGGTTGCCGGGAAACGTCATTTCGCTGCGGGAGGGCATGCTTCGTCATGAACTGTTGAACGGGACCGCCATCGAGTTGCCCTGGGACTCGGTGGCAACGATGGAAATACGGTCGAACAAGTTGACGTTCCTATCGGATCTAGAACCCGTCGACTTCGAGCAGCGCCCGATTGTCACTCTGCCGCAAGAGTGGGGCCGCGACAAGAACGTCATGGGCAAAGCATTAAAATTGCATGATCCCCTGACAGGCACGGAAAGAACTTTTAGCAAGGGTTTGGGCACTCACTCGTACACTCGTCTCGCGTTTGCCGTCGGCGGTGCCTATCAGAAGTTTACCGCCACCATCGGAATCGACGCCGGGACCGAACGCCGCGGAGATTGCATCTTTCGCGTGATGGGTGACGACCGCGAGTTATTCACGCAACGTGTCACGGGGGCCGACGCCCCGCGCGATGTGGAGTTTTCGGTTGTCGGTGTCCAGAAACTGACGCTTATCGTCGAGCCAGGCGAAGATCTTGATTTGGCCGATCGTGCAAATTGGTGCGATGCTCGGTTGATTCGAGAAAAGAAAAGATCCAACTAGTGCTTTTTCAAAGCTTGCCGCCGGGCGTCTGCTCACGGTTTCGCCACGAGAATCGGACGCCATCAGCGCTCCGGCCGATTTAGCCAACAGTTTTTTGGCTATGATGAAGTACCAAGCTCTTCGAAAGTTGTTTTTAAAGGGCACCGCCTCACGTTGTTAAATCTAGTTACGCCTCTGTTCATGGGCTGATCACATGTCATATTCGCGATGGATTGAGACCTTTTTAATTCTGTGCGCCTTCCCGCTTCATCTCGCCTGGGGAGACCCAAGCGAGAGTGCGAAGGAAACCGTGACCGCGGAGCAGATGAAGCTTGTCAGGGCGGCCGAGGCGCGAAGGGTCGGGGCAATCGACCGAGTCTACGGAGCCGTCGTCGCGGTTTACGGCGAAAACCGCCAGGGCGGCGGTTCGGCGGTGATCTACGACCCGAGCGGATTCGCCTTGACCAACCATCATGTGGTTGCTGGGGCTGGAAAATCTGGATGGGGAGGTTTGGCGGATGGAAAGCTATACCGCTGGACGCTTGTGGGAACCGATCCCGGCGGGGACGTGGCGATCATCAAGCTAACTGGCAAGGACCGGTTTCCGGCCGCGCCACTGGGGAACTCCGACCTGGTGCGTGTCGGCGATTGGGCCATGGCGATGGGCAATCCGTTCCTGCTGGCCGAAGACCAAAATCCGACCGCCACGCTGGGCATCGTCAGCGGGATCAAACGATACCAACCGGGTGCCGGGCTTAACACCTTGGTCTATGGAAACTGCATTCAAATCGACAGCTCCATCAACCCGGGCAACTCAGGCGGCCCGCTGTTTAATATTCAGGGCGAGGTCATTGGCATCAACGGCCGTGGCAGCTTTAAGGAGCGTGGCCGCGTCAATGTCGGTTTGGGTTATGCAATTTCAAGCAATCAAATCAAGAATTTTTTACCCGAATTGCTGGCCACGAAAATCGCTCAACATGGCACGTTGGACGCCGTGTTCGACGACCGCGAGGGAAAGGTGGTTTGCGAAACGATCAATCTGGATGCCCCCGTCGCCGATCTCGGGTTGGATCTGGGCGATGAGCTGCTTGAGTTTGAAGGCGTCAAGATCGACAACGCCAATCAGTTCACGAATATTATCAGCACCTTGCCCGCGGAATGGCCGGCCCATCTGGTGTTTCGCCATAAGGGTGAAGAAAAAGACCTTTGGGTGCGTCTGTACTCGTTGCCTTATAAGACACAAAAGCCGCAGCCCCAGAAAGGCGGTGGCGACAAGGGCAAACGGCCCGGTCCGAAGATTCCGATCGTCGATCCCGGTACCATACGCGACGAAAAGCTAAACGAAGAATACGCCCGCCATGTCGTCGCGCAGTGGAAGAGCGAATTCGGCGACCTAGCACAGCTCGATGCGTCGGTAGCCGGGTTCAGCATCACCGATAACGTCCTGCGGGAAGATACGTCGATCGGTGTGCAGCAAGTGCTGCTGGCACGGGATGGCCGTTTTCGCGTCGTGATCAATCAAGATGGCGGTGCGAGCCGTTATGGGTTTGACGGTGAGAGCTACTGGGCCGCCGAGTTTGGCAAGGCCCCCGCCTCGCTGCCAACTTCCAAAGCGCTCTTGAACCCTTACATCTCGCAACTCGCAACTTTCGCGGTTCTGTTCGACGAAAAGCCGCTCGAGCGCTTTGGCACTGTTTCGATCGACGGCAGCGACAAGGCGCAGCGCCTAGCGGCCTACCGTCTTAAAACGTTGGACGAAATGGGGGATTGGTTTTACATTTGGCTAAGTGTAGTCGACCGGCAAAGCCACACGTCGATCCGGCTGCTCAAATCTGGACCCGATCTGGACGGGGACGGTCGCAGCGGGGCAGTCACTTATTCCGACTGGCGAGTCGTCGAAGGACTCCGTTTTCCCTACCGGCGTCAAATGGTTCGCGAGTTGTCCGAACAACCACAAATCCGATTTGAAACGACCAATTGCGAAGCAGTAGGTGAGATTTCCGAGGATGAGTTTCGGATGCCGCAAGCGGGAGGTGACGAGTGAACCACTTAACGTTTCGTAACTTGCGACAGACGTTGCTGGGCGGCGCGGCCTTGCTGATCTTATCCGCCGCAACCGCGACGTTCGCCGCCGAACCGGCGGTCGCTGGACCGTTCGCGGACGCCGTCGAATATGCACAGCGCCGGACGGTGAAGGTTTACGGCGCGTCGATTGGACGTGTATCGGGATACGCCAGCGGCATCCTCATTTCGGACGACGGACAGATTGTCACCACACAGGGCGTTCATCTCGCCGCCCAACGGATTCGTGTGACCCTGCATGATGGAAGTACGCACGAAGCCAAAGTCCTCAAGAGGAACGAACGGCTTCAGCTTGCACTGATCCAGATCGAAGCGCCGACGCCGGACCATTACACGCTTTCAAAAACACCCGCCTTCCATCAGGGCGATTGGGTGGTGGCCGTTAGTAACGCGTTCAAGGTTGCGGACGGGTCCGAGCCGTTGTCAGTCAATCTGGGCGTCGTGTCGCTTAGAACGAAACTCGATGTGCGCCGGGGCGTCCAAGACTTCGACTATGACGGCGACGTGTTGCTGATCGATGCGATCACCAGCAATCCCGGCGCGGCAGGCGGAGCCATCGTTACGTACGACCAGCAGTTGGCCGGCATGATCGGCAAGGTACTGGAAAGCAAGAGTACCAATACTCGGCTCAACTACGCCGTCCCCGCTGATTTGATCGCGCGGTTCGTGGCGGGAGAAGTGCCCAACAGCACACCGTCAGCCGACAAACGGGGGAAAGCCACGCTCGGAATCAGACTGTTCCTGCTCGGCGGTCGCAAAGGCCCGGCCTACGTCGATCGCGTCGTGCGGGGAAGTCCAGCCGACCAAGCCAAGCTGCGAGCGGACGACTTGGTCGTATCCGTTGACGGAAAGGCTGTTCGCAACGTGAGTGAGTATGGCGAACTATTGAAATCGCTTACACCCGGCGACGAGATCACCCTCGTCATCAAACGCGGAAATCGCCTGCTGCCGATTCAGATCACGCCCGCGGCGGAAAAGGAATAACAACATCATGACGTCCCGCACGATGGTATCCCGCACGATGATTCTGTTGGCGCTTGGAATGCTGAGTCACATCGCGGTCGGACAAGCCGCCGAACCGCAACCGGTTTCAGCAGATGAACTGGTAAAGGGAGATTTGCTGGCGGCCAAGGCCTTTCGAGTCGCGGCGGCGAGCATCAGGCCATCGCTGGTCTATATCGAATCGATCGGTGGCGTGCCGGCCAACAAGGGAGAAATCGGCGGCATCCGCCGTGCCGGCGATGGTCCGACGACGGGTGTGGTTATTTCCGCGGACGGGTACATCGTTACCAGTACATTTAACTTCATTCGAAAGCCGCCGATCATCACGGCTTACTTTCACGACGGGCGGCAACGGGTTGCAAAGCTGGTCGGCCGCGACGTGGGCCGCAGGATCTGTCTGCTGAAAGTCGAAGATGTGGAGGATCTGCCCGTTCCGGAATTTGTTCCGCGTGCCGAATTGAAAGTTGGGCAGTGGGCGATTTCGATCGGTGTCGGTTACGGCGACAAAACGCCCGCCATTTCCGCCGGGATTATTAGTGCCAAGAGTCGTATTAACGGACGGGCAGTCCAAACGGATGCCAACACCAGCCCGGCGAATTACGGCGGTCCGCTGATCGATATTGAGGGGCGGGTGATTGGCATCTGCGTTCCGCTTAGCCCTCAATCAACCAAGCAGGGTTCTGGCGTCGAATGGTACGATTCGGGAATCGGTTTTGCCGTTCCATTGCATGGCGAGGATACCTTGCTCGCGGCGTTAAAGTCCGGCAAGACCATCCGTCCCGGTTACCTCGGCATCGCCATCAAGCAAGATCATAAAGGGCCTGGTGTGGCGATTTCAAAGATTCTGACGGGCCAGCCAGCGGCCAAAGCCGGTTTGAAGGCGAATGACATCGTGCTGACCATCGACGAGAAAGAGGTCAACGATCCGGCCGGATTGAAATTCGCGATTGGCGGGCGGATGGCGGGGGAGACCGTCAAGTTAACGGTCAAACGGGGCGACGAAAACAAAGAATTTGAAGTGAAACTGGCGGCCGCGCCCGCTCAACCCGCCGCAACTCCAAAACCCAAACGATAGCCTACTCGTGGTCGTGGTTCGCTCCATGAATCCGACGCCATGAGCGCGTAACGATCAGCCCAAACACCATGACCGACACTTCACGACGCCAGAAGATCGAAGCGATGCTGGCGGACGAACCTGACGACCAGTTCCTGCGTTACAGTCTAGCGCTGGAACTCGAAAAGGAAGGCGAACACGATCGCAGTCTCGAGGGACTTCGACAGTTGAGCGCCGACGATCCGCCGCATGTGCCCTCGTTCTTCATGGCCGGACAACAGCTTGCCAAATTGGCCCGCTACGCCGAAGCAATTACGATCCTAGAAAGCGGCGTTCAAGCCGCTCGCCGACAAGGCGACGATCACGCGGTCGCCGAGATGACCGAATTCTTGTTGAACGTAAAAACTCTATCCAGTTAACGGCGACACAGACTAATCCAAGTCCAGGTGTTCACGAAGGAACATCACTTGGACCGCGCGGAAGTAGTCGTAGTTATCCTTCTTGCCGAATCCGTGGCCTTCGTTGTTGGCATACACCGTCCAGACCGGCCGGCCCAGTTTGCGGACTTTGTCGGCGATTTGCTGCGCTTCGGAAAACGGCACGCGCGGGTCATTTACTCCGTGGGCCACCAGCAACGCGGACTTGATCTTTTCGGCGTTCGACGTCGGATTGATTCGCTCGAACACTTTTCGCATTTCCGGCTTTCGTTCATCTCCGTACTCCGCGCGTCGGAGGTCACGACGATAGGCGGCAGTGTTTTCCAAAAACGAAATGAAGTTCGCAATTCCCACAACGTCGATGCCCGCCTTGATTCGCTCGCCGAAATGCACCAGCGAACCCAGTACCATATACCCGCCATACGAACCGCCCGCGACCACCACCCGCTTCGAGTCTAACTCGGGTTGCTCGGCAATCCAGTCCAGCAGCGCGCCAATGTCCCGCACGCTGTCTTCGCGACGTTCGGCATTGTCCAGCTTCAAATAGGTCTTGCCGTAACCGGCCGATCCCCGCACGTTGGGATAGATCACGGCGATGCCCAATTCGTTCAGATTGAACTGGGTGGAACCGGAGAAATAGGGCCGATATTGGCTCTCGGGACCGCCATGGATGTTGATCAAAACTGGCACGGGTTTGTCCGCGGTCGCACCCCGTGGCTGAAAGTAATAGGCGGGAACCGTCTTGCCATCAAACGACTCAAACTGAATGCGTTTCGGCTTGATGAATTTTTCGGGATCCAATCCACCGACTTCGCTGAATGTCCAGCGAGTCAGTTTGCTGTTCTTGGTCCGCAACGAATACGCATCCGAAGGTGCGTCTGGCCGCGAAAGTGTAAAGCCCAACTGCAGGCCATCGGGTGAGAATTCGAGCGACGACAGAATACCCAATGGAATCCGCAACTCGCGCCGCTTGCCGCCGGACAGCAGATACAACCGGCTGGCTCCGTCTTCGTTAACGGCGAAGGCCACCGTGCCTCGTTGGCGGTCAATCGCCAGGTCGCTCACGTCCCAGTTGATGTCGTCGCTCAGCCACTCGTATTTGAGCGTCTCAAGATCCAGCCGCGCCAGGCGTCGGAATTCACCGCGTGCATCGGTCGTCAAATAGACGCTCTTGCCGTCGGCGGCGAAGGCCATCGTGCCAATCGCGGCTTTGGCGTCGGTGGGCAGTTTCAAGTCGGTTCGCTTTTTGGTTTCAACATCCAACAGCGCCAAGTACGACTCGTTGATGGACACATAACGCCCCAGCAGCAACGTCTTGCCATCCTTGGTCCAATCGGCGGCATACCAGTATTCACGGTCGGTTTCAAACACTATTTCCATCGAGTCGGGCTGGCGCGGGTCGGCGATGTACAAATCGGTATCGCGACCGTTGCGGCGATTACTGGAGATGACCATTTTCGATCCGCTTTCCAGCACCGGGCCAATGCTATTGCGCGACGAGCCGTCGGTCAGCCGCGTTGCCTTGAAATCCTCGCGATTTAAAAAGTAGATTTGGTAATTCTCGTTACCGCCGGCGCTAAGCGAAAACAGAATGCCGTTGTCGCGGGCCTCAGGAATGAAGCCGCCTCGCACCGGCTCTTCGAAGAATGTAATCTGCTCGCGCCTGCCTCCCGGCTGATAAACGCGATGCAATTGCGACGAATTGCCGAAGCGAGTTCGCGTGAGTATGCCTTCTCCGCTGGGAGCCCATCCAGAGAACGACGCCCCCCGAATATTCTGGTAGCGGGCAATCAGGTCGAACACTTCACCCGGCACCACGGGCACTGATTCGGCTTCAATGGCGGCTGGACGTCGAGGGTCGGCCGTTTCGTCTCCGATCACGATAAACGGTGTAAGATAAATACACGTTAGCGCAAATGAAAATGCAATATTCTTCAAGTGCATGGCCGGTCTCTCAAAAAGAAAAGTAAGGACGATGATGACACAGAGGCTCCAAAGCATCCCTATCTAAACACTCCGTTGGACGGATTGCAATAATGCAACCGCTAGCTTTGGTTCAAAGGTAAGCTCTCCGGCAGGTCGGGCACACAGGTCGGAGACGGCGCGGGTAAGCGTTTATTGCGACGTCTTAGTTAGAACCGGCCGCCGCACCTGAACATGATGGTGTCCCGCAGTGGCAAATTCCCTTGGCCGGAGGAGTAGATCAGCTCGCGGTCGAACACATATCCGATCTCGAATAGCGAACGATGGCCTTCGTCATCAACGTTTTCGAAACCGAACGACAATCGTAGATCATGGTAGGTTGCCAAATCCGCGTTGCCATTGTCCCGCTCGACGGCCCACTCGCCGCCACCCAGTTCTCCCGAAATGTAGACCCATTGTCGCTTTGTCTTGCAGACACGCGAGGAAATCTTGGGGCGAGGAAAAACCAGTTCCAACCTGAGTTCGTCAATTGGCTGCAAAATTAACCCGGCAACTGGCAGTATGCGCACGTCTTGCCGGTCGAGATATTCGACGCCCAGCACTAGGTTGGCGGCGTCGGTCAATCGCGTGTAAGACAAACCGTGGCCGGTTACTCGCACGCCTTCGCGCGTGCTGTCCTCGAAGTCGGTGTACACGCCATAACGGACCGACACATCATAACCAAAAGTGGAATCAATCCAGTTGCGGGAGTGAAAACCGAGATGCAAATCGAACAAACGCGGCGGCATATCGGCCGCGTTGATGGGACCGTTGAGCAAATGAAACCCAGAACCAAACGTAATGCCCGCGTCTTCGCCCACGGACAACGTGCCGAAACTCTCGAAGCTTAGCATGCCAAATTGCTCGGCGTCGGCGACGATGAACGTGGTGGCGCTATCCCGCAAATAGAAGTCGAGCGTTGGCTCGTTCCAGAGGGGCAACGGGACGACGGGCAGTTCCTCCATCTCGTCGACAACCGACGGCAGGTCCACCGCGTCGGGCTCGACAAAAACTTCCTGGGGCGGCGGCAGAGTTTCCAGGTCGGAGACGGGGGTGACCACGGGGGCGGTCAGCACGACGGGAACGTCGTCAACATCCTGCCCTTGAACTTCCGCGGCGGCAAGCAGCATTAGACATGTGGACAAGAACGTCAAACGCATGCATCAGGTCCCGCGGAAGGCGAACAGCGCAACGAAAAGAGTTGGGTTAAGTAGTCGGTTTAATTGGCAGCGTCAAGGTGTAACGAGCTAGCACTACTCATGTGAGTCGAAAACGGCCATGCGAGGTACCGAGAATCAAAATGGGAAATCAACGCAGCACGGGGTGCGAGAATTCCACCCAAATTCTCGCGACCAAGAACGACAGATAAGGCTTGGGCAAGCCAGGTAGTTCTAGGGCTCTGGTAATGCAGGGTCGGGTTTGCGGGTCCACAAGACGATTGTCGGGCGCAAGGTCGCTTCCAACCGATTTAACCAGAATTACCGGTACTTCTTATCAATGGCGACGGCGCTGCGCATTAACCTTGGGTGCAATCACTTTGGCGAGCGGCATAAGAGCTACTCCTGGCTGCGGGACGGGCGCGGCATGGCGCTGGCGACAAGCGGTTGTCTTGTTGGCCTGCGTCTTACTCCCGTCGCTGCTGCGCGCGCAGAACCCGTCGTTGCTGCGCGCGCAGAACACGACACGCTCTTTCCACCCTTCCGCTCGGCATTCTTTCTTGCAACCCATGTGTGGCGACGCGCCCCGCATCGAACGATTGCCGCCTGTAGCTTCGACTGCGCCCTTTGACGAATTTTCGGCCTTGGACGCCGCAGGGGACTTCGAATTCGTGGAGCAATCTTCGTGGGATCACGTAATTGGTTCGCCCAATACGGCCGAAAAATGGCTGGAGTATCAAACGCCCATGCTGCTGGATGGAGTCGCCTTACGGCACGCGATTCGTCCCGACATCTCTTACGAAGTGCATGGGATTGCACGTGGCTATTTCGCGGACGACTTGCGCATCGAGTTCACGGGTCAGGAATCTTCATTTGGCGTGGAAGCGGGCATCGCCGGCGGAGTGAAGCACCAAGTGGGGCCGTGGGAAATGACGCTGCATGGCGAGTTTTATCTCAACCAACGGTTCGAACGGAATCTGTTGGCGATCGACCAGCACCGCGTCTCTTACTTGGGTAATTTCGCCGTCGATCCGTTTGAGATCTCGCAGCTCAATCTTTCGGTTCGTCGCAACGATTTGTTGTTTTCGCTTGGAAAAATGGTGACGCCGTTTGGACGGACTTACTTTCCGATCTACCGCAACAATCGCCAAGATGCTCCCTTCATTCGCACCGAATCGATCATTTGGCGTGAGACCGGGTTCTTGATTCAGTACGATCCTGGAGCTTGGGTGTTTACTGCCGCGATCTTTAACGGTGCCGAGGATCGCGATAACAACTCCTCCAAGGCGTTTGTTGGAAGAATTGGCCGCGAGACCGAACACGCCGCCGTCGGCGCGTCGATCAAATGGCAAGACGGCTTGGGGTCTGAATTTCAAAAGCTGTACAACAATCACCTTGGCCTGGACGCCATGGTTCGTCGCGGCCGATTTCGCTTATCGGGCGAAGTGATCTACGACCAATATGGCTTTCGCCAGCCGTTCGATCCGCTGAACATCACTTGGGGTCGCAGCGTTTACAACCGCGAGCAACACGTCTCATTTTTCGATCCGATTACGGGCATGGGCTACTATGTGAATCTGGATATTGATCACCAGCGCTGGACGGGGACCGTCAACTATGGTGAGTTTTATCCAACCACGAAGACGGGCGATCCGATCCACGATGTGACCACACGTCGCGCCCTGGCCAAGTTGATTTATCGCCTGACGCCGAACTACCAGTTCTTTGCATCGCTACTGCTGGAAAACGACGTGAAAGTGGCGCAACTGGGCCGATTGCGAAAAGGGATCACGGTCCACGGCGGTTTTCAATTCGGGTTATGACACCGGCTCTGCCACTTCCAGAGCTGCGCGTCGAATTTCTTCCAGACACGTTTCCATGTGCTCATGGTGAGTGCGAAACGAAAGGATGCAAATTCGTATCACGTACTTGCCGCGCAACATCGTGTGCGTCAAAAAGACCCGCCGCGATTCGTTGATGCGGCGATGAAAATCGGCGTTCAACTCGGTGAGCTGATCTTCGTTGAGGCCATCCCGACGTAATCTGAAGACGACGATCGACAGCACTGGATCGACGACCAATTCAAGATCGTCATCCAATTCTTCATTCAGTTTGATCAACTCGGCCGCCGACCACTGGGCCAAGTCGAGCTTCTCATCCAGGTTTTCGCGAAATGGCTCGCTGCCGTGCATCTTCATCGGCAACCAAATGCGTAGGCCACGAAATCCACGAGAAAGCTCGGGCGAGATTTCACAGAAGTCGACGAATTCATCCGCGTCTTGCATTGATGGCATGTAATCACCGCCTTCGCTATGCGCCTGGCGCAGCATCTCGCTATCGCGAACGAGCAGACAACCCGTGCCATAGGGCAAGAACAAACCTTTGTGGGGATTGACCGTGATCGAGTCGGCCCGCTGAATGCCTCGCATGAGTTGCCGCCCGCGCTCGGTCAACATGAAGAAGCCCCCATACGCGGCGTCGATGTGTAGCCAGAGTTGTTCATTCGCGGCGAGATCGGCCAACGCGGGCAGGTCGTCGATCGCGCCTGTATTGGTCGTGCCGGCACTGGCCACGATCGCCAGCGGCGCGAATCCGTTGGCGCGGTCGGTGGCGATTTGTCGGGCGAGTTGTCCGAGGTCAATTCGATATTGCCCGTCGGTGCCCACGACTCGCAAATTCTCTCGCGGAATGGCGGCCAGCCGGACCGCCCGCGAGGCTGAATGATGTGTCTGATCGGACGTATAAACCGTGGTCCGTGATAAATCCGGCGTGCGACTGCGTTCCCTGGCGGTAATGATCGCCGTTAACGTCGCCAGACAGCCGCCCGTCGTCAGAAACCCACCCGACCCGGCCGGATATCCAAAAATATCACAAAACCAGCGAATGACCGTCGCTTCGATTTGGGCCAGGGCCGGCGCGGCAATCCAAACTCCCACATAGCGGTTGAGCGCCGCGGCAATCAGATCGGCTACGGCCGCATGAGGAAGTCCGCCACCCGGAACGTAGGCCAAATAGCCCGGACTGGTGGTGTTGTACGACACTGGCACCAAGCGCCGGCACAAATTATCAAGGATTTGATCGGCTGGCTGGCCTGCTTGCGGCAGCGGTTCAATCACTGAACGGGCCAATTCGGCCGCATTTTCGGAATTCCAAACTGGCTGATCAGGCAGTGAATCCAGGTGGCCGGCAATATGTTCCATGGCCAGGTCGACAAGACTTCGCATCTCCTGGCTAGAAAGTTCAAGCGATTTGTTAGGTGGTTTCATGGGCTGGAACAAATGAAAGATGGCCCTCGTCAGCGTTCCCCGTCAGCGTTTGAATCGTAGCATCGCGGTGTACTCAAGGGAAGAATCGGAGGGCGACGCGGCTCAGTCCGGCCCGTAATCGCTAGCGTGAAAACTGCGCTGGTGTCTGACGGGGCGATTCGCTACCTTTCTGCCCCCCTACAGCGGCGAGGCCGCAAATCAATCCGAGTTCGCCCAACCCGCCGCAAACAAAGGGAAAGGAGACATTCAATGTATCTGCGCCAGTTGTCGATTGAACATCCGGCTCTCGCGAATATTCTGAAGCTCGAAACACTCGTTCACGGGCTGAATGTGATTTATTGTCCGTTGAACCAAGACCCAGCGACGATCTGTCAGGTCACCGCGGCAATCCTGTTTGGGCCCTCCGAGGCCAACTCCGATCACTTTCGTCCCCCCACCGAGACCGAATGGCACGGTTCGGCCACGATTCAGGGAAGCTCAGGTACGCGTACCATCGAGCGCACTACCGACCGGCTGCACCGCGACACATTTCATTTCGAATCGCAACAGGATTCATTCACGTCGGTTGCGAGCATACACGACCGCTTGGGCGTCGAACTCTCCGACTGCGCGGACATCTATGCGATGGTGCCGCGAGAACGGACGGATGTAAGAAGTCTACTGGCCCGCGCCGAGCGGTTAGCCGCCTCGGTCGACGATCAAGGGAACTCGGACGTCCTTGATCGCTTGCGAGCGAAGGTGGCGGAACATCGGTCCCGTCTAAGCCGGCTGCCCGTTGCCGAGCAATCGCTTACGGAACTGCACCGGCATCATGATGATCTTCAACGGCGTTTGAACTTGCTGCGCGGATCGGTCGACCGTGACCATTTGACGATGTACTCGCGCCGGCGGCAACTTTCCGAGGATGTCGACAACGCGCGCCGCCGATTGCAAGACTTGCAAAGCCAGTTGCGAGCGACGGAGGCGGAGTTAACGGCACGCGATGAAGAGCGGCTGCGCGCGTCGCGACGAGCACACGCCGAACATCAACAGACGATCTCCGATCTCGACAGCCAGTTAGCGCGGTGGACAACGATTCTTCAAGAGATCGACCAACAACGCGACCGGCTACAAATGGAGTTTAATTCCCACTTCCCGGGAAGGAGCCCCGCTTGGGCGAATTATGGCAATGCATCAAGAGATCACTTCAACCTACTGGAACGAAAAATTCGTGATCTGCATCAGCTCGCTGACTCCTTCGCTCGGTACGGCTACGTTTCGCACGGCGGCTGGCGGCACTTGCGTACCGAAATCATCCCGACGCTTCGCGCGTTGCGCGAGGAAATACTCAGCTTGTGCGAGGAACTCTTCCATCATGATCCCACGGCGACGAAAGAAGAGTGCTTGCACCGATTGGGTCGTTTCTTTCAATTCCATACCGAGTTGCGGCAGGCGATCGGCAAGCTGGAACAGATCCGACAGGCTCTCTCAATATCGGACTACCCTCAAGGATTCAACATTTCGTCCTTGGGCCAATATCGAGACGGCGACCCGTCCGGCCTGGCCCCCGCGCCGTCAACAGCGATCGCGGCTGACCAAGACAGGTGGCTCATCGATCAGCCGTCAATCGGCCTGCGCGACCGACGCCAAAAATTGCAACGCGACATTCATGGCGTAACCGCCGAACTAGGAAACTTCAAAAACGAACTAAGCCAACTCAAGCAAACTAGTTCCGTCCTGGCGGAAGAGGAAATTGCTCAACTTCAGCGCGAGCTAGAATTGTCGGAACGTGCGATTCGAGTCGCCCGTGAGCATGGCGAGATTGTACAGATCACCGAGGACTTCGAGCGCGAACTGGATTCCGCGCCCATTCGAAGCACCAGCATCTTGCACGCCGCGTCCGGGTTGCTAACTCGACTAACCTGCGGTCAATATCGTTGTTTGGAGCCGACGGCGGCGGGCCTGAACGTCGAAGACAGTACCGGGGTTCGTGCCGAGTATCGCCAGTTAGACCAGGCGACTCGCGACCAAATCCACACCAGCATCGCCCTGGCCACGGCCAATGTGCTTTCCCGTCGCGGCATCAAGTTTCCACTCATTTTAGGCGGCCTCTCGACCGAGTTGGCTCCACAGTGGGTGTCCGCCACGATCGACATCCTCCGTCAGTGGGCTGCCCAAGGCCATCAGGTCATCATCTTGACCGACCAGCGCGATGTCGTGCGAGTTTGTCGGGACAAGGCAATTCGAGTCGATGATCTCGTGCCAGTTCCAGCGATCTCGCTTCCTGAAAGGCAACTCGTGAGGCAGGAAGACCGGCCCGACGACTATAAGTACTGGCCCGACTATCCGGGACCCAACACCGGACGCCATTCTCGCTCGCAATTTTGTCTGCACGAGAGCGACTCGATCGACGATGCTCCTTCCGTCGACGCGGAAATCGCGGGGGCATTGCGACGAATTGGTATCCTTTGCGTGGCGGATCTATTGCACACGGCGGCCTTCGATATCGGCGAGAAACTGTCCTCCCACGGCGTTCACATCGGCACCGACAAGGTTCGCGTGTGGCAGGCTGAATCGCTGTTGTCGTGCCACGTTCCGCACTTGCGGCAATACGACGCTCAAGTGCTGGTCGCTTGCGGGATCACCGATCCGGACTTGCTAAGACGCGCGGAGCCAAGCGAGCTATACCATCGCGTGAAGGTATTGCGCGAAACGGCAGCGGGCCGAGCATTGTTGGATTCGGGCAGCGCTTTCGAAATCCAGCGGCTGACCAATTGGATCGAAAGCGGTGTGCTGCGGCCGACCAACAGCGCGGCCTAACATCATGCCCGGGTTCGCCGGATCGACGAACCCGTGAGCCGCCGCACGGTAGGCGGTTTGATTGCTCGACGTGGAACGTCCGCGTCGACGCCCTCTTTCACGACTTGAATTGCCTGCTTATATTCACTTGCGAATCCTCGTTCCATTCGCATCCACCTACCCAGGCAACCTCCATGTCGACCGGTTCGATTGACCTGCAAGAATACATTCGAGATATTCCAGACTTTCCCAAACCGGGAATCCTGTTTCGAGACATCACTCCGTTGCTCGCCGCTCCGGAGGCCTTCTCGGAATCTATACGGCGGTTGGCTGCTCGTTATCGCGACAGC
>JAJDEH010000383.1 GCA_029259935.1 Planctomycetota bacterium
CCAGCGGTCGCTGGCGGGATCACGATCCAGCATGGGAACGCCGCCGCGGTGTATTCGCGGAAGAACAACACGCGTGGCCGCTGGCGACGTATCGTAGAGCACAACACGCCAATTACCATCCCGACCCCGCTCGGACTTGGCAACCCAGCGGTTGTCGATAAAAACCGCTTTCAACGCGGTGAAGACTCCCGCCCGATCGGTCAGTTTTCGACTGCTCCAATCGGTCGTATCCCAAATCCGCATTTCACCATCCAGGCTGACGGAGGCAAGCTTGCTTCCGTCGGGCGAAAATGAGAGGGAATAGATTGTTTCTTGGTGTCCGTTCAAGACTTTTCTTTCCGCGTTGATTTCGGGTTCCGCGGGCAATAATCGCTCAATGATCCCGCGCCGCGCATCGAAAACGAAAATGAGGCCCTGCGGCATTCGTGCACCGTATCCGGCGACGGCCACTAAATGCTGGGTAGGTGAGACGTCCATGGCGTAAATTGCGCCGCGTATTCCCCGCCCCAACTCCCAGCGCAACGGTTCAAGTTGATGCATCGAGTAACGCTTGCGGTCCTCGCCGCGCACCCGTAGCTCCCAAGCATTAACGACCTTGTTTAGCCCCGCTGAGTAAACACGCTGGGAGTCATGAGAAAAGCCGAGTACACGAACTTGGTTGGTATTAAAAACGGCCCTTGGTTTGGTGCGTTCGAATTCTTGAGCCAATGAGGAAAACGAAAAAAGAAACATCCCTATCAACGTTATCAGAGCAATCAGCCGTGAAGGTAGCGCGTAATGCATGGTGAATCTCGGATCGATCGGGAGCGTTGTCGTGCTAAACACTAAGAGCCAGATGGGAAGGCGCGACCATGTCGCCACCTTCCCAACTGGCTGTCCTTGGTGATGCTTCTTTTCAGCTTAGTTAGGCGGCGGTAGCGTACGGGCATATCGCACGCTGACAAACTCTCGCACCTTGCCGATCCGCACTCCGACTCGTTCGCGATAAACCGCCCCGACCGTCGGACCTCGCTTGGTGCCGAGGCTCTTCAGTGTCGGCTCATCCTCGGGAAACGGCTGGTTGGCGGGAACCGCGACGGCGAACTGCGCGGTGATGGTCGCCACTTCGTCTTCGCTTTTGAGAATGCCGTTCTCTCGCTTGCCGCGTTCGCTTTCCGCGTAGTCGCCGACCAGGAACGAGTCGGACTTTTCATTGGTGATGTGCCAACCCTTGATCAGGCTTCCTTTGGGGCTGGGGGGGACCAGCACGAAGCCAAGCTGACGGTAGTGAGGAACCTGGCTGAACTCGAACATGTTGATCCCGTCGATCGACAGCTTTACGGCCGCCATATGAGGCGACTTGTTGATGACGCGAATCACGTACGAGTCCTCAATGGCCAAATCGATGAAAGCCAAGCCTTCGTCGTTGGTGATGGCCAGCGGAGCCGAACCCTCCGGCCCCACCCGCAGGATTTCGATGGCATACAAGCTTTCCCCCGTCGGCTTGGCAATGCTTTCGATCGGCCCTTCGATACCCGCCTCTTGCGCTCCTGGTTGTTTGGCGGCATCGACGTTCACTTCCGTGTTAACCTCTGGATTTTCGATGGCAGCCTTCAACTCTTCACGTTGCTCGGCGGGAGGTTTGTTGACCGAGGTCTTGCCGCTCAGGCCCAGTAACGAAGCCATGTCCTGGACGTCGTAGATTTTCTCATCCCATTCGCTCAGTTGCCGCGAACCCTTCATGGCCTTCATGGTCAACAGCACGACGCCTTCCTCGCTGTCGTAGAAGTATTCGCCCTTGCATCCAATTGGTGCTCGCTTCTTATGGGCAATTTCCTTTCCCTCCAGCGCGTTGACCAACTTGTTCTTGATCGCCGCGCTGGCACTGGCGTCGAATTGCGGCTGACCGGTGAAGGCACCGATCGAAACCTGTTCGGTCTCTTCTTCCTTCAAAAATGTCTGCAGCTTAGTGGCCAGATTTTCGACCGCGCTGTCCAGCTTGCCGGGATCCTCATCGTCGGCCAACGCGACGCCGGCCGTGATCAAGCAGGCCGCCGCGAGCAGAAGTGGGATGACACGTCGTGCTAGAAAAAGGAAAATTAGTTGGCTGACCATGGCGAACTCTCCATTTTGTTGTTTATCAGTATGATCACCGAATCAGTTCCGGCGGACTGTGGCTCAATTCAATTTTTCCCAGCAATCAAAACGACAGTGAAACCTTGCTGCGATCGACCAGGGACTGCGCCTTTTGCATCGCCGAGCGGGATCCGGACTCCCAACTGTCCCGCTTGATCACGCCTCCGTTGAGGAGTGAGCCGAGGATGTCTCGTAGTTCGTCATTGTTTTCGACTTTGAGCTTGAGATCCTCCGGCTCGGTTTCCAATTCGGCCGCGACGGTTTTCAGCGACATGTCGCCCAGATAGTAACGGGCCACTTGGCCAATCGGCTCGCGGGTGTATTCCGAAAGCTGTTCGACACTTTTAACTCCGAGCAATTCTCCGGTCGCCCTGAACATGGCCGACATGAACAACTCGCGATCTCGATTAAGCCGACGTTCCAACCGCTCGTTGGAAAGAAACAGCTCAAACACCTTTTGCCGCGCCTCGCCGGCGATGGGCGTGGAACTCCGAATCACGTCCTTGAACTGCCGCACTCCTTGCTTGTGGCAGGCCATGCATGACAATCCATTCACGATCTCACTGGTTCCCGATGTTTCCTGCGAGTCACTGACAATATTAACCGGTCCTTTATTGATTCGCTTGCCTTCACTGTCGACCAGCATGTAACCTTGCATGCCATTGGGCAAAGTGAAAATGATTTCTCCGCCGTCGTGGGTGAAAGATTCATCTTCGAAGGGGTGATCGCTGAAGTTCGGACCCAGGGGGTTCTTTTCCACATCGCCATTGCCGGCGCTCTGCTTGAAGTCGTAGCTGATCCAGTAGTAACCGTGCTGCGACCGGTGCCGGTCCAACACTCGGTTGTGTTTGGAAACGCCACTTTGCTTGACGCCGCCCCGCGCGAGTTCGCTGTTCTTCCAATCCTGGACTCGGTCCACTTTGAGTTCGGCCTCCAACTCGGCGACGGTCTCGGGAATTTCCAGCAAATCGTGATACAGGGGCGGTCGCGACGCCTTGGCAATAAACCAGTCGGCCCGTACATACAGTCGATGCGGCAAGTTGCTGCCCGTCAGAGCCCGGACGTCGTTCGCCAGCGTGACCATGTTGTTGGGATCTTGGAATTTGAAAGCGTAAGGATATCCTTGATCCAGTCCGTCGCCATCGTCGTCTTTCAGAACTTTGTTCCAGTGCTTCTGTTCGGTCCATCCCAGGTCCCGCATGTCAATGGCAAACAAGGTTTCCTGTTCGTCAACCGGTACCGGAGCCACGATCTCGGCTTCCCATGTCAAGCTGTTCAGTAACTTGGCAAGCGCGCCTTTAAACAACTTCAGATCTTCGTTCGTGATGTTGCGGTTATTGTGAATGTGCGCGAAAGAAAAGAACCGCTGGTTCTTGCAGGCGATGGTCCCTTCATCGTCGCGGATCTTGCGCAAGTATTCGTGCATGGCCTGATGAAGCGTCTGTTCGCTGACGAATGGGCGAGTGTTGTCGATTCTCGGAAACGGCTTGGCACCGTCGGCGATCCAGGCACGAATCGTCTCTTTCTCTTCGTCACTCATCCGTGGCTGCGACTCGGGCGGCATTTCGTCGGACTCGATGATCTCCCACAGCGTGGAATTTTCCGGACTGCCGATGGCGACAAAAGGGTTAGTGCGTCCTTCCAGGAGTTCAACGGCGAGCGAGTTTCGATCCCTGACGTTTAACCCTGGCACCTTTTGAACATCGGGGCCATGACAACGCAGGCAGTGCTGCCCAAGAACGACCGCCGCTCTGGCCGCCAAGTCCTCGTCGGCCCCAACGGGCACGGCGGTCGCGAACATCGTCAATATTGACAAACTCAAAAAAGTGACGACCTGTTTCAATTTCATTGTCTATCTCGCTAATAGTTCCAAAATATCGCCTTGCACGGCAACTGCTGGACCGGCCAACGATTAAATATAGCAGACAGGTGCAGGGACTACTCTAATATCCGATTTTTGTCGTCAAACCGGACACGGAACGGAAAACGCCCAGAAAACAGGGGGAAATGAACCCGGACAACCACGATCTTCGGTGCATTCCACCATACCACCGCGGGCGAGATGAGCGGAGGGCACCCGGCCGTAACACCTGGCTTCCTGCCACCCAACCGCGCAGATTCAGACCGCCCAGAACGAGCAACCGGAGGTCTTGCATGCAGCCAGATTAAGAGAAATTCCGACGGGGGTAGGACAGCCGGTCCATGCGGAATTGTTTCGCGGCACGCCAGGCTGTCACCGGCTCGGTCGCTGGTGCAGATAAGTGAATAGGTCGGCGATTTCCTGTTGCGTGAGTTGCTCAAGCCCCCCCACGGGCATGGCGGACAGCTTGTTCAATATCATCTCGTCCACTTCGGACTTGCCAATGGTCGCTTTTTGTCCATTCGTCTGGAGGATGACCAGCTTGGAGCTGTCGTCCGCCCGCCCAACTAGCCCCGTAAAGGACCGTCCATCCGTGGTCACCACCGACTGCGTCACGTATTCCTCTGGGACGAAATCAGACGGAAAGAGGACTGCCTGCAAGATCTCCTTTTTTTGCAGGCGACCGGCAATCCGCGACAGGTCGGGACCTAGCCGCTCGCCGCGATCTCCAAATCGGTGGCATTTGTGGCACTCCGCCTTTTCGAAGACATGCCGTCCCCTGCGGACGTCTCCACTCCAGCCGTGCTGGCTGTACAGGAACTTCCGCAAGGGCTCGTATTGCCACTTCGTCTTGGCTGGCAATTCAGGCAGCACTGCGGCTGGCTGATCGGGGTAATTCTCGTTGAACCATTGTTGCCACTCGCCGAGTGCGGTCTTCCACGGTTCGTCGGCGTCGCCTGCATCGCGACTGCTCCAATGTTCCAAGAGCGATATTGCATCTTGGGCTCCATGATTGCCCAGCTTGAGTCCCAGCACGATGACTTGGCGCAGCCATCGCGGCTTGGTCGACTTTTCTCGAAAACGAACCAAGGCTTTCAAGACCACGCGGGCATGTTCTTCTTCCACGACTGTCAAGGAACGAACCAACAGTCGCCAGTCTTGAGGCCTCCGCCGATCGTTTCGCGCATAGTCGGCCAACGCGACGGCAATCAAGTGCCGCCATTCCGGGTAGGTCTCAAAGTACGGATGCAGCCGGTCTAATGAACGTGGCGTTCCCTTGGCGGCCATCAATCTTAGTGCTCGCAACGCCTGATCATGCTTTTCGGGATCGAATGGCGGTGGGCTCTTTAACAGTTGCGGATCGAACGCCAAGTCGCTTGATTCGTCGGGTTCCGTCCCGTTGGCGGCCCTGTTTGCAAACAAGAGTGCGACCACGATGAGAATTGCAGCTAGGTGGCGAGTCATTTTCAGCCGTCAGTTGAAGGGGCAGACTTTGGCAAAGGCGAAAGCGGGGGATCGTTGTCTCGCAAGAGAGTGGGAAACCCGGCAAGCGGATGGCGAATGGCAAGATCTCCGCCATCGCCAGCAGCGCGAGGACCGCCGCCAACAGATTAATGAGAAACCATTGGTTGGCTTGGGATACGGACATGATCCACCTCTCTTATCGCCTAGTCGAGTTGAGCGAACAGCTTCACGAAATCGGAGGAGGTTACGATTCCTTGCAGGCGGTAGTCTTCGCCAATCACCAGAACACGATGTACTTTTTCATCACGCATCTTCTTGGCGACCTCCTTCACGGGAGTTTCGAGCCGCACGAAGAGCAGTTCGCGCGCCATGACTTCCCCGACGCCAACCTCGCCAAAGCGTTCAAGAGCATACGAAGATTGGCGCACATGCTCCCAGCGGCCGCTGTCGGGGTCATAGTGCAACGCCATTTCGTCGTTCGCTTCCGACATGAACTCGCTGTGATCCTGTTCGTAATTGAGAATATCGGTGGCGGTAATCACGCCGACACACTTGCCATTGGAGTCAACGACCGGCAGTCCGGTGACGTGATTTTCGGTAATAAGGCTCATCGCCTGTTGCATGGTGTCGTCGTCGTAGACCACGATGACATCGCGTTGCATGATATCGGCGGCACAGCCGCTAGTTGCTGTTTGTGTCATGGAAATTCTCCTTCTGTGATGGGACCCCTTAAACGCTGATCAATCGCCGACCGAAACTCGAGGCAAATCGGAAACCCGAATCTCATCTAGCCGGGCATTTTGAACTCCGCGCACATACTTGTGACACTCCACGCATTTCATGGTTACATCGACGTAGGCAAGCAGAGCGCCGTCGAGATCTTTCTCCTTTGCTTCCGTCTTGAGCTTTTCGGCGGCACGACGGAACTCGCTACCGCGACGAATGTACTCCGGAGTCTGCAACACTTGCCACCGCGTGGCCTGACTCAGCAGGCTCATTTCCTGAGCCCCTTTGGCGATCATATCGAAGTCCTCCGTGGTCAGTCCTTCCACGACGTTTTGCGAATGAACGAGCTTCGCTCGCATAAAGGTCTCGACGGGATCGTCCTTCCCGGAGTGGCCGGGCCGCGTTAGGAACGCAATCGACAACAGGGCGACAAGCGTGATGACGGTAAACTGTTTCATCGGTTGAACCTCTCGAATCCACAAACAGGATGGTGATAGTAATGAACTCCATTCGCACGACAAATTTAAGCTCTTCGAGTTAATTGAAGTGCGGCAACGTTCTTGGCAGCCGGAACAATTGGTGGAGACGGGTTGGGACATTGCCTCGCTAGCTCACGCTTCCCGTGCCAAAGCCAATCTGTAGTATTCGGTTTTCCGCCTCTTCATGCTGATTAAGCAGCGCGATGAAGACATCAAAGGCGGCCCGTTGCCGTTGGACGTCTTCTGCGGTCGCATCCGCCGTAATCGTCTTGATTAGATCGTCCAACCGAGCCAACAAAAACGGGTGCTGGCCTTCCACTTTGTCCACTTCGCGTGAAAGGCTGGGGCAACGAGACACCGCTTCTTCCATGCAGCCTCCTTCGTCCTCCTCGGCAAAATGCCGCGACAATTCATCGCGCAGTTCGACAAGTCGTTTGGCAAGCCGCGAAGCAACGTCGGAAGAAGCTTGGTCGTCGATAGCCGTGGCAAACAAATTGGCGACATCGCGCAACGCGTCGTGGATGTGTTGATGCTCGATCCGCATATGCTCGACATAGGGCCTGCATTCATTGAGATCACGCATGTTGTCCTCCTTCCGCGCGGTGGTCACCGGGCCGAGTCGCCGCTACGCGTCGCCGCTACGCGTCGCCTGGGTCCTCGCTCGGTTGTTTATAGGTCAGTACGGGACAATGTGCCTGCCGCACCACGGCCTCCGTCACACTGCCCATTAGCATTCGCAATACGCCCGTTCGACCGTGAGTGCCCAATACGATCATGTCCGCGTTCTCGTCCTTAGCGAGACGACAGATCGCGCTGGCTGGGGCACCTGTAACGAGATGATGCTTGTAGGGCACATTGGGATCTGGCGGCACAATCTTGTGCAGCATCTCCTTGAGGTGGTCCAAGTTCGGGTCGGGCATTCCGTAGTACATCTCGCCGCCGTACACCATGGGAGGCTCTTCCACATGGACGATGTGCAAGGTTGCTCCGGTATCCCGCGCCAACGAAGTTGCCCAGGCCAGCGCCGCATCACCCGTGTGTGAAAAGTCGGTGGGGAACAGAATATGCTTGGCTTTCATCTGATTTCCTCCACAAGGAAGTTGTCTAAGTGGCTGGCAGTAAAGAAGTGCAACTGCCGGGCCAATTCGGAATCAGACGGAATCCGAGCAATCCGCTGGTCGCGATGCTGATGGGTGTGCGAATGTGGGCGCGCCGTGCTGGATCGCACACCGATGTTGGGCCCTATCCGTGTACTCAGCTTATCCTTCGGAACTCGACAGCAATTCGAGCCCTAGTCTGTATCCCGGCGGACGCCGCCTCCACGCCGCGCCGCGCGAATCGCTGTACTCGGAATCGGATTGACAATCGGAGTTCCAGCGTGGCATCGAGCAGTGTTCAAGAAGGCACAACCCGCGAAAAGGGAGCATGGGGCTTGAGACGCCGCTTGCTTTGGTTGCCGTGCCTGCGGAGCCGGAACCTGCCGGAAAATCAACGGCGAATCAGTCGTTGAGTTGGATAGGAGTGGAAAATTCTTCTGGCTTCAACGCCAAGACCGAGCATTGGACCCTACCCAGGGTGGTTTCTGCGGTGTTCCCCATCAGCGCCCCGGTGATCCCCGTGCGAGCCACCGTCCCCATGACCACCAAGTCGATTTCATTTTCCTTCGCCAAATCAGGAATCACGGTGCCGGGCTCGCCCGCCAACACGTGGACGTTATCGGCGGCGGCATCGGTCTCGAAATCGCGCAGCAGTTTATTCAAGCTTTTTTCGACATCGGCTCGGCTTGTACGAACAAGATCCTCGAACTCATCGGGACGCATATGACTCTTGAGCAGGCTCTCGCCATACACACTCCATACCTGGATAATATCCAACCGAGCACCTTCCCGGCGACAAAATGACGTGGCCAGATTTAGGATTTTTCGACTCAGTTGTGCATGGGCGTCGTCCGTGGACACGGCATCCACGGCCGCCAGCACCCGCTCGTAAGTTGCATGCGGACCAGGGTTCGTCAGCCACACCGCACAAGGGCACTGCCGCAGCAATTGGATGGCCGTTCTGCCAAAATAGCCCTTATGCCAGCCCGCGCCCTTGGCTTCTTTCATAACCAAGTCGTGACCGCCGCGCAAAACCTCTCGAACAATCTCCGTCGAGGCGTTTCCCGACAACAATTTCGTCGAGACTTCCACGCCTTCCACCGAATCAGACAGCGCCGCCAGTTGCCGGGTTTTCTCTTCACGCACCTTGTCTTCTAGTTGCTGAGTATTCGCGGTGGAGATTCGCTTGAGCCAACCGAGTTCGCGCAGCACGTCGACGATCTTGATTTTGGCATGGTTGTGTTTGGCAAGCTCCACGGCCCGACGCATCGCGCCTTGCGACGGTGACTCGCTGTCAACCACGACAAGGATGTTCTTAAATCGCTCCATCATTTCCCCTTCCACGAATATCTTTGAGTCGCCGAGGCCGAAACTGCCACTGCAATCAAGTCTACTACTTGTTTGGACAGTGAGGCTCCACTATCCGCACTGGTTATTGTAGCCATTTGCGCCGTTTTCGGAATCGAGGGGGCCGTCATCTCTTGTGAGCATCGGGGGTGTGCGATATCGCGCGAAGCAACGTCACCGCTCCCCGGGCGCGCTCTATTTCAGCTTGCCCAACATCTCGGCGGCTTTGTCCTCGAACAGTTTCTGCCACTCCGGGGCTAACAGGCAATCGCTGTCTTCCTGGGCACCGCCCACGTTGCGAAGCTGTTCGGCGGTCGGCGAGTAGTAGATATAGCCGTTGGTATAACCGGCGACGAACGTGTTTTCATAGGGCGACGCCTTTTTGATGTTGAGCCCAATCGGCACCGTCAACTCGCCGGGAAACGTCAGCAGCACGAAATCCCCGATTCTGAGGCCGACCAGTTCGACGTCGATGGCTCGCTTGTCGGCGGCAAGATTGCGGGTTTGGTGTTTTCGCAGCAATGCCAAATTCGTCTGCAACCGCGTCAGTTGCTCCATCGTATGAATGTTGCGGATGTACTGCTGCATGTTGCGGCGATTTTCCGTGTCGAGCTTTTGGAGGTCGTCGCGTCCGAGCGCTTCATCGTGCAGATACCGATGAGAATAGTACGAGGGAAATTCGCTCGATAGGTTGTACTTCACGACTAAAGGAACAAACGTCTTCAGGTTCAGGCTTGTTCCTCGCAACGACCGGAGCAGCCTTTCCCGCTCGGCCTCCATCGCGGTAATGCGCCGGGCCACATCGGCGCGGGGCAGTTCCATGACTTCGTTAAGGATTTTCAGCCGTCCTCCTTTTTTGCTCTTGATTTTCCTGAGCGCCTTCAACGTACTCAGGCCCAGCAGGTTGCCCAGCGGTTCAGCGCTGCGCGGGTGATCGACGTCCTTGTAATAGACGGGGTTGATGTCGCCGGCGCATCCCTGAACGAAGAGGGCGATCGTGTCGTCGCTCAGGTTATCTTCGATCACCTGGGAAGCGAAGCCGGTCATATCCGCCGTGTTTCCGCGACTAGGCACGCCTTGAATTGGATGGCAAGCAAAATTGTAAACCACGGCCAAGGTGCTGCCGTCGATTCGGTCGAGCCGCAAGATGCCGATCTCGGGATCGATCGGGCCGACTGAGGCCACTTCCTCATCGGGCGGCATCGAATAAGCGTGGCGCACATCAATTTCTCTGCCGCTTTTCAGCTTCAGCCGCCGGTTCTCCATGACGCGATCTTCATGGCCGACGCCCACGCCAACCTGCACCGCGACCAAGTTGTCGGCGGCTTCTTTCACTGCCTGAACCGTCCGCTCGTCCACGTCCTTGCACACGATGCCATGACAATGGCTGGCATTGATCATGACGTTCGGCGGCCGGATGCCGAGTTCCTTTTCAATCCGCGAACGAACCTTGGGCAGATAGTCGTTGCCGATCGAGCCGATCTCGCCGATGGCGACGGCGTCCACGGTGACAAGGGCCACCGTCGTGGTGTCGTCCTTCACCACCAGCGCTTTAACGAATAACGGATCATTGACCGGGCCGCTCCTGTTGGTGATGTCCACCTTGGCGGCTCCGGCCCAAAGTTGCGCCGCGCGGGCTTCTTTCGCCGCGACTCCAGCGAATAAAAAACATGCGACCAGAAGCACGGTCGTAACAAGTCCATTTCGAATGCCGGAGTAGCCTAGCGACGAGTAGCCTAGCAACAACGGAGCACTTCTGTCATTCATGGAAGCTGCCTTTGAGAGGAGGGTTAGAAGAGCGGTCATCGGATGAACTGAGTATACACAGCTCGGGAGATGCTAGGCGGTTTCGACTTCGTGCATGTCGAGAAAAATGGTTCGCCACACCGCCAGCCATTGATTGTCGCATTTGGCCAACACCCACAAGTCGCGGCCCGTCGCGCGGTAGCTGCGTTCTTGCCGCACGTAGTCCATATCGAAGGCATGCGTCGCAATCGCCGTATCACCGATCACGCTGACCCGAAAATCGGACTCTTGAAAGCGCCTCAGAAGGGAACCGGCACAAAACTCCTCGAATCCGGCGATCATCGCCGATCGACCGGCGACTTGCCCGCTGAATCCGGGTAGCTCCATGATGACGTCCTCGTGAAGCAGTTTTTCCAACTCTTGAAGGCGGCCCGCTTGCCAAGTCTGATTGAGGTTGCGGACGAATTCCGTACATTGCTTGATGAGTTGGGAGCGAGAAGCGAAAGTCGTCTAGACCTTCGGCCACGTATAAAACCGAAACCTTTGACGAGTTTCGCTACGGTTTTCGAGTTTTGGGACAAAGCCTCGCGCTTCACGACTCTTTTTCTTTGGGTGCCTGGGGCCGGACACTGTGAGCCCCCAGCGCGCCGCACCGGGGGGCGTTCGCTTCGCTCAACCCCAGCCACTCAAACGGCCCGCGGCTGACAAAACGTACGTCCATGGTAATTCCTCAATGTTGAAATTGACGCGGCGCAAGATTATCTTGTGTCACAAGACCCTCTCCCACCAAAACACACCCTAGCGGAGCGACCCCCCATGGCTATTCGTTCAACTCGTCGAGAATTTCTTGGGCAAAGCGCGGCGGCCGGTGCCGTGGCAACGGGCTTTTTCGTCAATCCGCTACGAGCCGAAGAGTCGAATTCACTCAACGAACGGCTGAACATCGCCGCGATTGGCGCGACCGGACGAGCGGGCGCGGATATCAACGGCGTCTCCAGCCAGAACATCGTGGCGATTGCCGATGTCGACGCGAATCTGCTGGAAGCGGGCAGTAAAAAATACGCCGGCGCGCGAAAATATCGAGACTTCCGCGTCATGCTGGAAAAAGAAGCCGAACACATCGACGCCGTCGTCGTGGGCACTCCCGATCACACGCACGCTCCGGCCGCCGCCATGGCAATGCGGCTGAAAAAACATGTGTACTGCGAAAAGCCGTTGACGCACACCGTCTACGAAGCCCGCAAGCTGGCGGAACTGGCGGCCAAAAACAAGCTGGTGACCCAAATGGGAAATCAGATTCACTCCGGTGAAAACTATCGCCAAGTTGTTGAATTGGTGCAGTCAGGAATCATTGGCGAAGTCAAGGAGGCGCATGTTTGGGTCGGCGTGGATTACGGCGGCGCCAAACGCATCAACAAGCCGCTACCGTCGAACGTCGATTGGGACTTGTGGCTGGGCCCCGCGCCCAAAAAACCTTACAGCATCGCCGAAATCAAAGGCGAGACTCAAACCATTCATCCGTTCCACTGGCGTTGGTTTTGGGATTACGGCACGGGCGGGCTGGGCGACTTTGGCTGCCACTACATGGATCTGGTTCACTGGGCGCTTGACCTGCGGAACCCAACCAAGATTTCCGCCCGCGGGCCGGCACCCGATGCAGACACGACCACTGCCGGCCTGATCGTCGATTACGACTATCCGGCGCGCGGCAAGAAACCGCCAGTACACATGACATGGTACGACGGCGGCAAGAAGCCCAACCTGTTAAAGAAGATCGCCGCCGAGGATCTCAAGGATCAAAACGGCAAACAGATCGGCACCGGCAGCGGACAATTGTTTGTCGGTTCGCAGGGCATGCTGATGTCGAACTATGGACAACATTGTCTGTTGCCCGCCAAAAACTTTGCCGACTTCAAGCGGCCCGAGCCGACCATCGCTCGTTCGCCCGGCCAGCATGCCGAGTGGCTGCGGGCGATCAAGGACGGCGGTAACACGACTTGCAATTTCGATTACGGTGGCGCGCTGACCGAAGCGGTGCTGCTGGGAGTCGTCGCTCATCGCAGTGGCGAAACCTTGCAGTGGGACGCCAAGAATCTGAAAGTCACCAATTCCGAGAAGGCTCAACATCTGATCCACAAAGAGTACCGCAAGGGATGGACCTTGTAGTCTCCGAGTTCACCCATTACACCAACAGAGAATTGATCGCCATGTTCAAGAAAATCGCTTGTTTTAGTTTGTCGTTGCTCATTTTCGGCTCGGTCTGCGCAGCCGCGGAAAAAGGAAAAAAAGTGCCTGCCGCATTAAAATTCAAAATGGACTCGTTGGACGGCAAGAAGGTCGATATGGCCAAGTACCAAGGCAAAGTGGTTTTGGTCGTCAACGTGGCCAGCGAATGTGGCCTCACGCCGCAATACGAGCAACTCCAAGCGCTGCACGAAAAGTTCTCCAAAGAGGGCTTGGCGGTACTCGGGTTTCCTTGCAACCAATTCGGCAGCCAAGAGCCCGGATCGGCCGCCGACATCAACACCTTCTGCAAGAAGAACTACGGCGTCGAGTTCGACATGTTTAGTAAGGTCGATGTCAACGGAAAGGACGCCTGCGAATTTTACCAACATCTGACAAGTGCCGAGACAAAGCCGAAGGGCTCCGGCAAGGTCGGTTGGAATTTCGAGAAGTTTTTAATCAACCGCCAAGGCGAAGTCATCGGCCGCTACAACCCGCAAACCGCGCCGGACGATCCGGCCTTGCTGAAGACGATCAGCACGGAATTGGAGAAGTAAATCCGCGGGACGAGCGTCAAGACGGACAAAATCCCAGGCAGCGTCGGAAAAACGAGAGCGATCGCCTGAAGGGTTGAAGAATCCAGGGACCTGACCGGCCCCGTCGGGATGGAACGGGTCACGTAAACGCGAAATCCCCGATATCGAGGCAGATGTCGGCCAGTCCCCCGCGCGCCGCGAACCAATCACCAAACGACCCGCCGAGGTCTTTCCCCGAGGGGCCAACGGCGTAAATCAGTGGCGTTTGGCCCGCACGGCGTCGATACACAAAAGGCCCGTCGGTGAACGGATTGCTCGCAACCACGGGAAGGATCTCGGGACAGAGTTCGTCCAGTTGATCCGGATAGGAATGGTGTCGGCCATGAAAGGCCTGAACCGCCAATTCGATTTCAAGCAGCCGTAGCACCACGAGGCTTTCATTGTCCAGTTGGCGTTGCATTTCATGAAGCTCAGACGGCGGCAGAGCAAATACCTCTCGCATCGCCTGTTCGATGACTTGAGCCATTTCGTGATCGACTTCGTCACTGTCATCAAATATGTCTAGGTCTGGCGGAAGTTCTTCTTCTTCGTTGCCGCCCACCCGCTGCTCCCAATCGGTGTCGCGAGCAATCACCGTGTCGAACGGTTCGCGATCCTGTTCGATTTGCCAGAGTTCGTGAGCTAGAAATTTTGCATCGCCGGGGCTGAGGGAATGTCGTATGCGGCGCATGCGATCGACGCCAACTCCCGAAATCCCGTTCGATACTAGAAGGTCTATCACAAGACCATTCTTGCGAACGGAACTGGCGAGTATCTGTAGGTCTACGCCACGGACCGTTGCCAGATCCGTTCGCCCGCTGCGCTTGGCCGCGACAAGCTCATACACGAAACCGTAGGTCAATCTTCGCAACGATGCATAGTTCAGCTGTTGCCGCTCAAAATACTCCGTATCGTAGGCGAGCGGCGTACGACAACCGCGCTCGAGTGCCGAGCGAGCCGCGTCGAGATGCACTTCATTGGCCGCAACGAAATCGTCCAATTCCTCGTTGGAGATCTCGTCTACTTCTTTGTCGTTTAGTTCCGTGCCAGTCAGAGCGGACGCGGCTTGCACCAAATCACCGTAAGCATTAGGAAGATCCGAAATCGCGGACATCGAAGAATCCACTCGGCTTGAGGAAGATCGCAAACAGGCTTGTCGTTATTACGCAAGGCACCTATCGTTAGTTTTACAGGAACAGTACCAAAACCACCGTGAATTTTTCCCCCAAGGGCATTGCCCGGTTAACAACCGAGGGCCTCTTTGTTTTCACTGCACGAAATCGCCATTTTGGAGGAGGGCCGCCAGGCTCTTGGGACCGTGGACCTCGGTCGCGAAAGCGAGTCGGTCGGCGGCGGATGGATGACGTTTGCGGGCGAGGGTAGTTGGGCGAACCAGGCCTGTGGTTTGGGGTTGCAAGGACCGGTTACCGAGTTGGATCTCGATCGGCTCGTCGAATTCTATGCCAGCCGGGGCGTGGAGCCCAGGATCGAAGTTTGCCCCTTTGCCGACGAGACTCTGATTGCCGGACTGTTTCGTCGGGAATTTCGGCTGATCGAATTTGAAAGCGTGCTGGCTCGCAGTTTGCCGGCGCATGAAGACCTGCGGCAGCTTCATCCGCACGGTTGGCCCGCCGATTTGGTCCTCGCTCACGTCGACCCCGCGAACGTCGAACAAGTCAGAACATTCGCCGACGTTTCTACGCAAGGAGTTCGCGCCGAAGGAGAGCCGTTAGCCGAGGTCTTGGAGGAGACGACAACCAAAATGGTGCAACATCCGCGGTGCGATTCGTTCTTGGCGCGGATGGACGGCAAGGACGTCGGCGGTGGGGCCATGGAATCGAGCGGGCAAGTGGCGTGTTTGTTTGGCACCAGCGTTGCGCCGACTTATCGCCGCCAGGGAATCCAAACCGCACTGATGCTTCGCCGGCTCGAACGCGCTCGGGAATGCGGCTGCAAACTGGCCGTCATTCATTCTCGGCCGGACATCCCTACCGAACGAAATGCCATGCGGCTGGGATTCTTCCTGGCCTATACCAAGGTCGTGCTGACGCGACCGGGCCCTGGGCTTGTGCCTTCGCCGTAAAAGCCGAGGTTCGCCATCGCTAGACGGCGAAGGAAGAGGGATGAAGGAAAGAGGCATTGCGTACCGCGCAAAAAAGTGTGCCGCAGTGGGGGCAGTGCACTGCGGCACGAGGCGACGGCTATTAATGGGGCAGTGAGATTGCCGCCGCCCAAGTCATTATCATAATCTCGGACAAGACAATTTACCAGGGGCGAAATTACCGCTGAACCACGATTCTGTAGAATTAATGTGCGGAAACAAATAAACGCTGCATTCTCCGCCGGAATTATTCCACCAGCGAGCTTTCGCGACCAACAAATCACCATAGAACCATCACTACCACGCCGACAAACAGCACAACCGCGCACGCCGATGCACGCCAATTCTCGGTGGACAACGAATCGAAACGGGACACTTTGAAACTTCGAGAACTTCGGATGGAATTAAGGTAGTCCCGTGGCGTTCACTGCTCATTCGCTACTGGGTTGGTTAGCGCGCCGATTTTTTCGATTTCGACGGTGACGGAATCGCCGTCTTTTAGGAAGACGGGAGGTTTACGGGCCATGCCGACACCTTGTGGCGTTCCGGTCAGAATGACCGTGCCCGGTTCCAACTGAGTGCTGCCGCTGAGGAATTCGATCAGCGTCGGTACGTCGAAGATCATATCGCTGGTCGTCCAATCCTGCATTGTCTGGCCGTTGAGGATCGTCTTAATCTTTAGGTCGTTGGGGTTGGCAATCTCGTCCTTGGTTACCAACCACGGGCCCAGCGGGCAGAATGTGTCGAATGTCTTGCCTTTGCACCATTGGCTGCCGCCCCATTTGATCTGCCAGTCGCGGGCGCTGACGTCATTCGCACAGGTGTAGCCCAACACGTAATCTAGCGCGTCTTCCTTGCGGACGTTCTTGCACTGCCGGCCAATCACCACCGCCAACTCGCACTCATAGTCGACTTCATGACTGGCCAATCGGGTCGGCAGCAGAATAGGGCCTTCGTGATGTTGCACGGTACTCGGCATCTTCATGAACAGGATCGGTTGCTCGGGGATTTTCGCACCGCTCTCTTCAGCGTGAAACTTGTAGTTCAGGCCGATGCAAAGAATGGCGGTCGGCTTGACGGGCGACAGCAGTTGCTTCACGCCCGCCGCCTCCCCCGTATCATGGTGATCGCCGAAGATACAGCCTTCAATACGCGTGGCCGTGCCGTCGTCGTGCTGGAGGCCAAATTGTATTTCGTCTTGTTGGGTTAGAAAGCGAATGATCTTCATCGGCGTCTCCGGTGGATTATCGATTCTTGGTAAGTGCTCGGGCTATTGGCAATGCTAAAGGTTATCGCGTGGCAACTTGCCAGCCAACTAGGTAGCAAGTTGCGCTTTTCGAGAGCCGCTGGTTGCTGCGCGAGCATGTGTTGTGACAGCATCTACAAGATGGACAAGAGGTCGAACGACACACCAGCGACAGCCGCATATCTTGTCAATCCTGTTCATCATGTCTCTAAGCAAGAGCCCAAGAAACGAGGCGGTGCCATGTATCGATGGTAGAACCCAGAGAATATAGGGGAAACACCCAATGGAATTCGCCGCCGAAATGAAGTACATCTGACGGGCACCATGATCACCACGGAGACTTGGTGCTAAACGATAAATCCTTCAGTTCTGGGAGTGCGCGCCGCCGTGAGTCTCGAAGATTCAATGTGCGAAGTGGTGGAAAAGGCGAAGGTGGGTGACGACGAGGGCGTACGCGTCATCTGGGACCGCTTCTTTCCGCAAGTCGTCCGCTTGGCCGGCCAACGGCTCGCGGGTCAAAGAAGGCAAATGGCCGACGAGGAAGACGTCGCCATCAGCGTGATGGAGAGCTTTTTTCGCGCGGCTCGCGCGGGTCGCTTTCCTGAGTTGCGGGATCGAGACGGCATCTGGCGTCTGTTGTCATCGATGGTTCGTCGCAAGGTCGTGGACCAAGTACGGCGTAATGCTGCGAGACCTAGCGTCGGCGAGTCCGCGATGCACGGTGAAGAGCTTGCCTCGCTGACCGGCCGCAATCCCACGCCCGCGATGATCGCCATTGTCAGAGACGAGATGGAGCAACTGCTCACCGTGCTGCCCGAGAAATACCGTCCGATGGCAGTTAAGAAACTTGAGTGCCGGACGATGCCCGAGATTGCGCGGGAATGCGGCGTCCACATTTCTACCGTTGAACGGCGGCTACGCATCATACGAGAGGTTTGGTCCAAAAACTTCGGCGCCGAGGATTGATCTCCACCTGATTAAACGGAGGACACGGTCAGCAAAAGGGCCTACTCAAGAAAGGGTCGATGGCATTGGCGATGACCAGAATGATTTTTCGGAAAAATTTTGCAGGGATTGCGGGCTCTCCTACGGTATTCCATGTGCGCAACAACACGCATCACGACTTTGCAAGGCGCACGTTACAAGGCGCAAAGGAGATCCCAGTGCGTGGAATACATGCAGACGGAACCAAAATCAAACAACTACGCAAGACGCGAGGTCTGACGCAAGAAAACTTAGCGGGGCTCGCCTCATGCGATGTGAAAACAGTTCGCAAAGCCGAGCAGGGAAAAAATCTGGATTATCAGACACTGGGAAAGATCGCCACGGTCCTTGGAGTTCATTTTCCCGAGGTCGTGGACGGTCGCGACGATCCAGACTCCGAGCAGCTTGCCAATTTCAAGCTGGTTGAATCATGGATCGAGGCGTTTAACCAGCGCGACATCGACCGGTTGATGTCTTCCTCGGATGACAAGGAAACAAATTAACTTCCCGTTAACTTCCCGCTAACTTCCCTGTTCGTCGCACAGCCCTCGAATAGGATGGGGATACGGCGCGGTGCGCTAGTTCCATGCGCGGAGAACGGTGAAGTGAGACGGTCAGAAGATTCAAGGCGCGAAACACCGAACGAACTCGATTCTCAAGAGTAGATGACGTGAATAACGAGCAGACCGACCTTACCGTGCTGATGCAGTTGGACGATCTTTGCGAAGAGTATGAATCGCAGTTCGCTGAACGCAAGTCGCCGCGAATTGCGGACTTTCTCGATCGTGTCGTCCCAGAACATCGCGGCAGGCTGCTTCACGAATTGGTCGCGTTGGAAGTCGGCCTGCTCGGTGACATCGGTGAGAAAACATCGGTGGAGGAGATTCTAGAGCGATATGACAACCTACTGCCCGAGGGCGAAGATCGCGAAGCCTTGCGATCCACGATCGAGCATGCAATCGCGTCGACGAAAGACGCAAATGACACCCAAATTGGCGTGCCGGAAACAGTGCCATGGGACGGGAATTTCACAAAAGCCAAGCCGGTCACGCCGGAGATCGACGGTTTCGAGATTCAGTCCGTGCTAGGCCGTGGCGGGAGGGGGGTTGTCTATAAGGCCATTCAGACGTCGTTGAACCGACCCGTGGCGCTAAAGATGATTCTCGACCACGATGCCGCATCAGGGGAGCTGATCGACCGATTCGAGAAGGAAGCGCGGGCGGTCGCCGAACTGAATGATCCTCACTTCGTGCAGATTTACGAATTCGGAGTACACCAAGGCCGGCCCTACATGACGCTTGAGTTCGTCGAGGGCGGGACACTAGAACAACTTCGACAGGGTGAGCCGCAGCCAGAGCAGTTTTCCGCCGAAATCGTCGAATCGTTGTCGCGGGCAATGCACAAGGCGCATGCCGCCGGCTTGGTTCACCGCGATCTAAAGCCGCAAAACGTGCTGATGAGCAGTGACGGGCAGCCAAAGATCACCGACTTCGGACTCGTGAAACGCCAACAGCAAGACGACACACAGAAGACCGAACACGGCCGAGTGATGGGCACGGCCAGCTACATGGCACCGGAACAGAGCCGCGGTGAACCGGATGTGGGCGCGGCGGCGGACGTTCATGCTCTGGGCGGGATTCTCTATTGTCTGTTGACGGGACGCCCGCCTTTTCTGGCGGCAACCGTGTACGACACGATCCTGCAGGTGCGCAATCAAGAGCCGGTTCCACCCTCTCGTCTTCGCCCTGGAATCTCCAAGGACTTGGAGACCATCTGCTTGAAGTGTCTGCACAAGGAAACGGCCAAGCGATACGCGTCGGCGATGGAACTCGCCGACGACCTGCGCCGCTCCCTGGAGGGTCGGCCAATCATCGCACGGCCCGTGGGCGCAATCGAGCGGAGTTGGCGGTGGACCAAGCGCAACCCACTGGGAGCCACCGTCGCGGGGCTCGTCGTGATGATTGCGGTGATCTCTTCCGTGATGTCGTGGTATCTGAATCTCACTATCAATCAAGTAGAGATCGCGAACAGTAACGTGCTGGCCAAGAACGGTGAGCTAGAAGCCACGAACGAAGAGCTAGAAATTGAGAAGCAAGCTGCCAACGTTGCCCGTGGCAGAGCGGTTGAAGCAGGGAGAAACGCGGAAAGAGCACGTCAGAACAAGAGTGATCAATACAACAAAAGCCTCACGGCGATTCACAGAGTTGTGTACAACGTCGACACGCTGCTTCGCAATGACAACCAAGACGTCAGGTTCCGCAAACGCATTCTTGAGAGTGCATTGAAGAGCTTCGACGAGGTTCGGGACCAAGGTGAAAAAAACACTCTCATTGACCGCGGTGAAGCGACTGCATGTCAGCGGCTTGGAGACATTTACGTTGTCCTTGGAGATTTGAAGCAAGCGTTGGCGCAATACGATCGGACATACGAGGTAACCAAGCAGCTACTGCCTGAAAATCCTACTGAGTTCCTACTCCTCAGAAACCTTGCAATAGCTTGCGACAAGCAGGGCGAAGCGAAGGAACGTCTCGGCAACACGCTGGAGGCCCGATCGAGTTTTGAGGAAGGCTTGCAATGGCGGCTGCGATGGGACGAAGAGTTGCGGCTGAAAAAGAAGCTGGATCATCCTCCTGCCAAACAGGCCATCGCCCGGTCACAGGTTCGACTTGGGAGACTCAGTTTAGCGTTGGGTAATGCAAAGGCGTCGCTGGAGTACCTCCTCAAAGCTCAAGGCTGGCTTCAAAAGGCTCAAGAAGGATGTCAGAAGATGCCGCGAGCGTCCGAGGACGAGCTGGCTGAGTACCGCGACTTGAACGCCGATTTGATCAGCGACCAGATCGAACTAGACCGATGGCTGGGCAAGACCCACCACCAGCTTGGAAATGCCGATGAGGCAGAAAGGTTCCTGAACCAGGTCAAATCGAGCCGCGACCAGTTGTTCGATGTGAGGAAGTCAGTTGGACGACTTCAAGCACGATCCAGGGCATCTCTCGAACTGGGTGACTTCTACCTAATCGAGCGGCAGGATGTGGCAAAGGCTTGGGAGCATTACAAGCCTGCCCTTGAAGGTTACGCGCAATTGTGGAAACGGGAAAAGCAATCAGCAGGAACGCGAGCCGGCTTGGGCAACATCGAGTATCGAATTGGTGGCCTCCTGCGGCATGCAAAAGATGCAGGAGTAACACTGGAGGTTCCATACGGCGACGATGCCCAATCCCACTTCGAGACCTGCTGCCAACTACGAGAGGCGTTGGCCGCGATCGATCCGGACGACATGCAGGCCAAGATCGAGTGGGCGGTGGCGCTGGCCCGTTGCGGTCGCGCGAAAGAGGCCGAGAAGCAGGCAGAGATTTTGGTCGAGAAGGGGCAAAATAATCCCCGTCTGCTGTTTCAAGCCACCTGCACCTTCGCACTGTGCAGCGAAGCGGAAGATAAAGAGCTGGCCCAACGCTGCCGAAAACGTGCATTCGAGGTACTCAAGGAGTCAATTGAGTCTGGCTGGAAGGATCGCGTCGCACTTCAGGACGATCCGGATCTGGAACCGATTCGGTCCGACCCACGTTTCGAAGAATTCACGAAGAAGCTGCCATCGCCTGGTTCTTCATCTCAATCGGACACCCGAGAGTAATCCACCCTGATTTGCAACGATGCGACCGATCACCTGGCGATGAAATTCATCTCCGTAAACCAACTTCAACCCCAGATGAACTCCTATGTTTGGAAAACGACGGCGCTCACGCATAAGCCGCGAGAAGGAACAAAAATCTCGAAACAAAGGGAGAATGCGAAAGACTCATTTTGAGTTGCTTGAGTCGCGCATCATGCTGGCGTCCGTCGCCTGGGACGGCGGCGCGGGCACATTCAATTGGCACGACGCCCTGAACTGGGATACGGACACGCTGCCGGGTGCGGCTGACGATGTCGTGATTAACGTCGCGGCGTCCAATCCCACCATCGTCTCCTCGAGTTCGGTGACCCTCAACAGTCTGGTCACCGAAGAGGCGATTGAATTTTCTGCCGGGACGTTTACCGTCAATACGACAGCTGACATCAATGCTAACGTGTCACTGACTGGAGCCACCTTGAACCAAGGTGCATGGGACACTTCGGGTGGCAGTTTGTTCTTCAACGGCAGCAGCAACAACCGCTTGAACGACGTGGACCTGTTGGACGAATTGGTGATATTCCAGGACGACTATGTGGAGTTGTACAACGGCACGACGTTTCCTTCGGCGCGGTTCATGAACAATCGCCATAACGCTTCCGCCACGCTGGCGTTTCAAACGGGCTCGACCGTGCCTGGCGACATCTTTTTCGAGGGTACCGGAGCATTTACCTCCACCAGTCGCGTCTTGGTGGACGGCAATGGCACGCTGACGATTCCCGCGGGTGTAACACTGCAAACCGAGCCGGGACTGGCTGGCGGCGTGCAACTGGGGGAAAGCGGCGAGACGCTGATCAACAACGGTACCATTCGCTCCAAAACCAGCGGGAGAGTAATTAGTGTCGTTTCGAACGGTAACTACACGGCGAACACTCTAACTGGAGGAACGTGGGAGGCGGTTGGCGGCGGCATTATTCAGCTTCCGTCCGGCAACACGATCACGACCAATGCGGCTAACATCGTGATTGATGGCGGTGGGTCCGCAATTCGTCGAGGTTCTTCGACAAATGCCATTGCCACTTTGGCAGCAAACACGGGTGAATTGACTTTTCGTAACGGTGCCAGTTTCACGACAACCGGGGCATTTGATAATGGTGGTTCGCTAACCATTGGCTTGGGTAGTAACTTCATCGTGAGCAGCGGGAACTCGCTGACCAGCAGTTCACTGTTTTCGGTTGATGGAAACTTGACGAGCGATGCAATCGTGATCGACAATGGCGGGACGTTGGGCGGCACGGGGATCGTTTCAGGGCCCGTCACCGCGCGGACCGGCGCGAGCGTCGCGCCAGGCAACAGTCCCGGCGTTCTCAAGACGGGCAACTTCGAATTGCAGCTTGGCTCGACGTTAAACATCGAGATCGGCGGGACTTCCCCGGCGACCGATTATGACCAGATCGATGTGATGGGAACGGTGACCCTCGCCGGGTCGCTCGACGGAAGCCTTATCGACGGTTTTCTGCCCGCCTTTGATGATTCGTTCACGATTGTCAACAACGACGAGACCGACGCGGTCATCGGCGTTTTTGACGGCCTGCCGGAAGGCGCGGTCGTGATCGTCGATGGGAACGATTTCACGATCAGTTACGTCGGCGGCGAGAACAACAACGACGTAGTATTGACTCCGGTCTCCTCGACGGTCTCTTGGAACGGCGCGTCGGGAAACTTCAACTGGCTGGATCCGCTCAACTGGACATCAGGCAAGGTTCCCGATTCGGCTGACGGGGCGGTCATTGGCGACCTGCCTGGAACTCCTACCATCATTGTCAACGGAAATGCAACCGTTGGGTTTGTCGATGCGGCCGAATTGATCCAAGTCAATGCAGGCACGTGGACCGTCAAAGGTGACTCGGTGTTCGCCGGGCTAGAAGTCGCGGGCGCGGTACTCAGGCTGGAACACGGAAACACAAACAATGTCGGCACCACATTGAGCGGTGGAGCGGCCTTGGAGATTGGCGACGACGGGGCACTTGGCGGCGGTCCGCTTGTGGCCAGCAATAGTGTGATTCTCGGCTTTGAGGACGCCAGAGCTTTCACCAACTCGCTGACGCTTGGAGGCGCGATCGCCATCTCGAACGATACCGGCGCAATGACCTTCAGCGGTCCGACCTTGCTCTCCGCAACGCTTGACCTCAACGTTGACGGCACGAATCTTGTGTCGCTGGACGGTGAAGTAAGCGACGGAGGCAATGGATTTGGGCTCAACAAGTCCGGTACGGGCCAGGTTAGCTTAGCCGGTGTGAGCACATTCAGCGGCGACTTGAATGTCAACCTTGGGGCACTCCAGCTTGATGGATCCGCGACCGCGGCTGCGACGACAGTTGCCGACGGCAGCGTCTTGCAGGGCACGGGCGGCGTGACAGGGTCGCTGGACATCCTGGCCGGAGGCGTGCTTGCGCCTGGGAACAGTACTGCAATCATCTCAAGCGGCGATTTTAATTTGGCCGACGATGCGGTCCTGGAGATCGAAATAGCAGGTACGATTCCTGGCGCGGAACACGATCAGGTCGATGTGACGGGGAGCGTGGCACTCGCGGGAACGTTGGATGTGAGTTTGATTGCCACAACCGAGGCGAGCGAGTTTGTCATTATCAACAATGACGGCACTGACGCGGTGAACGGCACATTCGCGGGACTGGAAGAGGGGGCGACGCTGCAAGTGAACCTATTGAAGTTCACGGTCAGTTACCGCGGCGGCGACGGCAACGATGTCGTGCTGCTGGGACCGATCGATGTCGTGGTCTGGGACGGCGGCGGCGACGGAACGTCTTGGCATGATGCCGCGAACTGGGACAAAGATGTGCTGCCCGCTTTCAGCAACGACGTGATTATCAATGCGGCGCCTGGGGTCCAAATCGTTCACAGTCTAGGCTCCACGGTGGTGAATAGCCTCGACATCAGTAATAAGCTGCTAATCAGCGGCGGCAGGTTGGAAGTCACATCCATTCTGCAAATTGACGACACCCTGACGATCGGGGGCGGTGCGTTAGCCAACGCTAATGTGCAAACTCTTGGCAATGGTACGATTCAAGTGACCAGCAGCGACGGAACGTTGGACGGGGTGACGCTGGACGTGGACGGGACGTTGCTGGCGGGCGCTCAGGTAACGGTGGAAAACGATCTGACGGTCAACGGCACGCTAACGCTGGACGCCACCAATGGTTCCGTGGGATTGAACTTCGCTGGCGGGACTCAGACCTTGGGCGGTACGGGAACGGTCGTGCTTTCCAACCGCTTTACCGGCAGCGTTTTCGAGAACCTGGTGCGCGTGCATTCCATGGGT
>JAJDEH010000384.1 GCA_029259935.1 Planctomycetota bacterium
GCGGTCGGCGTCGCCGTCGATTGTCAACGGCGGCTCGGCAATGCTTGGGCACTCGACGGGACCGCCCGTCGAATTCGGTTCGTAATAGGCGTCCGGGTCGGGATTGTTCTCAAAGAACCGCATCGCCCCGTCTTTGTGATAGTGGTGCGCGGGGCATTTCGGCGCGTTGACCGGCAGAGCCTCGTAGTGCGTTCCCAATCGGTGACGATGCGCATCGGCGTAAGCGAAGATTCGCGCTTGCAGCATCTTGTCAGGCGAGAATCCGATGCCCGGGACAATGTTGGAAGGCGAAAACGCTGCCTGTTCAACTTCGGCAAAGTAGTTTTGCGGGTTGCGGTTCAACTCCATCACGCCGACATCCATCAGCGGGTAGTCGGAATGCGGCCAGACTTTGGTTAGATCAAAGGGATTGTACGGGGTCTTGTCGGCATCCGCCTCGGGCATGATCTGCACGCAAAATCGCCATTTCGGATAATCGCCCCGCTCGATGGCCGAAAACAAATCCGCTTGTGTCGTTTCGCGGTCCTTGCCGACGACGGTTTCCGCTTCGGCATTGGTCCAGTGTCGGTGGCCTTGCATCGACTTGAAATGAAACTTCACCCAAAATCGCTCGTCGCGGGCGTTGATCAAGCTATAAGTGTGACTGCCATAGCCGTTAATGTGCCGCACGTCGGTCGGCAGTCCGCGATCCGAAAACAGGATGGTGATTTGATGCAGTGATTCGGGAGACAGCGACCAAAAATCCCACATCGCCACCGGGGATCGGAGATTAGTTTTCGGATGGCGTTTTTGAGTGTGAACAAAGTCGGGAAACTTGTAGGGATCGCGGACAAAGAAGACCGGCGTATTGTTGCCGACCATGTCCCAATTGCCTTCCTCGGTGTAGAACTTCAGCGCGAATCCCCGCACGTCACGCTCGGCATCGGCCGCTCCCGCCTCGCCAGCCACCGTGGAGAATCGGGCAATCACCTCGGTTTGTTTCCCTACGTCGGAAAAGACCTTGGCGCGGGAATAGATGGCAATATCATGAGTGATGGTCAGCGTGCCATAAGCGCCCCAGCCCTTGGCATGCACGGCGCGCTCGGGGATGCGTTCTCGGTTTAAATGAGCGAGCTTTTCCACCAGTTGATAGTCCTGCAACAAAGCGGGGCCCCGCGAACCGGCGGTCAATGAGTTTTGGTTGTCAGCGATCGGCGCGCCCGCCGAGGTCGTCATGGTGGGTTTGTCAGCCATCGGTCATCGTCCTTTTGATGAGTAATCGCATGCGAGCGGGGCCACGCGGGTCGTACCGACCAACATCAAGCATGGCAGGAACAAGGGCATGTTAGCGACGATTAGCATAGAGTACAAAGATATAATAACTATCGGTTTCATAGGCGTATTCTATGGCCTCTGCTAGGTCGTGGACAGGCGGCGGCAAGCACCGCCAGCCTGCCTGGTTCGCCGTTTGCATTTCCTAGACAATCTGTCCCGCTAATGTGATGGACATGTTTGCTTTTTACATGAGTGTTGATGTACCTCTCACGCGTCTGCGTGGAGGTTGATGGTCTTGTGCCCGAACAACGATCACGCCGTGGACCGCATCCAGGCGACCAAGAGCTATTTGGAACGGAAGCGGTCGCTCAACTTCGCCCGGCTTGCGGCGACTTGGCTTGGCTGCTGAATCACGGTTACGCGCCAGGATCTTCACTAAAGCTGGTCGGCGATCGCTACCGCTTAAAACAACGGCAGCGAATTGCCGTGTCTCGCGTCTGTTGCTCGGACCGTGCCGCGGAGGGCCGACGGCGTTCTCAACTTGATATCAAGCAGGTTGTCGGGCAGGAGTTGTGGCTCGATGGCTTTAACGTGTTGGTCACCCTTGAGGCGGCGCTGGGCGGGGGCGTTGTTTTGAAGGGACGGGACGGCTGCCTGCGAGACATGTCCAGCATGCACGGCACCTACCGAAAGACCAGCGATTCGGCCGAGGCCTTGCGGTTGTTGGGGCAAGTTGTAGGGAAACTTGGCGTGGCCCGCTGCTGTTGGTACTTTGACAGCCCGGTGTCCAACAGCGGACGGGTTGTCGAGTTGGTCCGTGGCATCGCCGCCGAAAACGACTGGCCATGGGAGGCACAAACGACCGCCGATCCCGATCAATTGTTATCTCACTGCGAAGCCCCAATCGTTACGGCGGACAGCGCCGTGCTGGATCGCGCTGCACGGTGGTTCAATTTGACAAGACAGGTGGTTGAATCCTGCATTCCGGCAGCCTGGATTATCGACTTCGCCAACGGCGCTGAGTAAGAACTGGGCTAAGCCGTGGCCAGACCGCCGTTCAAAAGAGCCCTGAAAAGCGGCAGCAAATCTCGGCGTCGCCGCTATCGCGTCTCTATTCTTACGTCGCCGATTTGAACTGGCGGGCGACCAGAAAACTTACCGCACACTTGCCGTCGCCAGGTTGTGCATGCCGGCACGCGGCAAGCTATAATGCCAACATTGCCTGAACATCCCACCACTAGAGCCCATTCTTCGTCCCACCAAGGAGAAACCACATGTCCCCGATAAATATGAGCTTCCGTTCATCTGCCGCCTGGGTTACTCGCGCGGTCGCCTCGATCGTTCTGCTGATCGGTCTCATTTCCGGGCCGGCCCGCGGCGAAGACACGGTGATCGCCGGACATGAACGCTGGGTCACTTCCGCCGTTTTTTCCAACGACGGTAAATTGTTGATTACAGGCGGCGGCCAAAGCCTGCAGTTTCGTCCCGGCGACATCAAGATTTGGGATGCCGCGGCGGGCAAAGCGTTGGGAGCGCTTGAGGGACATGAAGCGAATGTCTGGTCGCTGGCCTTGACGCCGGATGGCAAAACGCTGGTGTCCAGCAGCTACAAGGGCGAAGTGATTGTTTGGGATCTCGCCGCGCGCAAGGCGGTCGCGAAATTGGATAAACATAAAAGCTGGGTCCGCTGTGTCGCGGTTGCCGCCGATGGGAAACACTTCGCCACGGCCGGAGAAGACGGCAACGTGACGGTGTGGGCTCTGGAGGGAGCCAAAGAAGTCAAAACGATCAAAGCTCACGAAGCCCAAGTGACGGCGGTCGCGTTTTCGCCCGACAGCCAAACTCTGTCCACCGCCAGCACTGATAAGACGGTCAAGCTGTGGGATTGGAAAGCGGGAACCGAAAAGACGAAAATGGAAGGACATGACGACGCCGTTTGGTCCATCGCCTATTCGGCCGACGGTTCACGCATCGCTACCGCGGGCGCCGATCGCAAGATTGTCCTGTGGGCTGCCGATGGCACTCGGCAAGCGGGTCTGTACGGGCATAGAGATTGGGTCACCTGCGTGCGTTTCTCGCAAGACGGCAAGACATTGGCCTCTAGTGGCTTGGATCGAACGGTCCGATTGTGGAATTTAGAAGCTGCGGTCCAATTGGCGGGCCAAGTCGAAGCAGCGGTCAAAAAAGTAGTCGACACGCGCAAGGCGATTGACGACGGGTCACAACAGGCGGCCGAAGCTCAGGTGGCCAGCGACGCAGCCAAGAAGAAGGCGGAGGCCGTGGCCGCGATCGCGGCATCCAAGCAAGCCGCTGGAAAGTTGACACAAGCCCAGGCTGCCGTGGATGCCGACAAGGAAAATAAGGACCTGGTGAAAGTCCGCGACGAGGCCAAGACAGCTTCCGACGCGGCCACCAAGGATGCCGACGCCAAGATCAAAGCGTTTGCCGCCGACAAGGAATACACAAAACAGCTCAATGCCTTGAAGGCTGGTGAGCTTGCCGCGGTGGAGGCCGAAAAAACGAAGTTGGAAGCTGCGGTTCAAGCAGCCCTCGCCAAGGTCAAGGAAGCGGAAGCCAAAAAGGCGGCGGCCGAAAAGGGATTGGAGGCGGCAGTGGCCAAGCGGCAGGACGTGTACACTCAGCAATCGACGGCTCTGCCGAATTACAAGAGTACTCTGTGGGCCGTCGCGTTTTCTCCCGACGGAAGTCGGTTGGCCAGCGGCAGCCAGCGCGTCGGGGCTGAAGCGGGCACGAACACGATTCGCGTCTGGAATGTGGCTGACAAGAAGGAACTCTTCCCCGCTCCGGAACCAAAAGCGGAAGCCAAGACCAAGGAGTAGTGTGTACCACTGGTGGCATTGCCAATGCCGTCAACGAACGCATGTTCCAATCCAAACTGAGTGGCACATGGCGCGGTGCCAACCAACAAATAGAAAAGCCCGGCTTTTTTGAAAGCCGGGCTCTTGAAGTGATGGAGTTGTTGGGGGTTAGCCGGCTTGTGCCGACTCGGGGCTGGCCGGTCGTCCAAGCCGAGGAATCAACATCGGCGTTCGCTCACGATACTTGACGTACGACTCGCCATGGAATTCCACCAAGTCGCGTTCTTCCAACTGAATGGCAAACAGGATGTACGCCGTCGCGGCCACGGCGAAGCCTAGGTGAGCGATGGTCATCGTCGGAGTTGCCCAGGCCAGTGTGATCCAACCGACGTACAAGGGATGGCGCACCATGCGGTAAGGCCCGGGTGTCGCGAAATCGAGGTGTGTGTACGGCTTGCCGCGAAAACGGAGCCACACTTGTCGCAAACCGAACAAGTCGAAGTGATTCAAGATGAACGTGGATCCCACCAAAATCACCCAGCCAATCGCGAAGAGGCCATACAGCGCGAACTGTCCCGCCGAATTTCGCACGTCCCAAATTACGATCCCCATCGGCTGCCAAAATCCGACAATCAGCATCATGGCCAAACCGGATAACAAGACGTAGGTACTCCGTTCAATCGACCGCGGAACAAACCGCGTCCACCAGTCCTTGAAGGCGGGACGAGCCATCACGCTGTGTTGGATCGCGAAAACGGCAAACAGCGCGGCGTTAATGAGCGCGGCCACGCCCAGCGACATCGTCGGCTCGGAATCCACCGGTCGCGGAACAAGGAAATTGCCCAACCAGCCCATCAAGCAAACCAGGCTGCCCATGCCAACGGTGTAAGCGAACAAACCATACATCAAGACGAGAAGACGTTTCATGATTGAATCTCCACGGAAATTGACTTGAAACCACGATCGCACGGCCCACGAGATGCAGGGCTCGCTGGGCCGGATATTCAGAAAGGGCAACAAGTGGCCGGAAGATTACACACCCGCCAAAGTTTTTTGAAATTCGCCGCCGCAGAGTGTCCCACCTCAACGCAACTTAAGTCAGTCATTCAACTGACTTAGGGTCGCCAAAAGTAAATATTCGCCGACGGGGTGGGTCGGCTTGGCGCAGGCTCGATTGCCCATGGCGAGCATTGGTTTGCTGAATCGCTGGAGAATGGATTGGGTCGATTCGACAGATCAGGAAGTGTCGGTGGAAACTTCGCTGCTGGTCGAAGTTTGTAGCCCTGCGAGTCGATCTTGGGTCAAGTTCCAGGGCAAGAAGGATGCCGGATTGTTCGGAACTTTTCCACCATTGGCTGCACAAGCGCACAAGCGGCGAAATAGCAAGTCAGCCAGTTTCGCGGATTGATCTTCCACAAAGCCAGTGTGGCAAACAGCGAGAACAGCATCATCGCCATGCGACCGGACCACTCCGCTCCGCTGCCATAGTAGTTCTTGCGACCCGCGGCCGGCTTGCGGATGAGTCCCTCGCCGTAGTTATTGTCTTCGCCCGCGAACAGCAATAACCACCAGCGCTGGCCCGTTTTCTTGGCTTTATCCACAAAAACTCGCCAGCGCGTCTCGTCCGCTTGAAAGTACGTCGCCATGATCATCGGAGCCCAAGGAGCCTCCGCCACCCGACTGTGCCCCGCCGCGTTCTTTTCGTGTTCGCCTTCCTTTTACCCATGCACGCACCTACGCGCCGGCGCTGATCTTCAAGAGGACAGCCAAACTGCAAGGTCGTTGAGAGGAACCAACCACTCGGAAATCTGCTCCCCACATTCCGATGTGGTTTCTCGCGATCGCAACGATCGATAGGGATTGTCAGGATCAAACGTATTGTCTTCATTCAGAAAGTGGACTTGGTGTTGAATTGCGACCTGCGACCGGTCCAAAAGATAAATGGGCCACCAAAACAAAAAATTGCCTGTTTCAGGATCTGTTATCGACGAGATCAAGCACGAGTCTTTGAACTCCTCAACTACACGCCGAATGCTTCGACGCCAATGCGAGTCGTACTCCTCGGCGGGCCAGTACTCTACTGACGCCTCAAAGCTTTCTGAAAAGGTGCCAATCTGGATTCGGCCCGTGCGAATATTGCTGCTGGCCTGTTTTAGGTCAGTGAAAAATATGCTGAATGCCATCTCAGCTCCCAATCTTGACTAAGTTAGCGTCGTACGTGCCGATGCGATTTCCCCTCTTGTCGAACTTCTTCCAAACACCGCCAATGTGTGAATCAACGTCTCTCGTAATATAGTTCTTCCCGCCTGATCCGGCCGCCTAAGTTCAATTGTCAATGAGTTTTTATACTCGTTCGAGTTTTTTTACCGAACGCCGAGCTTAGTTATCGGCTGGCCTTTGTCACGCCAGGTCCTTGGCGGAGAAGTACTTGAGGAAGTCGTCGGTTTCTCCAATCAGCCATTTGTGTCCATACTTTTGCAGTCTCTGCGCGAGTTCGCGAACTGTCTCTTCCAGCGATTCTTCGAAGAGCTTTCGGATCGCTTTAACTCGTCGGTCAAAGGCGGCTGTGGACGCGCCGGGTCTTTCCGGTGGCACGACAGGTTGTACTTCACCGCTCGTAATAAATTCAATCAATGAGTCCAGGTTTACTGGCTCTCGCTGAGATGGCGATCGAGCGGCCTTGTCTACGAGTACCACTCTAGGTCCGTCGGCAATGATGCAACCAACCCGTACTTCGACCGGACCTCCCCAATAATCGATCAAATAGCACGCGAATTCCACATCATCTTTGCCCCGAAGTTCCAATTCCTTCCGGGCTAGGCCGTACTTGTCCCCCAAGAACCTAAAATGCTCGATCGTTTAAGCCTTCGTGCCAACGTACTTAGCTGCGGAGTTCCATAATCTTTCGCGTTGTGTACCAGCAGAGGGGGCCCGCGGCGTCCATTTGCGGAAACAAAATAAGTATGAAATTCCTCGACCTCGAAGTTGAATACTTCGAGGTCGTCGGAGTGCTCTTCCGGGAAGTTATCGCCGACGATTGGAGAGCGGTGTTCCCCTTCTTTGTACAGAGTTTTTTGCTTTTGTGCGGCGGTTACAGAGGGAATCGGGGGAATCGCTTTTTTAGGTTCCCGTTTCTTTTCCGCCGGCGTTTTGCCAAGATGCGCGGACTGTCAAGAAATACAAAGGCCCCCTTGCCAATGGCAAGAGGGCCGCAAGTTCAGTCTCTAAAAGTAGTGCTGACGATGGATGCCGTCAAAAGCGGCCTGACTTCATGCAACACTTCTTGAATCGCTTGCTGCTGCCGCAAGGGCAGAGATCGTTGCGTCCGAGTTTTTCCTCAAGTAGTTTGTTTCCGCGTACGATTCGGACGCCGTGTTTCACGTTCGATTCCGAAGGATAACCACGCCGCCGCTTGCTCATCGTTTGCGTGAGGTCTACGTCAAAAAAACATCAAATCGTCGAGTTCGTGTTGTGACATGTCGCACCTCCGAATTCCTAATGTCCAATGGTTCCGGCAACCATACAGACAATTAGAAACGCCACCGGTTCGCGCTCGCCGTCCGACAAGACCCTTCTTCCCCCTTGCTGCCAAGGGGGGAGCTAGTCAGATGCCTGTTTGACTTGGCCGCTCTGCCTCAAATGGCATGCGTCACGGTCGGGGGCTGCTTTCTTTGCCGGACGAGACGGCGCAAGACATTGGCTTCAGCCGGTTGTTCCTCCGCATTGGCCGTCGATTCGCTGGAGGGCGAATCGTGGCACTCCGCCTCGCCGGAATTCTCGCCGCCCAGGGCAACGATGCTTGGCGCAACGGTGCTTGGCGCGGGCAGTTCGTCTTTGGGGGGCAGTTCGCCCCGAACGACGCGAACTTCCCGAGGGGCTTCGATGCCGACCCGAACGGTGTTTCCCTTGATTCGCAAGACGGTGAGGACAATGTTCTCGCCAATTCGGATTCGCTCTTGATGCTTCCTTGTGAGCACTAGCATGATACACTCCTTTGCTTAATCATCAGAAAAGATTTAAAGATGTGGCAGGCAATCCTATGCAGAGCCGGTGCCAAATCTCGCGCGGATAACCAATAAACGACTCAAGTACCCAGCGAGTAGGCGTTTACGACCACCAGAAAAAAAACGCGGCAGTGGACACTTTTGTTTCAGATTTACAAAAGCATGAAATGGCTTGCAGAAAGCCACCGAGCTAGCAGCGGCGAAGCAAGCAGCCGCCCTTGATCACTGCTTGACCTGGCGTTTACTGATTTCATCGCGCAGTTGGGCGGCCAGTTCATATTTTTCGTTGGCGACCGCGTCGTCTAGGCGCTCCCGCAACGTCTTTCCGACTTCGAATTTCTCGCGCAATTCTTCTCTCAGTTCGTTAAGCCGCGCGACCAATTCGTCCTCGTCAAAATGCTCTTCCGCGCCCAGTTCCTCGAACATTTCGCGCATCGTTTCCAGTCCTTGATTGACTTCCTCGATCGCCGCCTCCGCGCCGGCGTCTGTTTCCAGCTTAGCCAGAGCCGCGGCTTGCACCCGGTGAAACAGCACGAAGGGCCGATATTGTTCGTGGGATAGAATCCACTGTTCGTCTTCGGAATGGTCGCGACAAAAGTCCATCAGGCCCAACGTGTGGTCGGCGTCGCGAACCGCGTGGTCGAACTTATTCAGTTGCAGCCAGCACATGCGGCGGTGATAAAACTGAACGAACTCGCGGTCCACTTCGTGGCACTGGTCGGGATCCATCATGAACTCCTCACCTTCACGGAAAGTCAATCCGACAAGGTGATCGAAGTAGGTATCCGCGCCCTCGGGCCGAGTCCCATCGGGCCGCCCGGTTGTTTCCAATTGCAGCAATCCAAGATCGACGCGCATTTGCAGCACATCACGACCGTCAAAACCTTCTCCCAGCCGAACGTTCAGCCGTTGCGGATCGTAATTCCAAGATTGCAAGATATCGTCAATATTTTTTTTATCAGGCATGGTTTTCCACCTGTTTGGGTAATTCAGCATCCGCGCGCGGTGGACCGTCTGGCAATTCCTTCCCACCACAAATTATAGCAGATGGTTTCAACGGAGGCGGCCAAGTCAAGCTGTCGATTCCAGCGATCGCGCGGAAAATGCTTTACGTTCGCCAATCGTGGGCCACTTGAATTGACCGCGGGCCGCGACCTCACTGGACATTTTCTTGTTCGTCCTTTTTCTCATCGTGTTGTGGGCAATAGAAGACGGCGATCGGCAACATCAAAAGTGCGGTGACTAGGAACATACCGCTTCTCCATTGCAACCTGATAAACAGCGGTGCCAAGCCGAGGTACAATGCCGCTGACAACAGCAGGGCGATCCAATTGGCCAAGTTCATCGTGGCGATGATGCGGCCTTTCTGCCCCCGAGGCGGCCGCGACTGCAAAAATACTTGCAACGGCACGATGAACAGCCCGGTGGATGCTCCTAATAGAATCAGCGCGGCCAGGCTTCCCCAATATCCCAACAGACTGGGTCCGTTCGTACTCGGCACGCTCAGCAGCGCTAGCCAGAAGACCGTGCCGATGCAGCCTATTCGCATCAGACGGAAGTCGGCGCGGCCACGTGAAATCGCTCCGGCCACCAGGCACCCCAACGCGATGCCGATTCCCACGCCGGCGGCCAGCAAACTGGTCCAGGTGCTGTTGAGTGGATCGTCGGGGTCGACCAAACCGCCTTGGACGCCGAGATTGTTCACGATTGGCAGGACCAAGCCGCCGGCCATCCAGAATCCGCACGTGACGACCAGCGCTTGCAACAACGGGCGGTCCTTCTTGAGATATCGGCGCACGTCACCGGGAATCGTCAATGTCGACCATTCAAATTGCAACTGAGCGTTCGCCACGGGCGTCGTCCGCAATCGGCTGGACGTGAAGAAACCGATGCTGGCGATGCCGACGCAGATCAGTCCGACGACCCAGGGGCTATCGGGGACCAAAAAGTCGTGGCAGGGACCCGCCAACGCCGTGCCGCCAATGATCGCCAGAAAAGAGAACATCAGAATCAGGCCGTTGGCTTTGGGCAAATCGCTTTCCCGCAGCATCTCGGGCAAGATGCCATACTTGCCTGGTCCGAAGAACGCGCTTTGAGCTCCCATGAAAAACAACACGGTTAGCAACCCGGCCAGTCCGATGGACGAGTCCAACTTGATTCCCACCAACGGAAAGATCAGCAGCAACAACAACCCTACCGCCATCACCACGATCTCAAATCCTTTTGAGAGCATGATGATCAACTTTTTGCTGTTTCGTTCAGAATAGAAGCCGGCGATTCCACTGAACAAAATGAACGGCAGCGCGAACACGACCATGACCGCCCCCTGGCGATCGCTGGGACCGGATTGAGCAACCTGACCGGCGGCCAGCAGCAGAACAAGCTGCTTAAAGACGTTGTCGTTGAAAGCTCCAAAAAACTGCGTCGCATTCATGCTCCAAAATGCACGATCGCGACTTAACGGAGGCGGATCGCCGAAAGACGGGTGATCGGTTGGCAGTTCCTCGGCCTCCTGGCCCGCTTCGGGATGAGGAAGTGCGTCTGGGTTTTTTGACATAGAATGCCGTACATCCCGAGAGCCAGGGGACCAGCCAGGTCATTATTGGATTGGCCCGCGGACGACAGCGTCAACACCAATCCTCGTCGGACGAACGGTGGGCTATTCCTCGGCGGACGGTTCCAAGGCAACCAACTGCTTGTTCGCGGCCATGCTGCGAATGTCTTCCGTGATTTTCATCGAGCAATACTTGGGACCGCACATGCTGCAGAAGTGGGCGCTCTTGAACGTATCCTGCGGCAGAGTTTCGTCGTGATAACGCTGCGCGGTTTCCGGGTCGAGCGACAGGCGGAATTGTTCATTCCAGTCGAAATCGAAACGGGCTTTCGACAAGGCATCGTCTCGATCTTGCGCGCCTTTGCGATGACGGGCGACGTCGGCCGCGTGAGCGGCGATCTTGTAGGCGATCACGCCTTGCTTGACGTCTTCGTTGTTGGGCAACCCCAAATGTTCCTTGGGCGTGACATAGCACAACATGGCCGCTCCGCTTTGACCGGCCATCGCCGCGCCAATGGCACTGGTGATGTGGTCGTAGCCGGGCGCGATGTCGGTCACCAACGGGCCGAGTACATAAAACGGCGCGCCGTTGCAGATCTCGATTTGCCGTTCGATGTTCATGGCAATTTGGTCCATGGGAATGTGTCCCGGACCTTCGACCATCACCTGCGTTCCCAGTTCTTGGCCGCGACGAGTCAATTCGCCCAGCACATCGAGTTCCGCGAACTGAGCTTCATCGCTGGCGTCGGCGATCGAGCCGGGCCGCAAGCCGTCGCCCAAGCTCCAGGTGACGTCGTACTTGCGCATGATCTCGCACAGTTCGTCAAAGTGCGTGTAGAGCGGGTTTTGTTTGCTATGGGCCATCATCCATTTGGCGATCAGCGAACCGCCCCGGCTGACAATTCCCGTCACGCGATTCACGGTCAAATGCAGGTGCTCCATCAGCACGCCACAGTGAATCGTCATGTAATCGACGCCCTGTTTGGCTTGATGTTCGACCATGTCGAGAAAATGTTGCGGTTTCATCTCCTCGATCTCGCCGCCCAGTTCTTCCAGCATCTGGTAAATGGGCACGGTCCCGATCGGCACGGGGGACGCCGCTATGATCGCGCGGCGGATCTTGTCGATGTCCTTGCCGGTGGATAGATCCATGGCCGTGTCGGCACCAAAATGAACCGACGTGTGCAGCTTTTCCAGTTCCTCGTCAACATTGCTGGTGACGGCGGAATTGCCAATATTGGCGTTGATTTTGCATTTTGCGGCCATCCCGATGCACATCGGTTCCAAGCGGCCCTCCAAATGGACTTTGTTGGCGGGAATCACCATCCGGCCGGCCGCCACTTCGTCGCGGATCAGCTCGACTTCGAGATTTTCTCGTTGAGCGACGAATTCCATTTCAGCAGTGACGTTGCCGACGCGCGCCTCGTCCAATTGCGTCGTCATGATAGGTATCTCCTTCGGCGGGGCCGGGTCGCCTCGAATGGTTATAGATGATCAAAAGTTGTTGATGCCAATAGTTTTATAGATCGTACTGCTAGGCTGCAAATTGTCAATTCGGGCATGGATTCACTCGGCTGCCGAAAGAGGCGTGCCCTTTCAGCTCGATGAAGAACAGCCACCGGAACCCGACATGTCCGTGCGCCGCAGAGTTCGGTGGATGGCATCGAGTTCATTCGCCACGTAGCGCTGACAGCAGCGGCGCTCTCAGTGTAGCTCGGACCGCGGCGAAACCTGACACCAACCCCACGATCAACACGGTTCCCAACATGACGGCCAATGCGCGGAACGGGACCGAGGCGTCGCCAAAGATCATGTGCGGCCAAACCGCGAGCATGGCGGCGACGATGCCCGTCAGCAAACCGCCAAACAGTAGAAAACTGTTTTCCAGCATCACCATGCCGGCTAGGCGGCCGCGACGAAAACCGGCCGCCCGCAGCAAGGCCAGTTCCTTACGACGCTCCAAGACACTGCGAAGCTGCACCGTGGCCAAGCCAATCGTGCCCAACAGCAGTCCCAATGCGCCTAGGCTTTGAAAGGTACTCAAATAGGTGTTTTGCACGTTTAGTAATTCCACCAGCAGTTGTTCCGTCTCGGTGGCGTCAAATCCTTGGTCGCCCAGGCGGTCCTCCAGTACCTTGCGTACGGCAATCGTTCGTTGTTGAGCCGACTCTGTTTCAGTTCCATCGGCAACGTCAGACTCACTTGGTGATTGAACGAGAAAAGTGCGATAGCCCTCCACGTCTTGATACTTGTCTTTGAAATGCGATTCGCCAATCAGCAGGCTGCCCTGCAAGATGCTGTTCGAGAGCAGACCGACGACTTGAAACACGACGGTCTCGCCGTCTTCGTAGGTGATCTCATATCGCTCGCCCACGCCGAATAACAACTTCAAGCTGTACATCGCCGTGTTCTTGTCGACCATCACGGGAACAACATTCGGCGCGCCATCAATCGGCTTCTCCAGCAGCCGCCAAGGGTTCGCCCGTTCTTCGTCGGTTTCAGCGGCGGTGCCGGCCCAGGCAAAATGCTGAACCTGAGGATCGTTAAAGTACCGAACCATTTGCGGAGTCACGCCCAGCACGCGCGGCTGCTGGGCCCGATACAAGTTTTTACAGCCCGCGTTGTCGCCCGGCTTCAAGCGAAGCGACAGCACCGTGCCGCCGGCAAGCACATCGGCGTCGTTGCCCAGTTGGTCTTCGCGAACTTGTTGGTCGTTCAAGTCAAAGTAAATCGGTGCCGTGCTGTGCGCGATCAAATCGAATCCGCCCTTGCCTTCGTCCGTCGGCCGTAGACGAAACGAACTCATCGCCACGATCAGGAAACTGGCCGACGCGATCAAGCCGATCGTTAACGTACTGCGGCTGGGATTTCGGGCCGCGCTGCGAGCCGCCATTCTCGGCAAGTTCAAGCCGGCCGCCGAAGTCGCTTTTGCGCCCGTTCGCAGCCATGACCAAATCAACAGCAGTAGCGCGCTCAACACCAACGCCCCACCGCCGACGAACGATCCCGCTTGCGCCTCGCCGCCCAATTGCGTCGCGGCGAGTGCCAATCCAAGCGCGAGTAGAATAAGGACGACGGCGGTGATTCGAGGCCAAATCGACTGACGCGCGATCGCGAGTGATTCCTGCGAGGCTTGTCCCGCCAGCAGCCTGCGCGGAGAAACTTGATGCAGCCGCCGAACACTGAAGTAAATGGTAATGACGCAAATCAATACGCCCATGGCGTAGCCGATTGCTAAACTCTTTACGCTCCAATGAAACTCAAGGAACGGCGCGACGATAGCCCCTTGCCACCAGGACCGCAGCCCCGCCAACATCAGCCAGGCATATCCCATACCGACGACGACACCCAACAGCCCGCCGATCGCCGATACAATCGCTCCTTCGGCTATCAGGATCCGTCCGATTAGCTTGCGAACCAAGCCAACCGCGACCAGGACTCCGATCTCTTCCGCGCGCTGGTCCACTCCCAGGCGGAACAACAACGAAACCAACATCAGTGCCGCCGCAATAATGAAAAAGCTGAGCGACAAGAACAGCCAGTCAAACGGCGTGGCACCACTGGAGGCTTTGATCTGGCTGTATTTGACCGGGATGAACTGCATGCCCAGCGTGGTGCCGTCGCGATCAAGCTGATCCACCAGCTTCTGCTTCAATTCGTCGCGAAACTGTTGTTCTTCGTCGCCACCGACCGGCAGTTCCTCGGGTACGGGAATGCGATAGGACGTGACCTGGCCAAACCGGCTGCCCCACAGTTCTTGGCCCGCGTACAGCGAAATGAATGCTTTCGGCGTGGTGCGGTAATTCTCCCAGTAGTCGTCGTCGGTCGATTCAATTCGGTCTCGATCGAAAGCGAACGGCGGATCGGCTTCGCGAATGGTCTGGCTATCCGTGAATCCTTTCACTTCCGGAGTCAAATAGGGATCGTTGGCCAGCGTCGGACGATCGACATAGTGGGCCAGACGGCGTGGCCGATAAGGTTCCAGCGGTTTGGTAAGCGGAAGGATAGCCCGCAGCGTAAATTCGGCTGATTCTTCCTTTTCGTCGCCGTGCGTCGTTTCCGGTTCGAAATAGGAAACCGTGATCCGGTCGCCGACACGCGCCTGAAGTTCGTCGGCCGTCCATTGATTGACAACAATATCGTTCTCGCCAAGTTCGTTGATGACGTCGCCCTCGGCCGTGACCAATGGTCCGAGACCCGCCACTGAATCGATCGCCGTAATCATCGAATAAGGAATGCCGCCCTGCCGGATGCTGGGCTCGCCATCCTTGGTAACCCTATCAATCGAGTTCGCCAAATAGGTATAGACGGGCTGCCGGCGCGACGACGCGAAGGCATTGCTGGCCGCTTGTTCGGCCTCGGGAGGGAAAACCATGCGGTCGGTGGTGACCTGAAAATACTCGAAGGCCGCTTGTTCGATATCGGCGCCGTCCGGCGTATAGGTCTGCCGAATTCGATCCAGCGAAAACCCGTAGTCCTCGAACGATGGCTTCAGCATGGCGGCCAGCCGCTGGCTGGCATCATTGTCGGGCGGATTGTCGCTAGATTTTCCGGCCACCAGAATTGCGTTGACGCGGCCATCCTGATCGAATCGGTCCTGCATTGCCCCGAGCGAAACGAACGCGTTGAGCGAAGTCGTTTGCCGCGGGTGCAACTGAAAACGCCCAAGGCTCTCCGTTGGAATGATATCGACGACGGTCAATTGGGGAATGCTGCGAACCACATCGTCTTGATCCCCAAAGGCACTATCGGCGGAGACGCCCGTCACGTTGGGCAATCGCAACGTCACCAGATCGCCGACTGCCGCTCCCAGTTCATCCGCCAGTGCTTGATTAATGACGATCTGCTCGTCGTTGGGCATCTTTTTCGGCCGCGTGGCTTCTCTTCCCAAACGCCAAAAAGTCTCGTCACTGCCGACGACAAACACTTCCGAGGCCCGTTGCGTTTCGTCACCCGGCTTTTCGATCGTGCCGCTGGGAAACAGAATCACCGGAGTAGCGGAATCGAAGTCGTCGGTAAAACCGGGTTGCTCGCTCAGTTCTTTCGCCAATCCCGCGCGGAAGAAGCGGTCTGCGACAAGCACTTCGTCGACGCGGCCCAGCCGGTCCAGCGTAAGAAAACGCAAACTGCCCCGCACGCTGTCGCCAACCAGCAGCGCCCCCGTCAGCACGGCGGTGGCCGCCATCACTCCCAGCGCCACGGCAACATTAATCCGCCAGTGATGCCACAAACTCTTCCATATAAAACGCCAGGACGACATCCGCGCCTCGTTTGCAAAGATCACTAATCAGGATTGCGCCGACTTCAGGCAGCCGTCGTCGATATTCATTTGCCGCTGCATCAGGCCGCCCAGTTCGGCACTATGCGTGACCATGACCAGCATCGTTTGTTCCTGCTCTTGCAACTTGAGCAGCAACTTGACGATCGCCAGGGCGTTGGTCCGATCCAAGTTGCCCGTCGGCTCGTCGGCCAGCAACAGCGCCGGCTGAAGCAGCAAGGCCCGGGCCACGGCCACCCGCTGCCGCTCGCCGCCCGACAATTCCGACGGCCGGTGCTCCAACCGATCCGCCAAGCCGACCCGATCCAAAAGCTCTCGCGCCCGCTCGACCAACTCGCCGGTGGCACGGCCATTGGCCACCGCCGGTACCAGGACGTTCTCCAACACCGTAAGCTGAGGCAGCAAATGATGCTCTTGAAAAACGAAACCGATATTGCGGTTGCGAAAGGCCGCCAGACGCGGCTCGGACAGTTCAAAAGGGTTCTCTTCTTTTAAGATCACCAGTCCGGTCGTGGGCTCGTCTAGCGTTCCCATGATGTGCAGCAGCGTACTCTTCCCCGATCCGCTCGGCCCGAGAATCGCGGTGTTTTCACCCGCCGACAAGTCCAACGACGCCTCGCGCAATACGACCAGCGGTTCGCCGCGCGTGGGAAACTCCTTGGAAACATTTTTAACTTCAAGATCCGCCATGATCGCCGATCATTCCGCTGGTGGTTCGTTCAGCAACGCTAAACAGCCCAGTCCATAAAAAGTGTATTCAACATCCTGAGCCAGATCCCATGCCGCGGCATGAAACCCTCCGCTCTCCAATTGTAGCGAATCGACAAATTGTTTCAGGTGTGGCAAGTCGATTTCGTCGAGCGCGCCCAGGTCGGCCAGTGTCAGCGCGCCGGTGAAGGTGCTCAATACATCGGCGATTGGGATTCGCGTATTCGCTCGCAAGCCGCCTTCGTCGGTCTGCATTTCGCAGAGAAAATCGATTGTGTCTTCGCGCGTTTCATCATCCAGGGCGTCCAAAATCCGCAACGTGCCGATGGCCGCGGCGGTCGGATTGGTTCCGGCCCGCTTACTGGCTTTGATTTCGCGAAAGCCCCCTTCGTCGCTGCGCTGTGAGTCGAGAAACTTGATAATCCCGTCGGGATTCTGAATCGGAGCCTCGATCAGTTCCAAGCAAAGCAGCACCAGGAACGTGTGGTAAGTACTGCTGGCCCGGCCTTCGGCTCCTTTGGCATAGCCGCCGTCTTCGCGACGCAACGACTCCATCGCCTCGGCAACCGATTGTTTCCATCCCTCGGTTGCGCTATCAAAGATGTCGATTCCCGCCGACACATCCAGCAGCGCCGCCCCGTAGATCAGCGACAAGAAATCGACGATCGATTCGCGGCCGGTCAGGCGGCCTCGTAAAAAACCGGCGGCCCGTTGCGCCGGTTCGCCATCAAGTTGTCCCAGAATCGACAGTCCGCGCAACCCGAAGCTGGTGTAATAGAGGTCGCTATCGCCTTCCCGTCCCGCGAATCCGCCGTCCGGCCGCTGCGCCGCCATTAAATAATTTGTATGACGATCGCGAATCGCTTCAGGAAGTTCGGCGATCCCGGTCGTCAGGCGAATCGTCAGTTGTTCAAGGTAGGAGAGCATGGTAGGCGGCTAAGGACTCGTAAGATAGTTTCTTCCCTAATTGTGGTGCGGCCGTCTCGGCTGCACCGGGCAGGCGGGACGCCCGCACCACAAGCTAATTGTCAGCCCCCTTCGTCCGCAAAGTCACGAAGTTGCGCGGCAACCCGCTGGGGAATCGGTACCGACCGCGGCGGATGTGTATCGACGCGGCAGCAAACACAGGTCATCGACCCCCGCGCGACCGCTTCCTCCGCCAATCGAAATTGAAAGTCATAAGTGATGCTTTTCTCTCCCAGCCGCTCGACGCGAACCTCGATGTCGACCTGGTCGTCGAACCGTAAGGGCCGTTGATAGTCGCACTTGGCCGACACTCGGGGAAAGCTGAGCTTTTGTGGGCCGTCGTCGAACGAAACGCTCAGTCCCAACTGACGCAGCAGTTCGTGTTCCGCCTGTTCCATATAGACGAAAAACACCGAAAAATGCATGATCCCGGCGGCATCGGTATCGCGCCATTGGACTTGGCGTCGGGTTTGAAAAGGAGCAGCCATACCGCCGATTCTCGCCTCGGGCCGATTTCGCCGCAAGTGAGCAAACAACGAAATTCACGCCGGCTGGTGTCAGCGGTTCGCTGCGACGATCCGCCAATCATGCTTGCCCAGTCGCAACCGAGGTTCGATAATCCAGGTAGGGCCACTGGGTTTTCCGGTCCCGCTCGGCTCGGAGAAGAAGGTTGGCTAGAGACGCCCCTTTCGAGGAATCCATGAATTCCAAAGAAAACACTTATCCCCTGCGCGCTTGGTTCAGATTCAGTTTGCGAACATTGATCGCGCTGGTTCTGATGGTCGGTTCATTTATGGGGGGTTGGGTCGCGAACGAGGCGAGGCATCGTTACATCATTAAGGATGATGCCCAAATCGAGTTCATCCAAGGGACTCAAACGATGGTGATCCGCGGCGACGAGCATGATGTCGAAGCGATTGCGGAGACTCTGTCCAAGTCCCTCGAGTCGAAGGCCAAGGACCGCGACTAACGCTGATTGCCCGATTATTTCCGGACAAATTCCTTAAGAATCCGAGGTCCGCAACGATGGCTGATATCAAAAGTCCGACAATCATCTGGATCAAAGGCGGCCTGTTCCTGTTGCTTGGGCTGCTTGCGTCTCTGACCCTCGTGCTGCATGCCCCAAGTGTCACGGTCGCGTTACTTCTTGGTGTTTCGGTTTGGGCGTTCTCCCGTTTCTACTACTTCGCGTTTTACGTCATCCAAAACTACGTTGACTCAGGCTATCGTTTTTCCGGGCTGTATTCGTTTCTGTGTTACGTGCTACGTAAACGTCGCCACGAACGACAAGATGTGGCGTGACCGAACTAATCCTGATGAAATTCCTGGATCGCTTCCCAAGCTTGCTGGGCGGTTTCGGCATAGGTGATCAAGTCTAAATGTTCGTCGGCAATGACTCCCTCGTCGGCGAGAAACTGAAAGTCGATCACCTTTTGCCAATAGGATTCGCCAAACAAAATGATGGGAATTTCTTGCATACGTCCCGTCTGGCGCAACGTGAGGGCGTCGAACAATTCATCCAATGTGCCAAAACCGCCCGGAAAGACGACCAGCGCCCTGGCTCGCATTAGAAAGTGCATCTTGCGAATTGCAAAATAGTGAAATTGAAAACAAAGCTCGGGCGCGATATACGCGTTCGGCATCTGCTCGGCGGGCAACGTGATGTTCAGCCCGATCGATTTTCCACCGGCGTCGAAGGCTCCCCGATTCGCCGCTTCCATGATTCCGGGGCCGCCTCCCGTAATAATGACGAAGTCGCAATTGTGGTTTACTTGGCATTGTGACGTGACCAGCCTGCCAAACTCGCGCGCTTCGTCGTAGTACTTACTCTTGTCGAGGATGCGTCTGGCCCTTTCGACGGCCCGCTTCCGCTTGGCGGACTGAGGCTCTTCCGCGGCCTGCTTTTCCGCGGCCGCCAATCGCCGCTCGGCTTCCTCGCGTTCGACAACTTGTGTCCCGCCGAAGGCGACAATCGTCGAGTTCACCTTTTCCTCGATGAACCCCATTTCCGGTTTGAGCAGTTCCAGTTCCAGCCGCAATGGCCGCAGTTCGGGTCGGGCGATAAAATCGGTGTCCAACTCGGCCAACCGATAGCTGGGCGAGTCGAGGATGGCTTGCAAGTTCTTCTGTTCGGGTGTTTCCACGATAGGGATTGCTCCGTCGGGCAGGTGCGTGGGCTAAAGAAAGCGGGCCAGTGGACCACCGCGAGCGGCCATGGCGTCAACCTTTTTCGTTACCTCGGGATCTTCGATCAAGGGGGGCGCGTGATGCGGCTTGATGCGGGCGTCGATGACCAGCGAACCGGTACAGCCCCAATGTTTCTGATCGGTAAATGCGCCGATGCCGTGAATGTCGGCCGCCGGGTTACTGCGAGTGAAGACCACCCACAAGAAGTTGTTAAGCGACTCGGCAACGAACTGACTGTCGTCCGCCACGATGATCAGGCGAAACTGGTTGATGGGGTCGCCGTCGCGAAATGCATGGCAGAATTTTTCGACGGCGTAAGTGCTGCCATGATCGACGTACGACCGAAACGCCGGCCCTTTCACGACCATCACTCCCGGCAGGCAGACGCGAGGTTCGCCAAATCCCTCCGGGAATTGGATATCGCCGATGAACTGACCGGGCAGTTCGTGCCGTGGTTCGCCGGCCGCGGCAACGACCAGTTTCGATCCGGCGTTGATCCCCGTGCCCGAGTAGTCCAAGGTATCGATGGTGGTGCGCGTTTGAAAATGCAAGTCGCGCCGCCAGTCCACTCGGGCCAGCACGTGTTGAAAGAAACCCGAGATGTCGTGAATATCGAGTCGCGGGTCGTCGTCGCCATCCACAATGAATAAGTATTTGGCCAATGACATCTGGCCTTGTCCCAATATTGCGTTGGCTTGTGTCAGCAGTTCCATGGGACGTTGTTTCTCTTCGTACGGCACGTATCGTTCGCTGCCAATCGCCAGCATCAGCGGATGTACGCCCGAGGCATCCACCGCGTTAACCGCGCGAACGCCGGGGACGACGGTGGGAATAATGGGCCCCGTCAAATCGTGGATTAGCTCGCCAAACACCGTGTCTTCTTGAGGCGGCCGCCCAACGACCGTAAACGGCCAAATGGCGTCGTTTCGATGATAGACTTTCTCAACCCGCAACACGGGGAACTCGTGCTGCAAACTGTAGTAACCGAGGTGGTCGCCGAAAGGGCCTTCCGGCAGCGTTCTGTCGGGGTCAACCGTGCCCGTGATGCAAAAGTCGGCCTCGCGATAGATCGGCAAGGGGCCACGGATCATGGCAATGCGTCTGCCCGCCAAGGCACCGGCGAACGTCAGTTCCGACATTCCTTCCGGCAACGGCATGACCGCGGCCAGCGTCATGGCCGGAGTTCCGCCGACAAAGATGTTGACGCGAAACGGTTCTCCCTGCCGAATCGCGGCTTGGTGGTGGACGCCAATGCCGCGGTGAATCTGGTAGTGCAGTCCGATTTCTTCACCCGACCGGTATTGCCCACCCGAAATCTGCACGCGGTACATCCCCAAATTCGATCCGCGCAACCCGGGAGCGTCAACATTTTCGCTGAAGACTTGGGGCAGTGTAATGAATGCGCCCCCGTCGTCGGGCCACGATTGCAGTTGAGGGAGTTCGGTCAAGCTGGTGGTGTTCTCTTGGACCGGTCCCCCGCGACATTGGCGTGGTTGCATCGTCCAGGCCGTCCATGGAGCCTTCCAGTAACGTAGCGGCTGGCGAAAGAAGGCAGCCGGGTTGATCTTCAGTTCAATGGCTCGACGTACTGGTTCTAGCGTGTCGCGAAACATGAAGCGGGCGCGGTCCAAGGTGCCAAACAGGTTCGACACCATCGAGAACCGGCAGTCCTTCACGTTGGCAAACAGAATCGCGGGTCCCCCCGCGGCTTGAACGCGGCGATGAATCTCGGCCGCTTCCAAATGGGCGTCGACCTGGTCGTCAAGTCGCACGAGATGCCCCGACTTTTCCAAATCGAAGACACATTGCTGAAGCGTACGATAGCCCACTGGGGATTTCCGTCGAGCGATGGAGGTTTTATGATTTGTGATTCGGCGACATGCCGGCGGCTGTTAAATCATAGATCAATTGCGTCATTGAAAAAGTCCGACCCACGAACTCTCCCGATCAATTCAAACAGGAAAAACGTCATGAAACTCGCCTCCACGGCCGAATCCATCTCGAAAGTCGACGCGGACGCAGTTGTCCTGGGAGTCTACGAAGACGAATCGCCAAGCGGCGCGGCGGCCGATTTCGACGCGGCGACCGGCGGGGTTTTGACGAGATTATTGGAGACCAAGGAGGTAACCGGAAAACCGGCAGCGGTCGTAACCGTGCTGGCCCCGCACGGAATTACGGCCCGGCAAGCCGTAGTGGTGGGCCTTGGCCCGCGTGAAGGACTAAGCCGGGGCGGCGCCTATCAGGCGGCCGGCGCGGCAGCCAAATCGTTGGCCGTCAAGCAGCGCGCGCGAATCGCCTGTTACCTTAATGACGAATGGTCCAATGAATTGGTCGACGCGGGCGTCTGCGGGTCGCTGGTCGGCTGTCAGGGGCAAGATCTGTACCGGGCCGAAAAAAAGTTGTTTCCCTTTGAGGAAATCCAGTGGGCGAATGTTTCTGACCAACAATTGGCAACGGGGAGGATTCTGGGAGATAGCGTCAATCTTACCCGTCGATTGGTGAACGAGCCGGCCAGCCAAATCTATCCCGAGTCGTTTGCCGAGCAGGCTGAGAAAGTCGCGGCGGAAACCGGCCTGACCCTCGAAGTCTGGGACCAAAGCCGATTGGAAGAAGAACAGTGCGGCTCGTTGTTAGGTGTGGCCCGAGGATCGTCACGGCCGCCTCGGCTGGTGATGCTGACCCACAACGGCGGCCAACCTGGCGATCCTCGCTTGGCGTTGGTTGGCAAGGGAGTCACGTTTGACTCGGGCGGCCTTTCGCTCAAACCCAGCGACGGCATGAAAGACATGAAGTGCGATATGGCGGGGGCCGCCACCGTGCTGGGAGCGATGAAAGCGATCGCCGGACTCAAACTGCCGGTCAACGTGATTGGCATGATGGGACTCGTGGAGAACATGGTCAGCGGCGACTCGTACAAACTGGGCGACGTACTCACAGCCCGCAACGGCACAACCATCGAAGTACTCAACACCGATGCGGAAGGCCGTCTGGTACTGGCTGACGTACTGGACGTGGCGGTGTGCCGCGGTGCGACAAAGATTATCGATCTGGCGACATTGACCGGCGCCTGCGTGGTGGCGCTTGGACTGGACGTGGCCGGCCTGATGACCAACGATCAAGAGTGGTGCGATGCGGTCGCCGGGGCCGCGCGTCGTTGTGGCGAGGACGCCTGGCAGTTGCCGATGTTCGCGGAATTCGGCCAGCAAATCAAAAGCGAAGTGGCCGACATCAAGAACATCGGCAAGGGCCGCTGGGGCGGCGCGATCACCGCCGCCAAGTTCCTGGAGGAATTCGTGGCCGAAAAACCTTGGGTCCACATCGACATCGCGGGACCTGCCTTTTTGGAAAGCTCGAAGCCGTGGCTAGACGCCGGGGGCAGCGGAGCGATGGTGCGCACACTGGTCGAGGTGGCTCGTGCCTGGTAGCCGCTGATCGTCCGAGCGTTACTCGGCCCGAGGCCCCTTCCCTTTGGCCACTAAGTCGTCCTTGTCGTCAGGTTTGGATTTTTTTGGCGCGCTGCCGGTATCCGCCAGCAGGTAGCCCGACCAAAAGAACGGATGACTCGCGGCAAACGGTTCCTCCAGTCCAGTGCTTTTGACTCGAGGCTCGCGCGAGGGCTCGATTTCCGTGGCCCTGGTGAGTTGAACGCTGCGACGCCAGGCCCGGGACGCGCTGGTTCGGGGCAACTCGCGAACGAATTCTCGCGTCAAATCCTGAGCCGTTTGACCGGCCACGCGCCAGCGGCTGATGAGGACCGTTCGCGCGCCGGTGGACATCAAGCCACAGATCGAAAGAAAAATCTCGTCACCGTTTCCACCTTTGCGCAGTCCTTGGGCGGCCGCGGATTGAAACCCGGGCAACACGACTTGGTCCGGACTGTTCCAAGGTAGCGCGAACCAATCCTCCAAGGAGCCTCCGAGCTTGCCGCGGTCGATTTGCATGGGCGACCACGAATAGGGCCCGCCATTGCCCGCCTCGACATCGTCCAGCACGACCAGCCTGTCACAAATGGAGGCGAACAAGCTGGAGGGAACCGGCAGCTTCTCGGGCACCCGCTCGGTGCCGGGCACGGCTCGTCTGAATTCGCGAAGTGCCTCGTCGGCCACTTCCGCCTCGTCACGGGGAAACAGCTTGCCAGCGACCACCCCGGTTTTGGCGATCCGCCGAGTGCCGCGGTTGTCGGGTACCGACAACGACAAGGTCGGCGCATAACGAATTCGCATTTCCTCGAAGAGCGTCGTCGTGGTTGATCCGCCTTTTCTACGCAACAACTCGAACGGAACGTACCACAACATTCCATCGGGGATGACGACCAACTCGTCGACCTGACTCCAAACTTCGTTCTTGGCGTAGTCGCCTAGCAACAACCTGAATATATTGTCGGCAGGTTGCCGCCAACTGGTGTCATGCAACTGTTCTGCCGTTAACGCCTGATTTCGTTCGTGGTGTCCCATCGACCGCAGCAGGGTCACGATTTGTTGACCCATCTCACGAGGGTCGGAAATCTTGTTGTAAATCAGCCGGTCCTTGGTGACTTGGAAGGTGTAGACCGCGCGGCGCGTGCTGACGACAGCCAGCGTAAGTTGGCCGGCCGGCATTTGCTTTTGGACGTCCTTGAGTTGCCGGTTGGGAGGGAACACAAATTCCGACGGCTGCCGGCGGAGCGCGATATCCCGCAGGATCGCTTCCTTCGTCTTGGCAAGTTGCGCCAGTTCGTCAAATAACTTCTGCTGCTTTCGCTGTGGAATGCCTTCCGCATTCAACGGAATGTCTTTCAGCAACTGGCGGATTTTCTCGGCCCGCCGCGACAATTTCTCATACTGGGGAAATTTGAGTAGCAAGTCTTGCTGCTGCAACACCGCTGTCTTGGTGAGGGATTCCTTAGGGGCTTCCAAAATCCATCGCAGCGCCACCAGACGTCCGCCCATCGTCAGCGTGGAAAAGAACCGGTTGCGACGAAACTGTTCGGCAATGTCAAAGGCGGCGTATTCGTCTTTCCGATCGGTCAGCAAGAGTTCAAACCAGTGTTCCAATGCCTCGGTCTGAGGACTCATGACCACGCTTAGCGATTCCATGGGATCGAGCGACCACTGCGCGGCGGTGGGCTCGTGCAAGACCTCGGTGAACAAATTGTTGGCGACCCGCGGACTGACGTCGCCCGCTTTATACAGGCCATCGGCGAGATGAATCTGAAACAGCCGGCGCGATCCCAATCTTTGATATCCCATGGCGTCGCTAAGAGCGGCGTTGCCTCCACTGATGTTACCCATCTGATATTTGACATGGGCCGTCTGATATGCCATCCGTGCGCCGATGTTGCCGGCCCGCATTTGACTGCGGCCTATCGCGCGCTCGGCCTGGCGCAAGAACGACTCGGCTCGCACAGGATCGTTGCTGTGCGTTCCGCACTCGCAGGCCAACAAATATATCGAAATATGAAGCGGCAAGGCGCGACGTTTGGACCACGCGGCCGCATTGACCAATGGCGCGAAGACACCCTTCTTTCCCGTAACCAGATGAATAATCGTGCCGTAGCGAAAGGCTTCCTCCATGTCGTCGAATTGCCCGAACTGGGCGCTGGCCAGCGTCGCTTCTTGAAATTTGTCGGCGGCAACCTCGTACTGTTCTTTTTCAAGAGCCAGTTTGCCCAATTCCAACAGCGCCGCGCCGGTCAGCATATGGTCAAATTTTCCGCCGACCGCCAGTGAGCGATTGAGCGCCGCGGTCGCCGCGGGATTCTTTCCCGCCGCAGCATAGGCGAACCCGGCAAGAGCATCGGCCCACGCCTCGGACCAATGGTTGGGCGGAACCGAGCGGCGGGCGGCGGCGTCGGCGATCTCTTGCGTAAATGGAAGATGGTGGCAGGCGGTTCCCATGATGTCGCGCCGGCGGCGGATGGCCAGCGCCGTGCAGCGGATGATCTCGTCCACGCTCACGGGGCGAATCGCAGGATTCGTGACGACGCCGCCCCGTAGAGCCACTTGGTCGTTATCGAGTTGCCCGGTTAGCAGGCCCATTTCGCGCGGAAAGCGACCGAGTTCCTTCTTGCGTCTGGTGGCACCCCAACTGATCTGGTCGCGAATCGTGGAATCCGAAGGTTGAATGTCGTCTGGAAAATCGACGCGCAGCATCCAATCCTTGTAGGCTACGTACAATTTCAAGGCTGCATCGTATTGCTGCAGGGCTTGTCCCAGTTTGCCCATGTGATAGTAGCACTCGCCCTGCATGGTGTGATAGCAGATCGAGTCGATCCAGCGGCCCGTGACGCTGACGAAGCCGCCGTGCGCGGCATCTTCAAACATCTCCAGAGCGTCTCGGTAGTCGCCCGTTCGGTAGACTCGAAACGCCAAATGATACTGCTGGTTGGGAATCGTCTTGGCGGCGTCTTGACCCCATGAATTAGGGCAACTTGACCCACCCATCGCCAAGATGGCCAATAGAATGACTCGGACCAGCATACTACGCCGTCCAACACCAAGATCGTGCATCGATGAAGTCTCCACGGAGCGAAGGAATCGTTCACTCCCGCATCGATCATCATACCGAAATTGCCGCCAATCGGCGAAGAAATCGCCGGCCATCGACTCGGATTCTGTCAAAGGCGGCAATTTGGCAATTTTTTTCCGGTTCCGTAAAAGTCCGGCACCCCACAGGCCGATAGTGATTGTACCGATTATTCCCGTTATGGGGTTGGTGACGGTGATTGCACTGGCAAGCTATAGGATTCTGGAGATTATCCGATGAAACGCAGAAACTCGACGAACTGGCTCCGAACGTCACTTACGGCTGGCGTCCTCGGTTTGGCTGCCGTGGGTTCAACCGGATGCCAGATCACGGAATCCGGACAAACCTTGCCCAGTCCTTACTATCTCCATGACGACGTTCAGTTCTTCCCACGCGGTGCCGAGTTCAAGCTTCAGAATGAAGCCAATGCTCTGAAAGCCGCCAGTGCGCGGCGTCCGACCGGCCCGTAAGGCTCACGCTTCAGCAGCCGGCGGCATTCAATTCCTACGGTGCCGGAGACACGCCTAGCATATCGTGGATTGCTTTCTTCGATTGGCGGATCAGGTCGTTATAGCCGGACGCTTCGGTATCTTCGCCAAGCAATTCGATTTCATAGAACCCGTCGTATCCCGCGTCGTCCAAAGCGCGGACGATGTTCTTCAGCGGGATCGCGCCTTCACCCAAGGGACAACGGTTTTGTTCGCCGTCGGGCGGGGCCTTGGCATCCCCTAATTGCACAATGGCAATGTGGGGCAGCAACTCGGCGATCCGCGCCAAAATATCTTCATCGTGGCCGAGATGGTAGGTGTCGAAGGCCAGCTTCAAGGGCGTGCCGCTGAGCGACTCGATAAATTCGAGTGTCTCGTCGATTTCGGTGAGAAAGGTCCAGTCGGTCGCGCAACCGATGTGCATCGGTTCAATCGCCAACGTTACTTGGGCCTGTTGCGCGAGCGGACTAATCTCGGCCAAGGCGCTGCGAATGAGCCGCCGAGCGTGATTGTGCGTATGACCCGACCGAGCGCCGGTATAAAGAATCAGGCATCCCGCCTTTAGCGACTCCGCCGATTTGATGGCTTCCTTCGCGTCCTCGATGCTCTCTTTGTGCGACTTGCCCTCGCTGCCGGTAAAGCCGCCGGCCCACAACAAACTGGAGACGGCCATCCCGCTGTCGCGAATCAACTCAACTCCGCGCTCTTCGCCGAAATCGGAGAGCTTTTGCCGCCACACTCCGATTCCTTGGACACCGGCGGCTTTGTAGTTGTGTACGTCTTCTTCGAACGACCATCGATAGGTGGTCATTTCGCTAATCGCCAAACTCTCCATCCGTGAGGGCTCCAATTTTTGCATCCGTCACTTTGTTTGCCGGGAAGGCCAGTCTGAAGGATCAAATAGTATGCAGAAATGCGCAGGTGCTGTAAAGGAATATCAGAATAAGTGTGGACGATTGGCAATTCCCATAAGGCAGGCGGCTATTTGTCTGGGGCGAGATCTTGCTTGCATGAGGGCTGTTGGTTGTTTAGCGATCCAGGTACACTACGAATTGTTGTTTAGGAGCGACGCCATGCGTTCGATGCCTTCGATTTCAACGGATCAGGTTTCCGCCTTTGTCCAGTTAGCTCGAACGGGCAGCCTTCGCGCGGCCGCCGGCGAGCTTCATATTACCGAGCAGGGCGTTCGCAATCGGCTGTTGGCGCTGGAACAACAACTTGGCGTGGGGCTGTATCACAAACGTCGCGGCGTGCGGCGTTCCTCACCGCTGACTCGCGACGGACAAAAATTTCTTCCCGCCGCCGTGGAGTTTCTGGAACGCGCGCAGTCATTAGGCGACATGTTCGCGCCTCAACCCGCGCCACGGCAAGTTCGGGTTGCCGCCAGCCAGTACTTGATTGCCTACGTCCTGATCGACGCCATCCGCCGCTTTCACGCGGCTCACCCTGATACCCGTGTCGTACTCAGTGCCCACTCGGAGCAGGAGATTGAACGAGAATTGCTGGACAATGCCGCCGGAGTTCATCTTGGCGTGGCCGCACCTTACGAAGCTTCGACCGATCTTGAATATCGCCATCTATTCTCGATGAACTGGAGCCTGATCACTCCCCGGCGTCACCCGTTACTGAACGCCAAACGCTTGCGATTGGAACAGGTGGCCGAGTATCCATTAATCACTTATGAACGGGGCTCGACCGGTCGGCAACACATCTTCGAGGCATTTCATCGCGGCGGCATTACGCCAGACGTCGAGGTGGAAACAACCAACACCGACCTCATCGTCCGGATGGTGGAGGCGAACCTTGGTGTCGCGATCGCCCCACTGCTGCCGTCGGGAATCGTCACTCGCGGACGGCGGGTTGCAACTCGCGATTTGGGCCAGCAGATTCGGTCCATCGATTCGGGGATTTTAACGCGCAAGAACGAATCGATGAATGAATCCAGCCGCCGCTTCACGGAGTTCATTCATGCCGATTGGAAGTAAAGTTCATTCATGCCGATTGGAAGTCAACGCGAGCAGTTCCGCAACTGCTGCTATTTTTCCACCCATTCGACGGGCCGCGGTTGGATTTCATCTTCCGGCTGATGCCCACAGTCTTGCCGGCCGCTTCCTTCGAGCCGGCTGATCGCTCGTAGCGACATATCCTGATCACAAAGAATTTGACAACTGAGCCGCACGCCCGACAGGTCACGTGCCGCGAGCAGTTCCTTTTCGGCCGCGGTGATCTTGGCGGGCTCGCCGTCTAGAAACTCAACTTTGCACGTCGTGCAGCGGGCATTTCCGCCGCATGCATGAAGTTGATCTATCCCGGCTTCATCCTTCAAGGCCAACACCAAACGCTTGCCGGAGGGGATTTCAAATTGGCCAACGCCTTCAACGGTCAGCTTGGGCATCATGGTTCCTTTTATCAAATAAGTTGTTGTCCGGCTTCGTTGCTTTCCCAAAACAGAAAGCCGACGCGTAAGCGAGGGAACAGTTTACAGTAATTCCCTGGCAACCGCGCTGGGCTGGTTTGCCCCGTGAATGGACACCGGCCAGTCTTCGCCGCTCGTTTATGGTAGAAATGTCTTTCGTTGCCGACCGTTCGCTCTTCGGGTGATAAACGATAGGTTCATTCTTTCATTCGCCAAACTGCCATGCCGTCCGCAAAAAATGTCCTGGGCACGGAACTCGAGACTTGTGGCCTTTCACCCATGACCGGCTTCTACCGCGACGGTTGCTGTAACATGCTACCGGGCGACGGGGGGCTGCACCTTTTGTGCGCGGAGATGACCGCTGAGTTCCTTGAATTCTCCGCCGCCCGTGGAAACGACCTATCAACCCCTAACCACGAATTTGGATTTCCGGGACTGAAAGCGGGCGACCGCTGGTGCCTGTGCGTTCAGCGGTGGAAAGAAGCTTTCGATTCCGAGATGGCTCCGCCCGTGGTATTGGCGGCGACTCATATTTCGGCGCTTGAGTTCGTGGACCTCGAAGATCTCACGGCCAACGCGGTCGACGTGGCTTGACGCAAACACCCATCGCTTGTCATTCCGTGGCTCGGCAAGGACAATACCTCCAGAAAGGCAAGGGTTGTGAAATGCTAAGCACGAGAAGTCGGTTGGTTGTGGCAATCTCCTGGGTGTTCCTTTGCATCGCGTCGCGAAGCGGAGCGAGTGCCGATTGGCCGACCTGGCAGCATGACAACCGTCGCAGCGGATCGACCGCGGAAGAAATCGACGCCAAGTCATTGGGCACCGCTTGGATTTGGCGTTCGCCATTTCCACCTCAACCGGCGTGGGCGGGCCCCGCCAAGTGGGACGCATTCGCCAAGATTAAGAACTTGCCGTCGATGCGAAATTACGATCTCGCCTTTCAGCCGATTGCGTTCGCGGATTCAGTGGTGTTCGGTTCATCGGCCGATGATACGGTCTATTGCTTGAATGCGGCGACGGGCAAGCAGCGATGGTCGTTCACCACGGACGGCCCGGTGCGGATCGCGCCCTCGTTTCACGACGGGGAACTCTATTTCGGCTCCGACGATGGCCAAGCGTACTGCATCAGCGCGGCGGACGGCAGTTTGATTTGGAAGTTTCGCCCCGTCGAACCGCAGCGCCGGTTCCTGAACAACGGCCGCTTGATTCCGTTTCATCCCTGTCGGACGGGCGTTTTGATCGACGACGGCATCGCCTGGTTCGCCTGTGGAATGCTGCCGTGGAAGAAGGCGTACCTGTGCGCCGTCGATGCCAAAACCGGGCGAGCAACGGACGAGCGCGGATTTGTGCGGCAGTTGGACGGGAAGACGTTGGAAGGCGCGCCGGCCGCTTCGTCCAAGCTGCTAATCTTCCCGCAAGGGCGCGTCGCGCCGCAGGTGTTTCGCCGTTCCGACGGCCAAGATTTAGGATTAATCAAGAAGAGCGGTGGCGGCTCGATCGTCGTCGTGTCGCTCGATTCGCAATTGCTACACGGCCCCGCGACGAACAGCCGCAAGGGCGGTATTCGCGGCAGCGATCCAGCGACTTTCGAAAGTGTCGCCGGTTACGGACGCGGTAATGCGCTGGTCGTGGCCGGGCACATGTCGTACATGCTGACCGACGACGAAATCATCGCCTCGGACCTCGTCCAGCGAAAAGTCGTTTGGAAAGCGGCCTGCGACTGTCGCCGTTCGTTAATCGCCGCGGGTAATGTCCTGTTCGCCGGCGGAGAAGACCACCTGGTCGCGGTCAACGTTAAGGACGGGCGCGAAGTCTGGCGGCATTCGGTTGAGGGGACGGTCTTTGGCATGGCCCTGGCCAACGGACGGCTGATTGTCAGCACCGACACGGGGACGATCCACGTATTTCGACCCTCGGAAGGCGAGACGGCGGCGGCGGCGCAACAGACTTCCGCTGGAGCGAAGACGGAAGCGAGCGGTGAAGTCGCAAAGATTTCGCCACACGATCACAAAGCATTGATTGGCCGCTGGGTCTTTCAGAGTCCGGCCGTGCAGGGAAAAGTTGTCGAGAATCTTTCCGGCAAGCCCGATGGAACGGCCGCTGGCACGATACAACTTGAGCGCATCGGCGATCGACAGGCCATGGTCCTTGATGGCGGCAAGCAGAGCGTTCTGTTGGCGGCAAATCATGCCGACGTTGGTCTGCCGAACAAGACGCTTTCCGTCGAATCGTGGGTGCGCGTCGATCAACCGCAAGAGTGGGGTGGCATTATCGGTGCGACTCAGGACAACGGCGCTTACGAACGCGGTTGGCTGCTTGGATTTCGCAAGCAGAAATTTTCTTTCGCGATGGCCGGAAAAGAAGCGAACGGCCGCCTCACTATTCTTACGGCCGAGTCGGACTTTGAATCGGGACGCTGGTATCACGTTGCCGGCACCTATGACGGCCAGACGATGCGGCTTTTCGTCAACGGCCGCCTTGAAAACAAATCCACCGAGCAACGGGGCGAAATAAACTATCCGCCCACTGCCTTTTACGAAATTGGCGCCTATCACGACCAAAACGAATACTACCCCATGACGGGAAGGATTCACGAGGTTTGTGTTTATGGCGACGTCCTTACCGAGGCCGAAGTGAAAGCTCGTTTCGACGCGCACTCGGGCGACTTCCCGCGGCCGCCCGAAACAACTCGCCTGGCAACAGGGCCCTGGCTTCAATTCATGAGTCCAAGGGAAACACGCGTGCGTTGGAAAACGCGCGGGCCTTCGCCATCGATCCTTGAGTACGAACTGAACGGCGATGCGAAGCGGATAACGGATGACCAGCCAAAGACTGACCACGAGGTAACGTTAACCGGCCTGAAGCGCAATCGAACGTATCAGTACAAGGTTCATACGTTGATCGACGGTAAGAAAGAACAGACGCAGGAGTATGAGTGCGACACGTTTTTCAACTACAACCTGGCCGGAGATCAAACGGAGCAGGCTGCCAGCACGCAGTTGAACATGGAGCCGTATGCCGAATCCGCCAAGACAATCCTCGGCCAAACCGGCATTGATCGCGGACTGTGCCTGGTGTTGGGATCGGGCGAGGGCCGCTTGGCTCGCGAACTGGCGATTCGCAGCCGGCTGAGCATCGTGGGCTGTGAAACGGATCCCCGGGCGGTTGCCGAATCGAGACGTATGCTGAAGCAAGCTGGACTTTATGGCGGACGAGTTGTCATTCATCAGGTTGACGATCTTTCGAAACTGCCATTCGTCGGCAGTATTGCCAACCTAGTCGTATCCGAACGTGCCATGAGTGAAGGCAAGCTGCCGGGAACGGCCGCCGAGATGTTGCGAATGCTGCGGCCCGATGGAGGCGTGGCGCTGCTAGGGCAACCAGCCACCGCGACGAAACAAATTCCGCCACAAGAACTGAAGGAGTGGTTCCAAGCGACATCCAGCCAGCCCGAATTGATCGGCGATCAACGGGGGACATGGGCGATGGTCAAGCGAGCGCCGTTGCCGGGCGCGGGCGAGTGGACTCACGCTTATGGCTTGGCAAATAATTCCGCGTTCGGCGGCGAGCAACTTGCCGGAGCCACGGGTTCCGAAGACTTGGAAGTACACTGGGTCGGCCGGCCCGGTCCCCGCTATCAACCCGATCGGCAAGGTCGAAAACCGCCGCCGCTTTCCGCTGCCGGGCGATTGTTCTTGCAGGGGCTGCGTCGCATCGTCACGCTCGACGCCTACAACGGCTCGGTCCTGTGGTCGCTGGAGATTCCCGACCTGCACCGCTTCAACCTTCCCCGCGATTGCAGCAACTGGTGCGCGGACCGCGAATTTGTTTTCGCCGCCATTCGGGACAAATGCTGGCGGATCAATGCGAAAAACGGCGAAGCATCGGCGATGATCGATGTCGTCAAACCCAAGGGCAGCGACGGCCCTTACGACTGGGGATTCGTAGCCCGCGACGGCAACATGCTGATTGGCAGCGCGGTGCGGCAAGGAACATCCTGGACGGAATTTTGGGGCCATGCAGGCTGGTACGACGATCGAACCGGCGACGCGACGTTGAAAATCTGCAGCGATAACCTGTTCGCGCTGGACCGCGACAGCGCGGAACCGAAGTGGTCCAGGACGCGCGGCGTGATCCTCAACTCGACGATCACCATTGCCGACGACGTGGTTTATTTTGTCGAGTGTCGAAATCAGAAAGTACTCGACGCGCCCTCACGGCGCCTTGGACTGGAACAGCTTTGGCAGGATCAGTTTCTTGTGGCGCTCAACGTGAGCGACGGCTCGCCGCGCTGGGAGCAACCGATCGACACGGTCGACGGGAGCATCGTTTTCTATATGGCCTCCTCACGCGGACGCCTGGTGATCGTCTCGTCCAACGATCGCAAATATTACGTCTATTCGTTTGCTGCCAAAGATGGCCAGTTGCAGTGGGAAAAAAGTGTCGGCTGGCCAGGCGGCAAGGGCGATCACGGCAAAGCAATTTCGCGGCCGGCCATTGTCGGCAACGAGATTTATGTAAAGCCGCGAGTACTGTCACTGAAAGATGGAACGCCGCTGGACATTACGATTCCGGCCGGCAAATGCGGCACGTATGCCTGCTCGCAAAATGCCCTGTTCTTCCGCACTAACACGGTCACAATGTGGGACCGGCATCAGGGCCGAGTCAGCCGATGGACTCGCCTCCGCCCCGACTGTTGGCTCAGCACCATCCCGGCCGCCGGCATGCTTCTTTCGCCCGAAGGCGGCGGCGGATGCAGTTGCGGTTCGTGGATGGAAACGTCAATCGGCTTCATGCCGCTGGCACATGAGTAATCAATTGAAGCCAAAGTCAACGTGGCGCTCGATGTCGATGCGGCGGCGTTTCTGAGTTTGTATTGGCGCGAACTCGGTCGCCTCACGGAATGACGCCCGTTGGGCAACGTCGAAACTAGAGCGGTGTGGAGTGTTCTTCGCCATGTTGCATCTCCGTCGCTGGCAAGGCGACCGCGGGTGACCGGTCGACCGCGGCCCCGCCAGCCCGATAGTGCATTTCCAAGGCATGCCTCGCGCAGCGTTCCTGAAACTCGGCACCGGTTTCCTTTTCACCTTCGTGGATGACGTGTCCCCATTGGTCAGGCCAATCCGCCAAGATTCGCCGGGCGATTTTCTGGCGGCCAACATCGTCGAGCGGTTTCAACTCCAAGACTCGATCGATACGGCCGGGGCGTCGGAGAGCCGCGTCGATTTTCTCAAGCCGGTTCGTTGTGATGGCGACGAACAAACCGTCACATCGCTCGACGCCGTCCAGGCAGTTTAACAGGCAATCGAAAGTCAGGTTCTGCCGATCCCGTCCGCTCACGTTTCGTCGTTTGTCGAAGACCGCGTCAATGTCCTCGATCAATGCCATGCAGGGCACTTCCGCAAGCATTTTTGCCCATTCCTGTTGCAACTCGTTGTTGTACAGACTGGCGAAGTCGTAGACAAACACCGGTAGGTCCAAGTCTTCCGCGATAGCTCGCGCCAGTGCCGTCTTTCCCGTTCCCGGCCGCCCATGCAACAGCCACCCACGACGCCAAGGAAGTCCGCGCGACTTATACCAATCCTCGCTGTGGGACCAATGATGCGCTTCCTCGACGAGTTGCTCGGCTTCCTTCGACAGCGCGAGATTGGCGAACGCGTGGCCAGGCCCACCTTGCTCGGGCCCAAGTTCCGAAAACTTCCAGACAAGCGAACGATGCTGCAAGCAGCCACGCACGTCGTTGCTTGAGGAGGGTTCGCTCCTGCCTAGAAATGTAGAATGTTGGCCAGGCTGCTGGACTACCATCTTGCCGGCCGATCCATGCACGTGTTTGATGTAGTGCCGTCGCCCGCCCGTTTCGTAATTCAACATGACCTGGCGGTTAAACCAATTCGACGCGTCGATGACCAGTTGATCAGCGTCGAACATGCCGCGGAGAAACGAAAGGGAGATGGATTCGCTCGTGTAGTCATGAGTGGTGACACCAGATTCCAATTCGTCGTTCTGCTGCTTTGCCCGGTAGGTCCACACGGGGCGCCAGCCTTGCCAATACATGCGCCCGGCAGGAGGCGTCGTTTCCATGGGCACTAGTTGGACCCGGCGCTGAGGGCGAACGAACAGC
>JAJDEH010000385.1 GCA_029259935.1 Planctomycetota bacterium
GGCAGAACGGATTCTCGATTTGGCCGAAAACGCGTTGAAGAAGAGCCTAGGCGAGAATCACCCTCGGTACGCGTTGGCGCTCAACAATCAGGGCCTGTTGTACCGTGAAATGGGGCAGCTCGATCGAGCCGAAATCCTTTATCGTCAAGCTGCCGGCATCCTGCAGCGGAGCGTCGGAGAGCAGCATCCGCTGTACGCGACCACGTTGAACAATTTGGCCGATGTTGACCAGGAACGTAACAAGAAGGCACGAGCCGAGTCATCTTACCAAAAGGCAGCCGAGATAATGAAGGCGGCTCAGGGAGACGACCACCCCGGCTATGCCATGTCCCTCAACAACCTAGCCGACTACTATCGCGAACAAGGTGACTACGCAAAAGCCGAACCTCTGGCAATCAAGGCTGCGGAGATTCTAAAACGCTCGCTTGGCGAACAACATCCTCACTACGCCGTAGCTATGTCAAGTTTGGGCCGCCTCTACCTGGCTCGGCAGCAACTCTCGCGAGCGGAACCGCTGTTGCGCAATTCTTCAGACCTTTTGAAGAAAACGGTCGGCCCACAGCACCCGTGGTACGCGTCGTCTCGACAGCGGCTGGGTGAACTGTACCAGGCGAAAGGTGACTACCGTCAGGCGGAGCAGTTACTCAAGGACGCACTTGCGCTCCATGAGCGCGTCTTTGGCGAGAATCATCCGCGTCTCATTGGCGTACTAGAAAGCTACGCGGCTTTGCTGGGCGAATTGGGACGCGCGGAGGAAGCCAAAGCTGCGAAAAACCGTGTAGATGGTATTCGCGCGCGTGTGGCAAGTGGCCATGCCGAGAACGTTCGGCGTTAAAAGAGATGTGCCGAAAGACATAACGACGTGAAGTTCCGCTTTCGTAGTGATCTTTGAAGATAACGATGCGACAGCTTGATCTCCATGTCAGTAACCTTGATTGCGAGCATGACGCCCGTCGCTTGCGGCGCGCACTGGACACCGTACAGGGAATCAACGTTGTTCGAGCATTCCCATCGGCGGCCAAGGTTCGCATGACGATCGACGAAAACGTAATTACGCAAGAGGGGCTGGAGATGTGCCTGAGCGAGGCGGGTTTTCCTGTCGTGCGCGACCGCCGACAAGCGGGGCCGCCGCCGCTTTGGAAGAATCCCAAGGCGCTGGCTTCCGGTACGTCGGGAGTCCTACTGCTCGTAGGTTGGCTGCTTTCGTGGACGGGCATGCCACCAGGCATTCCTTTTGCGATTTACCTTTCGGCAGTTCTTGTCGGTGGCTATTTGTTTGGCCGCGAAGCGGTCGACGATCTCTTTCGCGAACGTCGAATCGGCATTGAACTATTGATGAGCGTGGCGGCCATCGCAGCCTTCGCACTCGGACAGTGTGCCGAAGCGGCGATGCTCGTGTTTCTCTATTCGATCAGCGAGGCGCTTGAGGGTTACACCGAAGCGAAAACGCGCTCGGCCATCCGAGCGCTGATGGACCTCACTCCCAAGACGGCACTGGTTCGCCGCGATTCAACCGAAGTTGAGATTCCGGTCGAAGCGATTCTTGTGGGCGACATCTTCCTCGTCAAATCAGGCCAGTCATTGCCGACGGACGGAGAGGTGATCGCAGGCCAATCCAGCGTGAATCAAGCGCCGGTTACCGGCGAAAGCGTACCAGTCGAGAAACAGTCTGGTGACGCGGTTTACGCCGGCAGCATCAACGGCGAAGGGGCGTTGGAGGTGCGTGCTACCAAGGCATTCGCTGACAACACAATGTCTCGCATCATTCAAATGGTCGAAGAGGCACAAGAGCGAAAGGGCGAAAGCCAGCGTTTCATCGAGAGATTTGGTGCCTGGTACAGTCCGGCCATCCTGCTAACTGGCATTGCGCTTGTCGTTATCGGCCCGTTGACATTCGCGGCAAGTTGGACCGATTGGATCGTCCGCGCGACAGTGTTCATTGTTGCGGCGGCTCCGTGCGCGCTGGTCATTTCCATACCGGTGACACTGGTTGCCTCGCTGGGCACCGCCGCGCGCAAGGGCGTGTTGATCAAAGGTGGTGCGTTTGTCGAGCAGTTAGCCCGTGTCAGGGTCGTTGCGCTGGACAAGACCGGCACGATCACTCGTGGCGAGCCAGAAGTTACGGATGTCGTCGTGGCGGGGAATGACGACGATGCCGCCAGACTGAAGCTGCTTTCCATCGCGGCTGGCATCGAGCGGCTGAGCCAACACCCGTTGGCTCAGGCCATCGTCCGACACGCAGAATCTGCCGGAGTAACTCCGGCCCAGGTTGCGGACTTCCAGTCACTGACCGGTGCCGGCGCGTCAGCGAAAATGGATGGCACAACGTTTTACATCGGCAAGCCGAGTCTGTTGCAGACGGAACTGCGAGTCAATCTGGCAACGCAGAGTCCGGAGATCGAACGCCTTGAAAACGCAGGCAAGACTGTCGTCGTGGTGGGGACGAAAGACAAGGCGTGGGGCCTGTTGGCAGCCCGAGACTCCATTCGCCCGAACGCCCGTCAGGCAATTGAGGCGCTACGTCACGCGGGCGTGCGGAAGGTAGTCATGCTCACTGGTGACAACGAGCGTACGGCGCAAGCAATCGCTGAAGAGGCCGGAATCGACGAGTTCCATGCCAACCTCAAACCGGAGGATAAGGTTGAACAGGTGCGAGATCTTGCCGAGCGTTACGGCCACGTTGCGATGGTCGGCGACGGAGTCAACGATGCTCCGGCATTGGCCGAAGCCACAGTCGGCGTGGCAATGGGTGCAGCAGGAACCGACGTTGCCCTAGAAACGGCGGATGTGGCGTTGATGGCGGACGACCTGGACAAACTTGTCTATGCCCTGAAACTGTCTCACCGCAATCAGAGGATCGTCAGCCAGAATCTCGCGCTTTCGGCCATCGTTATCGGCTCGTTGGTCATCGGTGCCGTAGCTGGTTGGTTCTCGCTTCCCATTGCCGTCCTAGGTCACGAGATCAGCGAATTCATTGTTATCGGAAACGGCCTACGGATGCTGCGAGATTGATGGTTATGAGCGGGACTGTTGACCAAATTCGCTCCAAAGTTTGACGAACGTTCCTTTCGTTCTTGCGAACCGAAAGAGATCCGGACTCGCCAACCACTGCTTTTTCAATGGTTTACGAGATTCGCAAAAGAAAGTATTGTTTCGAGGAGGGTTACTTCCGGGGAGCTAAAACGGTTTGCGGAATTTCCGCGGGTCCACCGGATAACGCAAAACGCCGAGAGCGAAAGTCCACGGTGCCGGCCAGCAAGCCAGCGCATCTCGGTTCGTGTAGCCAAAGTGTAGCCAAGTGGGCGTACAATGGCGGACGTTGGCCGACAGTCGCGGAATTTGGCCGTCGCCCGAAGTACGCAACCGCGTACGAGATACGACGATAGTGGACGGTGGTGGAACAGCGAGTGACGCAACTGGAAATGTGGTGCCCCGTAAGGGGTTGCGAGTTCGAATCTCGTGCCCTCCGCTTCTGTAAGTCCTTGCCGCAGGCTGTCTAACGTCAAACGGGGTCGCCAGTTACGGCGACCCCTTGGCGTTTGGCGGTGGGGTCTCGGCGGTGCAAACTGGTGCAGACTGTGCCGCTGGGCGGCGAGTTCGATGGCACCATTGTGGGCACCTTTTCGGGAAGGTTGGCACCATAGCGGGCACCCTCCTATGAAGTTTAGTGAATTGCCCAAGTGAATCTGTGGGGGAATGGGTTCGTCCATCGTCGATTTCCCCGATATCTCATTCGTGTTCGACAATTCGGTGCGGCCCCCAAGTTTGACGCGCCGAGCTTCCTGGACGCGCAGCCGCGGCGAATTCGATTCTCCGCTTAACTTGCGACCCAAATCCCGCGAAAAAAGCTGGCAGCCCAACTCGCCCTTTCTTATAGTGGAGGGGTGAATTGAAGTATTGTCCTCCCTTTTCGGTTCGAGGTGTTTGACTCCGCACACGCACTGGCCCAACCTTTGATCGAATACGACGACTCACGATCGTCTGATTTAGCGAGGAACGATCATCATGTTGCTACGAAGTGGCGTCAGTTACCCGTCAGTACACTGGTTCGCACTTGTGGTGGCGTTCTGCGCGGGCGCTGGAACCTCCCGATCGCAGGAAATCGTCTTTCAGGAGGCCGTCTATCAGGTCACGTCTGAGCATCAGCTCTTCGGTCCCATTGGCGGTGACATCTTCGAAAGCAAGACGTTCACCGGAATGCGCCCGCAAGTCCGCATACCTAGTGTATTGCAGAACTCGGCAACGTCGCCCGATTCAACTTGGAAGCTAAGAGGTTTTCGCAAGGCCACAACGGTCGCGGGCACGCCCGGTTACACGCGAACCGACCCGACGAGTGGCGCCATTGTTAGAACTTTGCCTACCGGTCCCTCAGCCGAGGTCGACGGATCGCTCCTAATCAATCAGGACTTCGAGCTATTCCAAGGCCAGGCCATTACTGGCTACATCGGCACAAGCGCGTACGCATATTACACGGTTCGTTTGGAACAAATTTCTCCGCCGCCACAGCCCGTTGAAAGTGTACCGGTTCCCATGCGGGCAATGCTAAAGGTCGGCGTCGCGACGAGCTCCGGAATCGACGACGGATTCGCCATCGCGGTTGCCGAGTTGGTTTTGCAGGGAACTGGCGTAAACTGTCCAGAGGATCGGTGTGAGTTCACCGCCCTGCACAACTCTCAGGATCCGACCACATTCGCCTTCACGCGCGTAATCAGCGAGACGTTAGACCTTCGACCCAACGGGGTGATCAGCGTCGAAATTCGCGCAACGGGGCGAGCGGAGTTGCAAGGCCTGGATGACGGGTCTGCCGGGTACAACGCAGTAGCGGATCCCGTGTTCGAGATCGACCTCAGCTTCGAGTTTCGCGACTATTTTCGATTGGTGATCAGTCCGAACATCGAGTCTCCTCCAGGTTTGTCGAGTACGGGCTTGCACGAAGGTGGCTTCGTATATGACTTTGCATTTACGCAGAACAGCGATGAGCTGGTTTACAGCGCGATGTTCGATCCAGCGTCGGGATTCATTCGACTCTATTCCGTGGCAACCGGTCCCGGCAACATCTCTTCGCCCATCAACGGCGATTTTCTGGCGTTCGGCGGACAGCTACGATCTTTCAGCGTCGCACCGACGGGCGAAAGTGTTTTGTACTTGGCTGACCAGCAGGTCGCTGGGAGGAATGAGCTTTACCACATCTCGATGGCTGCGCCGGCCGGAGAGCGGACCGCCGTCCGGCTCAACGGAGACCTCCCTCCGGGCGCGTCGGACGTGAATGAATATGTCGTCTCCGACGAAGGCAGCCGCGTACTCTATGTCGCCGATCAGGATACGCTCTTCGTCAATGAGCTTTATAGCGTGCCCATCGAAGGAGGCGATTCCACGCGGTTACACACGCCGCTCGCGTCGGGGCAGCAAGTGCTGTTTGGTTTTCGCTCGACACCGCAGGCGGATCGCGCGGTGTATCGCGTGCAGCAGAACGTCAACGTGATTGACCTGTATAGCACGCCGATCGACGGCGGAATTCCCGTGCAGCTAAACACACCGCTCAAGCCGGAGCAAAACGTGCGCAAGGTCGCCAGCTTCGTCATTTCGCCGGAAGGCGACCACGTGGTGTACGTAGCCAACGAAGACGATCCGCGCAGCAATGAGCTGTACAGCGTGCCGACGACCGGCGGCGCGGTTGTCAAGCTCAACGGCCCGATGGTCAACGACGGCGATGTCGAGCAGGTGCAGATTACGCCGGACGGCATGCATGCTGTTTACGCCGCCGATCAAGATTCATTTGATAAGGTCGAATTGTACGGCGTCGCCGTTGGCGGCGGCGATCCAAGAAAGCTAAGCGGTCCGATCGCGCCGATCTCGGGCAAGGTCAAGTCGTTTGCGATCAGTCCAGACAGCGATCGAGTGGTCTACTTAGCCGATGCCGAAAGCTCGCGCCGATGGGAGCTATACAGCACGAGTGTTTCCCAGGAGAACGCCGTCAAGCTCAACGCCCCGCTGGCTTTTGGAAACGTCGTCGAACGGTTTCAATTGTCGCCAACTGGCGATCGGGTCGTCTATACCGCCGGCGAAGGCGAGGACAACGCGATCGAGCTCTTTGCCGTGGACATCGAAGGTGGCGCGGCCATGCAATTGAGCGATGCCGCGTCGCAGCTCGGAAGTGTCGGCGAGTTTCAGATTGCGTCAACCGGCACGTACGTCGTCTATGCGCAGGACGTGGGCAGCAGCAATTTGCCTAATGCCCTGTTCGCCGTGGCCCTTGACGCCGGCCAACCGATTCAGATTACACCGGCGTTTGTGGAAGGCGGGCATATTTATGACTTCTCGATTAGCCCCGATGGCTCAACGGTCGGCTATCTTGCCGACCAGAGCATCGTGGGGACCGTGGAATTGTATTCGTTGCCCCTTCCGTCCGTTCCAGAGCCCGGCGACATCAACCTCGACGGCGCGGTCAACCGAACGGACGCCGCCCTGTTCGCACAATACTTTGGCACGGATGTCGACAGCACTTGGTCCACCGGCGATTTCGACGACGACGGCGCGACGACGCTGGCGGATCTGGCGCTGTTGCAAGCACACCAAGGACAATCGGTAGCGGCGCTGCCGTCGGCCACGGCTGTGCCGGAACCGTCTAGCTTGGTGCTGATCACATGCGGAATCGTTGCGGCTGCTGCCACGTCGCGACGATCGACGCGCCGACACGCGACGAAACGTCGCGTGGTTCGAATCTCGTGCCCTCCGCTTCCGCAAATCCTTGCCGCAGTTCGTCTAACGTCAAACGGGGTCGCCAGTTACGGCGACCCCGTTGCGTTTGTTGGTGGGGTTTCTTGGGTGCAATTTGGTGCGAACTCTGCCGCTGGGCGGCGAGTTTGATGGCACCATTATGGGCACCTTTTCGAAAAGCTCGGCACCATAGCGGGCACCTTGCGCTTTCGTTGTCCTTGGACAAGCGACTCGGTTGTAGCATGCCGTAACGCGTCCACGGTGGCCGAATTCTTTGAATTCAACCTCGCGCTGTTGAACGCCGTAACGGAGATCGCGCGAAGGCGACGATCATCGTCACTAATCCGCACGCCATCAACATGCACGTCGACGGTTCCGGTACGGCGGCGGCTGACGATGACGGGGCGAGGGACTGGCCCATATGGGTTTGTAGCAACGCCAGATCCGCGAACGTCGTTGCGCCGTCGCCGTCGAAATCTCCCGTATTCCACAGGCTGCCGGCTTGTTTACCAAAATGCAGCGAAAACAGCGCGGCATCGCGGCGGTCAACGTCACCGTCGAGATCGATGTCGCCTGCAATGGCGCTCGTCGTCAGGATGACGCTCGTCGGCGTGTAGGTCGTCGTCCAAAACAGTCCGGGCAGCGCGGTCGAAGGAACGCCAACCACGGTGTGGAACTCGCTGCTGATTTCGCGATCACCAATGGTTGCGATCGTGAACAATTGTCCGGGCAGTGACGGCGAGAACCCGTCAATGGTCGCAATGTCGAGTGTTCCCGCGAGGTACGCAACCCCGTTAATCACTACTTGGTCGAAGGATCCGGGAGTCGCACCTCCAATTTCAATTTGCAGCGTGGCGGCCGAACCCTGAACGTAGTCGCCATTGATCGTTGTCGTGCCCGCGCTTTGTCCGGGCGCCAGCACGCCACTGAGATTGGTGAGGCCTCCGAGCACGATTTCCGCATGCAGAACTCCACCACCGAGCATTTCGAACGAGCCGAGGGTTAAATCGAGAGTCTGCGTGTTCAGAGTGCCGCCTGTATTTAGGCTGACGGAACCACTCGACCAGATTTTCGTCGTTCCGCCAACGGACACCAAACCGCCGTTGGCAATATTCAGCGTTCCGGTTCCGCCCGCGTCGGTTTGACCGCCACCGATCGATAAGCTCTGCGAATTATCCCACTGCGAACCACTACCGGTGACCGTGGCCACGCTTGTCGAACCGGATTGCCTGCCGACGAAGCCGACCGCACTGCTGACCATGCCCCCGTCCTGGACGTTCAGCGTTCCGTTTCCGGAGAGCCCCACAAACAATTGAAAAGAATTCCACTGCGAACCGCTGCCGGTCACCGTGACCACCCCCGTCTTACCGGAGCTAAAGCCGAGGATGCCAAATCCGGTGTTCGTAACGGTGGAACCGTGGCGCACGAACATTTTTCCGTTGCTGCCGGTATCGCTGATTGTGAGCGCATTATCCGCGCCGACGAACGGATCGTCGCCAACGTTTGCCTGCCCAAGATTTTCGACATTCAGCGTGCCTACGCCGCCGTCGGTTGTATCGCTGCCGCCGAGGTACAGGCCAGCGGAGTTGTTCCACTTGGAGCCGCTGCCGGTCACCGTGCCCGCGCCCGTCGCCGTGGAAAAACGGCCGATGTAGCCGACTCGATTGCTGACCAGGCCCCCCGCCTCGACGTTCAGTGTCCCGTTGCCTTGGAGGCCCACATTTAGCATGTTCGAACTCATCCATTGCGAACCGTCTCCCGTAACTGTAGCCGTGCCCATCGAACCGGAGTTCGCGCCGATCGTGCTGGAGCCAAACGGGTTGCCGTCCGTATTGCTTTTGACTTGGCCCCCGGCTTGGACGTTCAGCGTCCCGCTGCCGGAGAGGCCCACCTGCAGATTTGCCGAGCTATTCCACTCTGAGCCGTTGCCGGTCACCGTGGCCAAGCCCATCGCCCCGGGTTCGAAACCGAGAAGGCCATGCGTATTACTGACGCGCCCCTCGGCCTGAACATTCAGCGTCCCGTTTCCGGAGTTGCCCACGCGCAATTCTCCCGAATTAGTCCACTGCGATCCGCTGCCGCTCACGGTGGCTAGGCCGATCGATCCGGGTTTGAAACCGAGATGGCCATGCGTATTGCCGACCTGCCCCCCAGCTTGAACGTTCAGCGTCCCATTTCCGGAGGTGCCCACGCGCAATTCCTCCGTATTGTTCCACTGAGATCCGCTGCCGCTCACGGTGGCCAGGCCGATTGATCCGGGGTCGCGGCCGATGTGGCCACTCACATCGCTGACCAAGCCGCCGGCCTCTATGTTGAGTGTCCCGCCGCCGGAACAGCCGACAGACAACTCAAACAAGTTATTCCACCGCGATCCGCTGCCGGTCACTGTAACGAAGCCCGTCGACCCGGCGCCGTAGCCAATTTCGCCAACTAGATCGCTGACCAACCCCCCGTCCTGGATGTTTAGCGTCCCGTCGCCGTCGACAAAACCCACATACAAATAACCCACGCTTTTCCACTCCGATCCGCTGCCGGTCACGGTGGCCACGCCTGTCGAACCGGTAAAGTACCCGATGATGCCGCCTCCGGCGGCGATGGTGGAACCGTGGCGAACAACCAAGTTTCCATTTGCACCGCTATCGCTGACCGTCAATACAGGCCCACTGCCGGTGTACCAGTCATTTCCAACGTTCACCAGACCGCCAGAAGTAACGTTCAACATGCCCACGCCGCCATCGAACACTTCGCCGCCCAGGTACAAGCCGCCTGAACTATTCCACCGCGATCCACTGCCGGTTACCGTGGCCACGCCGGTCGAACCGGAACTTAAGCCGACGAAGCCGACCGCATTGCTTACCAGCCCTCCGGCCTGGACGTTGAGCGTTCCGTTGCCGTCGTGGCCAACAAACAGGTGACCCGAGTTATTCCACTCTGATTCGCTGCCGGTCACCGTGGCCACGCCCGTCATACCGGCGTTGTAGCCGATGTAGCCGAATCCGGCATTGGTAAGGGTGGAGCCGTGGCGAACGAACAACTTTCCATTGGCGTCGCTATCGCTGACCGTCAGCGCGTTCAGCCCTGTGTACAAATCGTTGCCGACTTGCATCCGACCGCCGTTATCGACATTCAGCGTGCCGACGCCGCCATCGACTTGAGTGCTACCGCCGAGAAACAAGCCACCAGAGTTGTTCCATCGCGATCCGCTGCCGGTCACCGTGGCCGCGCCCGTCGAACCGGGGTTGCAGCCGATGCACGCGATTCCGGGGCCGAGGCCGCCACCCACATTGCTGACCAAGCCTCCGGCCTGGACGTTCAACGTGCCGTCGCCGTCGTAGCCCACGAACAAAGCGGTTTGGTTATTCCACTCCGAGCCGCTGCCGGTCACAGTGGCCACGCCCGTCGATCCGGCGAAGCTGCCGATGTAGCTGCCAAACAGGCTGGTTGTATGATTGACCCGCCCTCCGTCTTGAACGTCGAGAGTCCCGTGGCCGTACACGCCCACAACCAGGTCCGCCTCGTTTATCCACTGCGAATCGACGCCGTTTACCGTTGCCGTGCCGAGCGAACCGGAGTTGTAGCCGAGAAAGCCAATCCTATTGCCGACCTTGCCTCCGGCCAGGACGTTCAGCGTTCCGTCGCCATCGTAACCGACGTAAAGATCGTCCGAACCGATCCATTGCGATCCAGTGCCGGTCACGGTAGCCGCGCCCGTCGACCCGGCGTTTCTGCCGATATACCCGAACGTATTGCCGACCCGGCCCCCGGCCTCGACGTTCAATGTCCCGTCGCCCGACTCGCCTACCGACAAAGTAGACAAGTTATTCCATTGCGAGCCAGTGCCGGTCACCGTAGCCAAACCCGTCGCGAGCGAGTTGTAGCCGATGTAACCTGAAGCGGCGTTGACCCTTCCCTCAGTCTCGACATTCAGCGTTCCGTCTCCAGCATGCCCAACATAGACGTCGCCCGAGTTGTTCCACCGCGATCCGCTGCCGGTCACTGTCGCCACGCCTGTCCTACCGGACGTAAGGCCGATCGCACCACTTCCGCTGTTGGTAATCGTGGAGCCGTGGCGAACAAACAAGATTCCATCGGTGCCGCTATCGCTGACCGTCAGCGCGGTGCCCCCGCCGGATTCCAAATCGTCACCCACGTTCACATGGCCGCCGTTATCGAGATTCAGCGTGCCCGCGCCGCCATCGGTCGTATCGGTGCCGCCCACGAACAAGCCACCCGAGTTCGTCCACTGCGAGCCGCTTCCGGTCACCGTGGCCGCGCCCGACGAACCGGAGACGCCACCGACAAAGCCAGTGGTATTGCTGACTCGCCCACCAGCGGCAACATTCAACTCCCCGGCGCCGTTGTAGCCCACAATCAAAGTGCTCGAATGATTCCACTGCGAGCCGCTGTCGGTCACCGTGGCCGCGCCGCTCGAACCGGAATCGAAGCCGATGATGCCACCCACATTGCTTACGGCACCGCCGGATTGGACGTTCAGCGTGCCTTGGCCAGTGTGGCCCACAACCAAATCGCTCGAATGATTCCACTGCGAACCGCTGCCGGTCACCGTGGCCACGCCGACCGAATCGGAATTGAAGCCGATGGTGCCGCCCACATTGCTGACAACGCCGCCGGCTTGGACGTTCAGCGTGCCGTCGCCAGTGTGGCCCACGTATAACTCGCTCGAATTGATCCATTGCGAGCCACTGCCGGTCACCGTGGCCACGCCGGTGCCGCCGGCAAGCGCGCCGAGATAACCAGTCGTATTGCTGACCCGGCCCCCGGCCTCGACATTTAGCCGCCCGCTGCCGTCGTAGCCGACAAACAGGTTGCTCGAGCTATTCCACTGCGAATCGACTCCGGTCACCGTTGCCGTGCCGACCGAATCGGAGTTGTAGCCGATAAAGCCGGTCGTATTGCTAACCCGGCCCTCGGCCTCGACATCCAGGTGTCCGACGCCGCTGTAGCCCACGTACAAGGTGCTCGAATTATTCCACTCTGAGCCGCTGCCGGTCACGGTGGCCTCGCCCCACGCGCCGATGTTGTAGCCGACGTAGCCAACTCCGGCGTTCGTAATAATCGAGCCATGACGAACGAACAAGTTTCCGTTGAAGAAGAAATCGCTGACCGTCAATGCCGTCCCGCCGCCGGTGTACAAATCGTTGCCGAGTTGCACCTGACCGCCGGCATTGAGATTCAACGTGCCCACGCCGCCATCGGTCAAGGTGCCACCCAGGAACAGGCTCTGCGCATTATTCCACTGCGAACCGACGCCGGTGACCGTGACCGCGCCCGTCGAGCCGCCGATTTCACCAATGAGGCCATAGTCACTCGACACCTTCCCACCGGCGTCGACCATCAGTGTGCCGTTACCAGAATAGCCCACCTGCAAATTGCCCGAGTTATTCCAGCGCGAGCCGACGCCGGTCACCGTGGCCGCGCCCGTCGACCCGGAGGTTCTTCCGATCGAGCCAGTTGTGTTGCCAAAGACCGCACCCGATTGAACGTTCAGGTTGCCTGAAACATCGAACCCGGTCGAACCGTCGACTGAGAGCCTTGCCCCCTGGGCGTGAGAACCGTCGAGTGTCAGCGTTGCCCCGCCGGTGATCTGCCCGCCGCCGAAGCTATGCAACTGCATGCCTCGATTCGTCAGCGTCGTACCGCCGCCCGAAATGGCGAAGTCTGAAAAGGAGCCCGATCCTCCGGACCCATTGACTGCGACCTGCAATTGGCTCGAAAGATCTTGGTTCAGGAACGTCACGTCGCCGCTTAAAAGCTGCATGAATCCGACGCCTGGTGCGGCGCTGACGGATGTGGCGTCCCACCAAACCTCGTATGCGGCGGCCTGATTAAACCGAGCGGAGTCGGTCGTGCCAGGGATCGATCCGCCTTGCCAGTTGAAGCCCAAGTCGTACCACGGCGCCGGCATCCCCGGCTCGTTCGTGTTGTTCCAGTCGATCTGGGCCTGGGCTACATTCGACGTGAGGAAAGCCAGCAGCGCGATGGTCGCGATTGCGAACGACGAGAAGGAAAACAGACTTAAAGCGATCGAGTCGCGCGAGAAAGATGCCGGCAGACGCGGCGAGCGTGCCATTTGCTTGATCCTTGTAGTTAACTTGCGGGCATTCAAATTAACTCAAGGTGATGCAAGCCAGCACGCGAGTGCGCCACACCGAAGTTGACTTAAATGTCAAATCTCATCGAATCCATCTCATTTTCCGAACGGCTCTTTCGGACCGTTCCACATGCCCAATAATGGAAAACAAGCACACGAGCCCACGCTAATTATGATCCGTGCGAATCGAGGAATCAAGCCTCCGATTTGCATTTCGATAGAATTCCATCCAATGATTGCGAGGGGCTGAATTCTACCGCGGACCGCTGCTCGCCGTGTGCATTGAACTGGTCGGTCCATACCTTAATCGACGTCACGGCCACGCCCAATCGTCGCGCGGCGTCGGCTTGTGTGTCGGCGCGCTCGACCAATAACCGAGTCGCGTCCAACCTAAATCCCATTTCGTAGCGATTCGCCATGCTGGAAACTTGATTTCCAGCGGCCAATCTTGCGCATCGCCGCGTTCGCCATCTGTACGCAACCTAATCACTCGCCAGCGTCCGATACACTATCGCCATCAATTCATTCACCGGTTGCCATCCCACGCAATCTCCCCACCGCCTCCACCAAATCGCCCATCCCCAGGTGCGTATACCGATCCATCGTCAGCGTGATCGTCGAATGCCGGGCCAGTGCCTGGGCGACTTTGGGCGGGCGAAGGCAAGTTCCTGTCACCGGGCGGGGCGAAGTAGCGCGGGGCCGAATTCGGAGATTTCGCAGAATTGCGGAATTAGCGCGGCGTCGCGTGGGCAGGAATGCAATCTCCCTTTGGATGTCATCCGACTGATCCCTCAAACTTCATCTGACTTTCGTGAAGGCGACACCTTTCACCCGCCAGAGCGCAACCGACAATCCTGTGATCTGGTCTTTCTCGTCTCTGATGAACCGGAGTATTCGATTGTCGTGGTTCTGGCGAATTCCCGCCACGAATTCATCTTTCACCGTGGGATCGAGTGGTTCCCATCCGCGGTTGTTGACGCGTAAGTAGAGCTTCCCGTCGGAAACCTTGAGACAATACGAGGCCGTCAGTTCGTCGCTTCGATACTCGCCCGCATACTCGTTCAATTGCTGCTGAGTGGGTTCGACCGGCTCAACGCGATCAGTTTTTAGTGTCCCGCCAACCCAATAGCTGGTCATCAAATACGGCGACTTGGGTGACGCTCGCGTGAATTCAAAACGGGCGCTTTCGTGGTAAACGCCGCCTTTTGGCTGAAAGCGGCACCGTCCCAGCGGGATCAGCGGATGGATATTGTTTAGGTGGTCACTCACGAAGAGTTTGCCATCTTGCAACACGACTTTCCAAATCCGCCCGTCCGCCCGCAGGCGAAAGGCGCCGACCTTGTCTCGGATTTCGCTTTCGTCGAGTTTAGCTACGTTATCGTGGGCTCGTTTCGCGGCGTCCTTGTCTTTGCTGGGCGGTTCGGGACCGAGGTTGTCCGCGAGGTACAAGTCGGCAATTCGTGAGTTGATCTCCCACGGTGTGATAGTGGAATTGTTGCAGAGGCAGACAACGGTGAAGTGCTGCTCGGGAAACCGCGTGACGGCGGCGACGTAGCCTGGCATACCGCCAGTGAACTGGATTCGTTTCAAGCCGCGGTAGCTGCCCGTTGGTTGAGCATCCAGAACGTTGCGGTTGCCCAAGATCGTCCCTTTGCTCAGAAACTCTTTCATGTACGTGCCTGACGGAAGGCGGTTGTCTTCAAAGTTCGCGTTCCAGCGACAAAGATCTTCGACGGACGTGTACAGCCCGCGCCCACCTGGCGCGTTCGAAGCTTGCATCCATTGCATCCAGTGGCCGTTAGGATGTCGGTAGTAGCCGACGGCGCGGTGCCTTACGATTCGTGCGGGATCGTCCATAATAAACGTGCTGGACATCCCCAGCGGCTTAAAGAGATTCTCCCTGGCAAAGTCAGCGAGTGATTGCCCCGTCACGCGCTTGACGATGATGCCCAACAAAAAGTAGTCGCCGGTGCCATAACGAAATTGCGAGCCAGGCTCAAACGGCAATGATTTCTGGCCGGCGAGCAGTGTCAACAAGGCGTCTTCCGAATAAGGGGACTCGATCGGTTCGGCAGGCCATCCCGCAAGCTGCGTGATATGCCACTGTGCCCAAATTCCGCTACGGCAACGGATCAGATGGCGGATGCGAATCGGTGGATCAAACTCATGCATTTCCGGCACGTGACGGCGAATGTCGTCATTCGGCGAGACTTTGCCCCGGTCCAGCAAAACTGCCATGCACGCACAAGTGAATGATTTGGCGAGCGAGCCGATTTCGAACACGGTACGCGGTGTGTTGAGGACTTCATGGTCAAGATTAGCTGAGCCGAATCCTTTGCTGTAGATGAGCTCACCCTTACTAACGATGCCGACAGCACAGCCAGGCGAATCGGACCGATTGTACTTTGCCAGCAAAGCATCGACTTTCGCCGAAAGGGCTTCGTCACCGCGAACCTCACCGACCCCGATCAATGCCAACGACGCGAGAACTGACAGCGCCGCTGTAGCCATGGACGAAAACCGCATAGTTCACCTCCGATTTGCTGCAACAAATTCAACATCTCAAGCAAGCGAAACAGATCCGCGCGTCCATTGTCCGCCGCACCGCGCCACATTGTCCGGCAACTTTGTCGCATTTGGTCATACGCCTATCCTACTCCAGTTCTCTTCGCCGCTGAAGTTTGCACGCTATCAAGAATTATAGCGATCAAATCGACCGACTGCAGTTCGCGGAATACTCAGCTGAACGAAGTTGGACGACCCTCTGTTCCGAGCGGCCCTTCCAAGATGACGGCGGTGACGAAGACCTCCGCAGCTGTGGAACCGACATGGTGACGCCACCAGCGTACTGGCCGTCGGAGCCCAATCAAGAAGTACGTAAGGTGGGCGTGTCATTTGCGCGATGCCCACAGGCCTCAACCTGGACCGGGCCGAAACACCGACTCCACTTCCGACCAACGTTGATTGCGCGCCGATACCATTCCATCCTTGATCCAACTTGGAGGCTCGCCAAGACAGCAATTCGGTTACGGCAGACTTACTGGTTTCCTTCTTTCCATCCCTTCAACCTCCCCACCGCCTCCACGAAATCGCCCATTTCCAAGTGCGTGTAACGATCCATCGTCAACGTGATCGTCGAATGCCGGGCCAGCGCCTGGGCGACCTTCGGCGGCACGTTGGCCATCACCAACTGCGTGATGAACCCGTGGCGGAGCGAATGAAAGTCGACGACTTGGCCGGCGGCGTCGACGTCGCGGAGGAAATCGTTCTGCTCTCGGCGCTTCCGCTCTGCGGGCTTCTCGGCATTCTTCAACCACGCCGCCCGCGCCGTCGCCAAATCGCGTTGCAGTATCTCGCCGGCCTTGCGGTACCACTTGCCGGGCCACAGACGCTCGTCGCCGCCGCGGCGTTCCTTTTCGCGTTTCGCCAAATACGTCCGTAGCCGCCGGCACAAATCTTCCGCCAGCGGCAACACGTCCTTGCGGCGGTGTTTGGAATAGCAGGCGTCGACGGTCACCGTCGGCGGATTGGCGTCCAAGGCGAATGACCGCAGTGTCAAACTGGCGATTTCCTGCGCCCGCAGGCCCGTGAACGCGGCAAGGCGGTAGACGATCGCCCGGTCGGCGCCCCGCATCCGGCCGAGCCGGCCCTTGCTCTTCTCCGCGGCAGCGATCAGCAGTTCCAATTCCTCCGACGTCAGCACGCGCCGCTTTCGCCGCACGTCGGTCTCGGTGTTGAGCCGCTGCAGGTGGGCCAGCGGGTTGTGACCAAACCGCCGCTCGCGGACCAGCCAGTTGCAGAACGCCTTCGCGGCGACCAGGTAGTCGTTGCTCGTCGCCTTGCCGAAGGCGTTCGCATCTCGCTGGTGCCGCAGCCAGTTGGCCACGCCCGACGGCGTGATCTGGCTGATCGTCTTGAACTTGCATCCAGCCAACAACGCTTTCAACCGACCGATCACCAGATCAATATACCGCGGCGCGTTCGCCTTTGCCTTCAAGTGCTTCTCGTAGTCGGCGACGTGCTGGGCGATCGCCTTCTTGCGGTGCTCGTCGGTCGCCTCGATTAGGCCGACTTTCTGGCGCTCGACGCGACGGACATATTCGTTGAGCATCGCCTGCGCCGCGGCGCGGTCGACGGCCAGGGGCACGCGCTTTTCGCGGTCGTCGACGTCGCGGAACCGGCCCCACCATTTCCTGCTTTTGCCTTTCACGCGCTCGCCCGTCGCCGGGTCACGAACGAACACGGGCTTTTTGTAGATGCTCGCCATGTGAATCTCTCTCTCGCTAGTGGTCGCGTCCGGAACCGCCCGGACGCGTGTGACACACTGAGCGGTGACGGGCCAAAGATGGCAAGCTGCGATTACGCCCGCGCCGCGTCCCACTCGCGCTGTTTGGGGCAGCCGGCGGCGATCCAGGCATTCAGTTCGTCGCGCCGCCAGCGGCACGGGAAATCCCAGCATGTTGAATCATCCCACTGGCTCGCGGATGATCGCCGCTGGCCACATCAACGCCACCGGCACCGGCAACACGATCTATTCGCCCACGACGTTCCGGCCGACGGCCCAGGTACACGTCAACGCCGGCGGCAGCCTGATCCTCGAGGGGCCGATGCGCTACGAGGGCGGCAGCTTCACTGGGGCCGGCGTGCTGGTCCAAAACGGCGAAGGGCACGTCGTCGCACCGACGACCATTAACACCTCGATCTTCGATTTCGACGGCTCGTTCGAAGCCGCCGTGTGGACGCTTGAATCCGACTTGACGCTCGACGTCGGTCAGTTGGAAAACTCGACCATCAACACCAACGTGTTCGATGGGACGATCGAGGCTAAGAGCGATTCGACATTGACGCTCAACCTCGCCGGCGGCAGCCAATGGGAGATGCACGGCACGTTGGCCGTCGGTACGGGAAATGCCTTGGAGTTGCGCGTCGCCGGCGTGCCCGTTAAACTCGCCGGCACGGTTTTCGTCGGCACGGGCAGCCAACTGACCTTCGACGCCGACGTATCCGGAAGCGTTCAATTCAACGGCGGCGGAACCGTCGTGTTCAACGGCGCCAACAATCCCGGAAACAGTCCGGGCGTGCAGCGGTTCGAGGGCGACGTGACATTCGGCCCCTCGTCGCTGTTGACGATCGAAGTCGCTTCGCAGCGCACGGAAGACCACGACCGCCTCGAAGCGTCCGGAAAGCTGACGCTCGACGGAATGCTGAAGGTCGAAACGATCGGCGATGCGGCATTGCGGCCGGGCGATCGATTCGTCATCGCCAAATACGGTGGCCTCGAAGGCGAATTCGACGGCATTCAAGCGCCGCTGCTGGGCGACGGAATGATGTTCGCTCTCGATTACGGCGCGAGCGAGCTATCACTCGTATATACGATGCTGGGAGATTTCGATGCGGACTTCCGCGTGACCCGCGCCGACGCGGCGATCGTGGCGGCAAACTTTGGAATGGAGAACGGAGCGACGATAAGTCACGGAGACTTGGACGGCGACGGTCGCGTCGGGATCTCCGACGCAGCGATTTTTCAAGCCAACTTCGGCCGATCCATCGCCGACTTTGGCGCGGCACGCCGCGCGGCCGTTCCCGAACCGACGAGCATCGTTCTCGTTGCCATCGGCTCGATTTTTGCCGTCCGTTTTCTGCCGGTAACGAAATCACGACGACGAGCCACGTAATGGACCGGCGACGAAACGCCACGAACGGGGCGCGAATCGCCGTGAACTCGCCGGTACCGATACGGGCACTCCGCGAAATCACCCGCCGTAGCACTAGAAACTGTTTAGCGTTACGCCGTTTGCAAAGCACGGAAATGAAATGTGGTGCCAGGAAACCGGTTGCAATGGTGAGCTAGCACCACCAAATCCTCGACACGCCGCGTGCTAGCAGTTTTGCATTGCAAATGTGAATGTGCCCGCCGACACCGTTTTTTGCTTGCACCCGTCCACTGGGAGAGTTAGGATCGTGGGGGGGATTGTTGCGGATTCCTTTCACGGCAAGCCGCGCTTTCGCAGACAATGCTGAAGACATTGTCGATCGTTTTGCCGGCGCCACCTATAGATTCGTTTCAAGAAAACGTGTTCTCTAGGTACAAGCCAATGGCATAAATCGATTCCCGGTTTCTATCGCCGACGACTGCCAATACCGTGCCGACGCACCGAGCCTCGTCGACCAATTCCCCAACGCCCCGTCCGCGCATTCGCCCACATCACGCTTGCGATGACGCTCAAGCGCGCACGCTAAAATATGACATCACAATCGTCTCCTTCCAATTCGATGCCGTCGGCGCAGCGAACGTGCAAGGCAACGCCGCGGTTGGCTGTCAAATATCCAAGTACAATGGCAAAGGCAATGAAATCAAGACCGACACAGCAGATGGAAACTGGCGGATCACGTTTCGCGCCCCGTAGGCGAGGCCGTTGGTGGTTCCGCACGCTCCAAATCGCCACGCCCATGGTGATCGTGGCATGCGTGATAATAACGCGGGCCGACGCGGCTCTGATTACATCGACGTGGCTCGGAGCGACCGGCGAGTGGTCCGACGTGTTGCAATGGGACACGCCAGGATTCCCGAACAACGGCGTAGATCAGTACAACGCCGTTGTCTCGGGCGGTGACGTGACAGTCGATCTGAACGTTACGATCAATGGCTTGACGGTAAACGGTGGAACAATCCGTGGTCCAAATGGTCTCACGAGCAACACCGTGATCTGGACCGGCGGGACGATGACCGGGTCCGGCACGACGCAGGCCACTGTTGCGATGGACCTAAGCGGGACGACGAAAACACTCAACGGCGGTCGAATTATCGAGAATTTCGGTACGGCTAGTTGGACCGCCGGAAACTTCGATACCGGCGACGGCGCCCAGTTTCACAATCACGGCGTCTTGACCACGGACTTTGACGGATCGTTTCAACACAACCTAGGTGGCAGCGCGACCGTGTTTGAAAACGATAACGGTTTCTCCAAAGTCGGCGGCGTGGGAACGACGACGTTTGCGACGGTTTTTAACAACAGCGGCGACGTCATCGTCAGCAGCGGCACGCTTTCTCTAGAGGGAGGGGGAACTCATACCGGCGGATTCCACGCGTTGTCGCCCGGCAACCTGGCGTTTGGCGGAGGCACACACGATTTGAACGGCGCGAACGTAATCGGTTCGGGAACCGTAACGATCAGCAGTGGCACCGTCAACGTCTCCGGCGCTTCATCCTATAGTGTGGGGACGACCGTGTTGTCGAGTGGAACGCTTGGAGTCGGCACGACAATCAATAGCACAAGCTTTCTGCAGATCGGTGGGTCGTTGGTCTTGAATGGTGGAGGCGTTCTTTCATTAGGTACGATTGATATTCAGGGCGGCAGCGTGCAGGGAACGGGACTCATTCATGCGAATGTTGATAATAGCGGCCTGATTTCGCCTGGCCTAGCGTCGCAGGCAAAAATTGACATCCATGGCGATGTTGCCCTGCTTTCCGCTTCGCATTTCCTCGCGGAAATTGGCGGCGTCAACCAGGGCACGGACTACGATTGGCTGGAAATCACCGGTTCCGTTGCGCTCGATGGCACACTGATCGTCGAGCTCGTCGACGGCTTTGACGCATCGATCCAGGTTGGTGATACTTTTACCGTACTTTCCGCTTCGTCGCTTTCGGGAAGTGTTGCAAACGCCGCGCACGGCGAAACGATCACGATCGGTGCCATCGAACTCCAAGTGAACTATGGTCCCAATAGCTCCTTTGGTGCGAACAGTGTGGTGATCTCGACGGCGTTGGTTCCAGAACCGAGCACACTCGAGATGGTAGCGGTTGGTGTCGTCGTAACACTGACTCGTCGTAGCGCAAGGAGGACACGGAGACGCTCGTCATAAATTCTCTACCGCTTCTTATTCGGCACGTTAACACTTGAATCTGCGCTTTCCGAGAAACTGGTTTACGTCAGGCGGCCATTGCGATGAGGCTTTTGGCTAGTTTGAGGATTTTGTTGGGGAGCGACGGGTCGGCGTGGAAGGCGTTTAATTCGTGATCGAGGATCAGGCGGCGTAGGGCTTTGCGGCGATTGGCGTGCGAGGGGCGGCGTCGCGGAACGTCCCACGGCGAGTCGCTGCGGTCGACGAGTTGTTCGTGCGGACGATTCCACGCCCATAGTTCCACCAGTGTGTGCATCCACAGATTCAGATTCAACACGGCGACGTTCGTCCAGATGTTGCGCACTTGCTGTTGGCCGTAACCGTTCACGCCCCGGGTAGCAGCGTTGGTGGTTGGCGGTGGGCGCGTTTTGCTTGGATGGCTTCGGTGAGGAAGGCGAACAGATTGCGGCCGGCTTGGCGGCAGGTTTCGGTGATGGTGAGGATGGTCTCGACGAACCGACTGCCGGCGGGGCTTTGCGTGCCGAAGCTGAGTTTGCGCCAGATGACGGCGTGTCGCAGCGCGCGCTCGCTGGCGTTGTTCGTCGGCTCGACGCCGCGTATTGAATCGCCGACGTCGACGAACGTCCACAGCCAGTCGCGATGGTCGTGCAGCGGCCGGCACATGCCGACGAGCCGCGTGTTGCCGCTGAACTCGCCGCGCAGCAGCAAGGCGTCCACTTCGCGGCGAACCGGTTGCATTGCTTCGACGAAGTCGGCTCGCGTGAGCGTGCCGTCGCGGCACCGCGACCAGTGTCGAAACAACTCCTTCGTTGGCCGCACAAGTGCGCGGCCGAGGTGCTTCGCCTGCCCGTCGCTGCTGTCGGCGAGTGCTTGAAAGTCGCGCCGCAAATGCGCCCAGCACCACTGCAAGCAGCCCGTCGCGCCGACCGGAAGATACGCTTTCGCTCGATCGCAGGTGACCACGCCGTCATACTTTTCGCCGAGCAACTCCGCCACGACGCTCGCGCCGCGCGTCGGCCGCAACACAAACACCGTGAACTTCTCGGCCACGGCCGTCCATAGCCAGGCCTTCGTCGAGCCTTCCATGCTCGGTGTTTCATCGAGCGAGACCTGCGACTGCGAGGGCAACTGCGCTGCGAGTTGTTCGTAATTCGGCCGCAGCGCCGCGGTGGCCTGGTTCTGCAATTTCACGACCCAGCCCGACGAACACGGCTGGCCAAGAATTTGTTCGAGAAACATCGCCACGCGGCGCTTCGACTGGCGAAAACAGCCCATCAACATCGTGACCAGCGACACCAATCGCGGCCCGGCCGTGCTCGTCGGCACGCCGTCGGGCAGTTTGCCGCACGTCGACTCGCCGCAACCACAGCACGTCAAGCGATGGCGTTGATATTCGGTGACGGTCGGCTTGATTTCCGGAAGTTCCCACACCTGATGCCGCAACGGCGCAAGATCGGCGCGATGACTTCCGCGGCCGCGGAAGCTCTTGCCGCAACGACGACAGGACGTCGGCTTGAGCACGACGACGTCGTCGCACTGCTCAGCCGGGATCAACGCTCGTTCGTGCCGCGGATGGCCTGGTTGTCCGCCGCGCCGGCGATTCGATTTCGGTTTCGTCGACGGCGGCTTGGCATGCGGATGCTGCACGCTCGGCGGCAGCGAAGAATTCTGCGGCGACTTGCCGAGCCGCTCCTCAAGCTCAGCCACCCGCTTCGCGAGCGCAGCGTTCTGAGCCAGCAACGCACGAATGATCGCCTGCGCCTCCGGCGACTGCCGAGCAATCAATTCCTCCGTGACTTCCAGCGACATGCCCCATGTTGTCTCCCAGATTCAGTTTCCAGAAAAGATCAATCCGGGCCGTGAACGGTTACGCAAGTCGCCGCGAACTCGCCGACACCATTGTCGGCATTCCGCCGAGTTTGCCCAAAGCTTAACGACTTACCGCAACGTAGGTGTTCAGAATCGCGAAAACGCGTGGCGCTGCCAAGATTTACGGCTAAATGATCCAAACAAAGACGCGACATCAACGATAGGCGACGACGAACGTCCTGCGAAACGGGAAGAGCACCTTGCCATCGGCGCGACGCTCGTACGCGCTACAAACACGTTGATGCAGTTCAGATAGAAAGCCGAGGCGTTCGTCATTCGTGTCGAGTGCCCCAAGGAACGGCCGAAGTCCTGTGCTCGCGATCCAATCCACAATTGAGTCGGCAGATTCCATGATGTGATGATATTCGGTTTCCCAAATGTCCAGAGTGGTCGTGTTTGCCACGAGCGTGTCGTAGTAAAATGCAGGGCTTTCCATCGTCAATGCGCTTCGTGCCGCGTCCATGCGTTCCGTCCATGCCCGATCACGCGAGACCTCATGAATGATCGTTCGCACTGTCGCGAAGGTACTGCTCGGAATTTGGAACGCCAACGCGCCGCCGGGCTTGACCGTGTTGAGAAGTTTGCGCATCAGCGCATCGTGATTCGGAATCCACTGTAATGCGGCGTTGGAGTAGACGAGATCGACCGGGCTGGATGGAGTCCAACGAGCGGCATCGGAAAGCATCCAGTTCTGCTCAGGAAATGATCGCTTCGCCGCTTCGATCATCTCGGCCGAGTTGTCGATCCCGAGTATGTCTGCTTGCGGCCAACAGCGGCGCAGGATTTGAGTACTGTTGCCGGGACCACAACCGAGGTCGACAATCTTCTGTGGCTCGTCGCAGTTGACGCGAGCAGCAAGGTCTGCCGCCGGTCGAGTGCGATCATCGCCATATTTCAGGTAGTGTGCTGCGTTCCAACTTGACATGTTCGTCGTTTACTCTGCGGATAACTTCGGGGTTTGGCGGCTTGATTTTACGTGTTCGCTGGATTGCCGCATCGGGAGTCGCTCACGATCCGAAGCATACCGTCGATCATCGGGTCGACCAACTTTACTCCCCTTCTTGTGTGGCCGTGCGCATTGTTCCCAGCGACCATGACGCTGGAATGCTACCCAGGGTTTGCGAGCGTTCTGCGGCGAGCGGCCGGGAAATCGGCGAACGTGGCGGCGTCGCAAGTCGAAACTGGATGTGCTACTGCCGCTCATTCGCCAGAACCTTGCCGACAACCAGCAAGCACCAATGGTACAGTGACAACCTGTTCTCCACGTTCAGTGCAAATCGCGGCAAACTCGCCGGCACCAATATCGGCACCCCGCCGATTTCGCCACGCCGCAACTCCTACTCCGCACGCCAGTTACGCCATTCGCGCAACCGACTCGAAATCAGGTAGCAAAAAACGGTTGCACTCGCCGTAAGTCTTTTTCGTCTTTCGCCTTGCGTTAGATTCGAGCCGGTTTCGTTCGCGGGGTGTACTCCATTGGTGCGACATTGCCGCCAGCCTATTGCGATTGCTGCGATTCGCCCCAAGTCGGCGACCGACGACCAGCGCGCCTAGCTCGACGCGCTGACCCTGCTCAGCCAGCAGAAAAACGCACGACGTTGGACAATGCGGAACCTTACGGGCCCACGGTCTCCGGCAGTTCCGGCGCTTTGTCCAGCTTCATCTCCTTGGTAACCCGGTGCGAAACCGACGCATCGAGCGCAACGTCGTTCAGTGGAACTTGCTTGCCGTCCCGGACAAAGACATAGCTTCGCCGACCACTGTGGTCTGTGACCCGCGTGATTCCGCCCTCCTTATAGACCTCCGTTGCGATCAAATACGTCTTGTTGGTGTAGGGGTCAAAGACCTCGACGACATCGATTGGACCGGTGTCGTCGGGCGCCTCAATGTAATCGACATCTTCATCTGCCAATTCGTAGAGCAGCCCGTGAATTGCATACACGTCTTGCCGAACGTGCTCCTTGGTCGCCTCGTCGAGCGCGCCAGCAGTTTTTTCAATCTGGCGGATGACATGGCTGGCACGGCGCTCGGCATCCTCGCGGCTCGTGTCGAGATCGGCGGAACATGAAGACCCGCCGAGAATATCGACGATTATGTCCGACCAGTGTTGCGGGGCACACTGGTCCTCCTCTCGCAAGTGCCTTTCGTAGAGCTCGCCTGCGTAAGCCTCATCCACCGCATCCAGCACAACCTCGGCGGACAGGACCGCGGCGGCGCCTGCCGCCGCCTTGCCCGTCTTGGAAGCGCCCTTTTTCGCCGCCGCCTTGGCCGTGGTCTTATAAAAGGAGCTGACGGGAAAGGCCGTCAGCGGCCGACCGGTGTAGTCCACCACTAGACGCAGGATTTTCGCTGGTTTGCCCAAGTGGTCGGTCCCAATCACCTCTGCGAATTCCCGTTCAATCACCACACAGGGCCGCCCGACCTGCTGGCCGCCGGCGTTGGTGGCTTTGCTCAAAACCGCCTTGCGGCTGGGCTTCGAGGCCGTCGTAGCGACCAACTTCTTGACAGCAACTTCGGTCTGAAACTTGGAAGCGAACACGGCATGGCTGGTCTTGCCGGCTCCCCCTTTTTTCGTGAAATGCAATTGGATGTGCTTGAACGCCTTCTTCCAGACTCGACTATTCCGAGCAATATGGGCTGCGACCCTTGCTCCGGCTTTTTTCATCAGCAGCTTCATGCCACGTTTCCCCAATTTGCGCGCCACTTTCCGCGCTATACTCTTCACAGCATTTGCAGAACCGGCCATCGTTCCACCTCTCTAAAAAAATGGGAAATCCTGCCGCAAAGCAGAAAACAGTCTGCCGTACTCTGCTCAGCGCACAAACTCGCGAAATGTTACACTGGTAGCCGCGCAATCTCGTCGAGGTACTTGGCGGAACCGCGTAACTTCTCAATAACCGGGTGGCAAGGCGGAAAAATCGATCTTTACTTGAGGGGTGATTGCCGGCGAACACTTCGTAGCCCAACGGCAAGCCGCACCGCGTCACAACCAGGCCGATGCAGACCTGCTTGCAATCCGGCCGATGATCGCGCGAGTAGCCGCGCTTGGCCAACGGGTTGGCGTCGGCCCGGTTTTCGAAGTACGTGCTCGTCACGTCGTACAACAGCAAGTCGTACTCGACGGCGAACAGTTCGCCGAACCGCTGCTTGAGAAACGCTTCCAGCGCCGGCTTGTGTGGCAGCAGTGCGTCGAGGCCGCGATACAGCCGGTTGTCGTCGAACTGCTCGACCGGCACGCCAAGCAAGTCGCACAGCGCGGACTGGCGATAAAAGTGTTCGGCGATATTCAGTTCGCTCGACGGTTCGCACAACCGCGCTGTGACGAGGATCAACGCCGTGAGCGACAACGGCACGCTTTCGCGGCCCGCCGGCATCGCGTCGCGGAGAAATTCGTCGAGGCCGAATTGTTTGACCAGTTCCAAAGCCAGCCACGGTCCGCCGAACTACCGGCAGTTCTCGACGCGCACCCGCGTGCGATCGATCTCGACGAACCGCGGCTCGACCTCGGTCACTCGCGATGAACCAGGCTCGAGGCGAATTAGTGCAGTTGCGATGCAAATCGCTGCAAACTCGACGGCACCAATATCGGCACCACGCGAAACCCGCCCGCCGCAACGTCAAACCTCGCAAACGTTTACGCCGTTCGCAAAGCACACTGGAAATGTGGTGCTCCGTAAGGAGTTGCGAGTTCGAATCTCGTGCCCTCCGCTTCTATAAGTCCTTGCCACAGGCTATCTAACGTCAAACGGGGTCGCCAGTTACGGCGACCCCTTGGCGTTTGGCGGAGCGGTTTCTTGGGTGCAAGTTGGTGCGAACCGTGCCGCTGGGCGGCGAGGTTGATGGCACCAATGTGGGCACCTTTTCGAGAGGGTCGGCACCACAGTGGGCACCCAAGAAAGTGCCCTTTCCGCAATCGATTCTAGTCGAAGTGGCATCATAATGACAGATAGCCGCCGCTCTACTGTCACAGATGAACCAAATTGCGCAGTTGAGATTACGGACAGAAGATAAGTTTCAAGGCGATCAGTCATTGGGGGAAGTTGCTTGTGAATCACCATTCGGACTCTTCACCCATCGCGCTGCGTCGTCCAACTCGTCTGGCGTTCCACAGGTTGCTTGCCGTAGTCCTGTTTTTGGCCGCTAGCTTTTTCGTGAGTCCCGCGGCGGCGCAATGGACCGTTCCGATGTTGCCCAGTACGTGGACAGGCGAGATCGATCTTTTCGATCCATCTCTTGGCGACCTCACCGGAGTTCAACTGTACGCGGACGTTACCTTTGAAGCGCATTTCGGAGTCGAGTTTCTCGTAGATCCCCCGGTTCCCGTCGACATAATCGCGATTTTCGACCTGCAAATCAGCACGCCGGGTGGCGGACTGTTCGCGTCAGTGGAAGAAGTCGTGGCCGAGGGGTTTGTTGCGGATGACAATCAACAATACGATCTCGGCGTGACAGTCAGGGTAGTAGCGCAGGAAGGCCTGAATACGAATGCATTTGTCGGCGTAGGCAAAGCTCCTATCTCCGCAAACTGGGTCCCCAATTTCGGTGTTGTACCTGGGTATCCGGCGCAGGTAACATATCTTTTCGGCCCCGTCACCGGCAATGTGGGAGTGCATTACGACTATACTCCGTTTCCCCCACCGGGCGATTTCGTCTGGAAAGCCACGTCCGGCGTCGGCGACTTCTCCGATGGTGACAACTGGGAATCAAACGAAGCGCCTGGCTCGGACGACATTGCGATCTTCACACATCCCGGCGCCTATCAGGTGAACTTCACGGGAAACGCGCTAAACCACGCGGCCGAGATTGGTGGAACGGGATCGGTCGATGTTACGTGGAATCTTGCCGGCAACAACTACGCGCTGGGATCGCTTTCGATTGCCGAGACGGATCAGTCCGCTTCGGTCACCGTGATGGGGGCAAATTCCCTGCTCCACGTCATCGGGACGGCCACTATCGGCGCCGAAGGCAGCGGCGTACTAGAGATTCTCGGCGGGGCCTCGGCGGACGCAAGTGAACTGCGCTCCGGAACGAATGAATCTTCGGAGGCCTTCGTTTCGGTCGAGGGGCTCGGCTCAATGATGGAGGTGTTCGGAGACGTCGTGCTGGGATCGCCGGGCAGTGCCAATGTATTCGTTTCGCAAGGCGGTTTGGTAAC
>JAJDEH010000386.1 GCA_029259935.1 Planctomycetota bacterium
CCGCGTCCACGGATCGACACCACTCGGCCCCGTCCGCAAGCCGGAACTGGCGCGCCGCGACCGCGTAACCCGCTTCCCAAGCCGCTCGATCCAGGCATCGGGAACGGTACTCGGCCGCGTCCCCAAGCTGGAACCGGTGCCCCACGTCCACGGATCGACACGACACGGCCCCGTCCGCAAGCCGGAACTGGTGCCCCGCGTCCACGGATCGACACCACTCGGCCCCGTCCGCAAGCCGGAACTGGCGCGCCGCGACCGCGTAACCCGCTTCCCAAGCCGCTCGATCCAGGCATCGGGAACGGTACTCGGCCCCGTCCGCAAGCCGGAACTGGTGCCCCGCGTCCACGGATCGACACGACACGGCCGCGTCCCCAAGCCGGGACTGGCGCGCCCAAACCGCGAGTGACCGATCCGACTTCGGGCCGGTTGTCGGAAAGAGCTGGTAACTAACGAGTAATTGTGAGGCTCTTGAATCGAAGCTCCGTAGCCCCGCTCGCTAGTTGGCCGAGTGGGGTTTTTGTTTTTTGGTAGAAGTAGGTCTCGCTTGCCATGACAGTCGCATTAAGTCCGCCGATCGTGAAATGCGATTCATACTCAATGATCGGGCGATGTCACTGTCGGCGAAATTGACCTACGGTCAAAACCGCAGGTCCATCACGAACTTTTCCCACTTTCGCTTAAAGGCGGCCATGTCCGGCTCGCCCAGAATGCGGACCAGGGTTTCATATCCGGTCGGGTCTTCCTCGGCGTGCTTGCGGAACTCATGGAAGTAGTCGATCAGCAGGCCTTGCTCTTGCAAGTAGTAGCACAAATATCTGGCCTGGGCGTAATTGGTGCCAGGATCGTCGTCGTAGAACTGGTCGCGGGTTGTACTGCAAAGCGTTTTGAATGAGGGTACGTTCTTGTCCTTGATGTGGCCGTGCAGCCCGCGCAACCGCCAGTTCGTCAGGCCAACAATGTGCCCGTCTTTTTCGCTGCTCTGTTCGTACAGCGAAGCGAGGCCTTCATTGAACCACGAAGGGCACTGCGAAAAGTTCGATTCCATGAAGGGATGGACGATTTCATGCACCAGCGTGCCGCCGCCCGTGGCGATATTCATCATCAACGCTTTGTGGCGTGGCGAATAATATCCGTAAGGCGTCGTCGGCCTGTCGCGAAATAATTCCCACGTGTGTTTCTTGTAGCTTTCTTTGTCCTTGAACAGCCAGATATCGAGGATGTCGGCGGGGTCCTTTTCAAAGTAGTCCCGTTTGATCCGCGTGACCGCCCAGTGGACCGTGGCCTGGGCACGCTGCTGAACTCGCTCCAGCGATTCGTCTCCAATGACGACAAAGGGCTTCTTGATGACGATCTGAAAATCTTCGTTGGGAAGTTTCTTCTTCAGATTGCGAATGTGCTGGGCGTAGTCGGCGTCGGTCGGTGACGAGGCGGCGCGGCCCGCTTGCAGGCGATGCGGTTCGAGCCGCAGACGGATGATCGTCCACTCCTTCTGTTTGTACTTCAGCGGCCACAAGTCAAGCAGCTTCGAGCGCTTCATGCGCAGATACGACCCGTCCGCCGTGGCCGGTTCGTGATAAATGATTTCGTCCTTGGCGGGGTCGTAGCCCAAGATCAAGCGGAAGTGCTCGGTCGTTTTGGGCCGCTCGTCGTAGCGCATGCAAATGATCGATGGCACGCCCGCCGCCAAATCCTTGTGCAGTTGCCCGAACAACTGCTCAAGCTGTTTGTCTGCTTTAGCGACTTCGATTCGAGACCAGACCGCCCCGGTGCGAAAGCCGATACGATCGAGGGCCCGCTTGAGGTCGTTCGTATAGCAACCTCGGCCCAACTTGGGATCCAGTCCTGCTTGGTCAAAGACAAAGTCTTGATCCATCCGGCGGCCTAGTTTGCGCAAATACATTTCCGCGCAGGCTTCGCCGCAAAAGTCGGGCTTTTGTTCAACGTGAGGCACGTCCTCGATCAGCGCCGGGCCGTAGGCGGCGAATAGACTTTGCCCACCGGCCAGTACGGCCAGAGTTGTTAGTATGCAGGTTGCCAATCGAATGGATCGCATTTTATCTCTACCTCATTCCGGTTCGATGTCACGAAATTACGCACGGTGAACTTAGCAAATCGTACCGCGCGCCCAAATACGAGACCATCGCAATGCGCGTAACAGCTTCGTATCAAGCAGTGAGCGTGGTCGCAGCCGACAGGATCGACGTAGTGGCGTCGTCTATCCGTCATTCCCGCGCAGGCGGGGCCCCAGACAGTTGGCGTACGTCACTGGATTTCCGCCTGCGCGGGAATGACGGACGTGCGTTCAACCAAAGGGCATAAAGCGACCCGCCGTATATCCTCGCCGGCAAACGCCACGGAATGCGGTGCATCGGCCTAACCAGCGACTTGGTGCAGCGAATCTGGCAACACAAGAACGAGTCGATCATCTACTCGTCATTCCCGCGCAGGCGGGGAAGCCAGCGCGGTATTCGCGGGCACGGCGTTCGCATCGGATTGCCCCAAGCCTTCCTGCCACGTCTGGGTTCCCGCCTGCGCGGGAATGACGGAAGGCAAATCCCAATAACGCAAGCGGCAAGCCCCAAAAGCGGGAAGTGTGGCGTACTCTCGCCATCCTGCTGCAGCGGGAAAAACAAACTTCCACCGCGAATCGATCTTACGGCGGCCGGAACGCCCGGGTGTTCCAACAGCGACACGCCGTCGCCATCTCCCACTCGGCCAGACCCTGAGATGCCGGCGGTTATTTGAGGCTCTTGGCTTCCAACGATTTTGCGTCCGGCAGGTGGACGTTCCAGGCCAAACCGGTCAGTTCCATGGTGCGGATGACTAGCCAACTGGCGTCAAACTGCCACCATTTCAAGCCGTGGCGCGCCGACGTGGGAAAGGCATGGTGGTTGTTGTGCCAACCTTCGCCGTGACCCAAGATTCCGCAGATCACGTTGTTGCGGGAATCGTCATGTGATTCATATTCGCGGCGGCCAAAGACGTGGCAGATCGAGTTGATCGACCAGGTAATGTGATGCACCATGAAGACTCGCGCGAGCCCGCCCCACAGAAATCCTAGCAGCGCGCCTTTCCAACTCATCGTGACAGCGCCGCCGATCACGGTGGGAATGACGAGGCTGACCGGCACCCACAAGTAGTAGAGGCGATCGACCCACCGCAGCAACGGTTCTTTCATCAAGTCTGGAACATAACGCCTGTGATCGGCACTCATCCAATGTTGCTCGAACAGCCAGCCGAAATGAGCATGCACCAATCCGCGCAACGAGTTCCACCAGCCGTCACCGTGCAAGTGCGGTGAATGCGGATCCCCTTTCTTATCGCTCAACTCGTGATGCCGCCGATGGACCGCGCACCAGACCAAAGGTGAACCTTGCACGGCCAACGAGCCCATTGCCATCCAAAACGCCCGAATCGGAGCATAGGTTTCAAAAGATCGATGCGTCAACAGACGGTGAAAGCCAACCGTGATCCCCATACCGGTTAGGATCCATCCGCCGATGAGCATTCCCAGAAACAGCCAACTCATCCAGCCCAGCGTCCAGGCCAGCACGATGGCCGTGATCAGACCGGCGAAGGGCATGACGATCGCGACCGCCATGGTGATCTTGTGTCCCGTGTCCTTGACGGCAGGCGGCTCAACGTCTCCGGATGAATCGTCTTCGGATGCCGTGGCCGCGTCGTCCGACTCGAGAACGCGTGCTGGCTCAGGTGCGATCGCTGGAGAAGCGGAAACGACCTCAAGGGAATCTTGCTCCTCGGTTGTGGTTGGAGTCGCGTCTTTGGATAGAATGCCGGAGGACATGGGGGTCTCCCTAGTTTTCAACTTTGAGGTTTCTCAAGGATGTGGATTTAAGGTTTGCTCAACAATGAAACGTTGTGCGGAGTGAGAATGCCCGCGGGGCATCGATATTTCGCACACCCGCCAGGTCATTGCGAGAATTGTAAGCAATTCCAAACCTGTCGTTGTCGCGACTCCGTACCGGTATTGTAATAGTTGTGTAAATTCGCCTGACCCGCGTCGCCGGTTCGATGCGAACCGCGTCGAAATGGCCCACAACGCGAGAAAAGACCGAGGTTGGCTGGGTAGTTTTTAATGATTGCGTTGCCTTCGTCGGCTGAATGCGGGGTCGAATGGGGACTAGAACCCGGCCTTCCCTTGTGCGGAAGAATTGCACATTTCAGCTTTCGTGGTCGGTTGGTGAAAACACCCGGAACTGATACGATGAGTTCGCCGTTTTCCATCGTTGACGCGCCTGACCCGCACCCGCCAAAAGCGTCATTCCGGTTGATGTTTTCATCTCTTTCCAAGTTCGTTTCTCGTCGCTGGCCGCTTGTGATCCTGTTTTGGGTTCTACTGGCGGTTGGGATTCGCGTGGCCGCTCCACGATGGGACGACGTCACTCACGACGGCGACTTTGCGTACTTGCCCGACCATGTTCCCAGCGTCGTTGGCGCGCGGCTGCTGAAAGACGCTTTTCCCGATCAACGGGCGAAAAGCGAGATTGTTGTGTTGACGGTTCGCGAGGACAATCCGCTGACCGCGGACGATATCTTCGTCGCCAACGATTTGGCTCGGCGGCTGCGCAATGTGGAGGGCGTGGCCCAGCTTGAGCAAGCCGATCTGTACATCGCTCAGGCCAAGGCGACCGAGGACTCCGCGCTGTCGCGGGAATTGCTTGGCCAGGCTGACAAGTCGTTGAGGCAGGCAGTCGAAGTGCTGGAAGAAGCCGTCCGTCTCGATGATCAACTGATGAATTATCGCTTGGAACAAGAATCCAGTGACGACTACAAGAGGCAACCCGCCGTCACTCCGAGACTGGCGGCGGCGCATCACAATCTGTCGCTGGCCTATGAGCGGCTGGGAGCCAAGGAAAAGGCCGCCGAATCACGACAGCAAGCGCTGGCATGGGATCCTACGTTGAAGGAAGCGGCGGATCGCACCATGCCCCCGGACGCGGCGAACTGGCCGCTGCTTGAAGTTTGGACGTGGCACCACGAGATCGTCGGCGACAAGCTGCGCAGCAAGGACAAGCACGCTCGATTAATCTTGCTCAAGCTGTCGCAGGAGTTCATGGCCACGGATAACATCCGCGTGTTGGAGAAGCTGGAAACGATCTTGGACGAAGTTCGAGACGGCATGCACTCGCACACTCAGGACGGGTTACAAATTGGAATGTCGGGCTCCGCCGCAGTCGGTGGCGACATGTTGCAGGCGGCTCGCGACAGCATCCGCCATACCGAGATGTTTACCATCCTGCTGGTCGTTGTGATCTTAGCGGTCGTGTATCGATCCCCCTTGCTGGTCGCCGTTCCGTTGGTGACCATCTTCGTTTCCTTTATCGTGGCGACCGGCATCGTCGCCCTGCTGACGCAGATACATGTGCTGCCCGGTTTCGATGGATGGAGCATGAGAATTTTCACGACGACGAAGATATTTATCGTCGTGATATTGTTTGGCGCGGGGACCGATTTTTGCCTGTTTTTGATCTCGCGTTACAAGGAGGAATTGGATGACGGCCTTCAGCCGCGTCCGGCGACCGCGCGGGCCCTATTCGCGGTCAGCGACGCTTTAGTGGCCAGCGCGATGACGACGATTCTGGGCCTGTCGATGATGTTCTTTGCCGACTTCGGCAAGTTTAGTTCCAGCGGGCCCGTGATTGGACTTTGTTTAGGCGTGACGCTGATCGCCTGCATGACGCTGGCCCCCGCGCTACTGTGTGCATTTGGCAATGCCGTGTTTTGGCCGTTTGGGTTGCGAACGGAACGCAACTCGGCGACGACAAGCTCGTCACCCGGCGCTCGGCGTCGGTCGTGGTCGCTGCGTGCATGGCAACGATTGGCAAGATTGATCGTCACGCGACCCGGTGCCATCTTGGGCACCTGCGTTCTCATACTCCTACCGATGGCCGGTTATGGCTGGCTAGCCCAAGGACATATCTCTTACGATTTCTTGAGTGGCCTGTCGCCTGACCGTCCCAGTCGAGTTGGCGCGGAAATGTTGCGTCGACATTTTCCGGTTGGCGAAAGCGGGCCCGTGACAGTCGTCGTTCATCAAGACGGACTCGACTTGAAATCGGATGCGGGCCGTGAGGAAATTGCAACTCTGACGCAACAATTGTACTTGCCTCCCGTGGCTCAACTGCGGCAACTTCAGCAGAACCACGCCGCTTTGCAAGCGCCGTTGGACGACGTCTTGCTTGACTTGGAACCTCGGACGGCGTTTCCCAAACTGGTCAAGCTGGGGCGAGAGCATCCGCAGGTGGCCGAGTTGCTGACCGTCTCGTCAGTCCGCAGCGCCAGCGATCCCAAGGGGGCATATTGGCCGGGCAGGCGGCTCGGCGGCGTGAGCGCGATTCGTACTCGCATGATGCGCGCCCATCAGCAGATGCAGCGGATTTTTGTCGGGGGCGTCGAAGACCAGGCCAATGTCGCACGATTTGAAGTGGTACTGCGACATGACCCGTTCTCCATCGAAGCGATTGATGCCCTTTCGCGGATGGATGACCAGCTTCGAGCCGTCACCAGCGAACAGACTTCCCCCTGGCACGGGGCGACCGTGGCTTATTCGGGAACAACTGCCGCCATTCGCGATTTACGTCAGGTTACGCAATCGGATCAAACACGCATTCAAATTTTGGTCGTGGTGGCGGTGCTTGGCGTGTTGCTGGTGATCCTTCGCCGACCCGTGGTTTGTGTCTATATGATTCTGTCCGTGCTGCTCAGCTACTTCGTGGCGATCGGCGTGACCGACTTGTTCTTTACATTGGTCTATGGCGAACTGTATCAAGGGCTGGATTGGAAGGTCCCCGTGTTTCTGTTCGTTATCTTGGTGGCGATCGGCCAGGACTACAACGTCTATCTGGCAACCCGGGTGTTTGAGGAACAGGCGACCTACGGGCCATTCGCGGGACTGCGGCGGGCGGTCGTGCGTACCGGCGGGATCATCACTAGTTGCGGCGTGATTATGGCGGGCACCTTCGCGTCGATGACCAGCGCGACCTGGCATCATGTGATTCCATTCTGGTCGCCTGCTTCTGGTGAGGGCGGCGGAAGTCTGCTCAGTATCATTGAGTTGGGATTTGCTCTATCTCTCGGGGTTATGCTAGACACCTTCGTGGTCCGCCCCGTACTCGTCCCGGCGTTCTTGGCATTCCTCTGCCGCTGGCAGTCTTCTGGTTGGCTGCGTGATGTTGCAAAGTACTCCGTCGTTCCCCTCCGGCAACCACGTACCTCGGCGGCGGAATCCAACCCGTTGACTTAGCGACGTCGACTTAGTGACGTCGGGGAGCGAACGAATGATTGCCCTCGTTGTCGTGTGACCCTGAATCCCAAGAGGCAGATGATGAGCCGTCGTCAACAATTCACAACACAATCCATAGTTCTCACGACCTTGCTAGTCGGGCTCTTGGGAACTTGCTCCAGAATTGGACGAGCGGCAGAAGCTGAGTGGTCTCAGCCACATCTATTCCGAGTGACAGTTCAAGTTCATGAATTTGATTCCGAACGAAAGAACTGTCCCGTAGGCGTGGCCATCGACTTTGGCGGTCTGCTGACTGCCACGGGAGGAAAAGGCCGTCTTGATCGAGACTCGATTCGAGTCGCCGCTTGCGGAGAAATCGTTCCGCACACCACCACGGGCGACCTGGCAAATCTACAAAAAGGGACGGTCTGGTGGCGCATCAAGGATAACGCGTCGCAACAATATCAGATCTACTTTGACACCGTCCGGCCCGAGAAGAAGGCGACTGGCGAGAACCGGACGAACGCAAGTCGGTCCGAAATTGTCGGTCTGGTGGGGGTTGGCGATACGTTTCATTACAACCACGGGCGCACGGCGACGGCGAATGTCTTGCCGCTGCATTCGCAATCCGCCCACGTTGATTGGGATGGCGATGGACGCCGCGATCTGATCGGTTGGGGGTACCGAGCTTGGGAGCATGGCGAGTCGATTGGCAAAGGGCTGGGAAACGCCGTCTACTTTCTAAAAAACGTCGGCACCAAGTCGAAGCCGGTCTTCACGCCGCGCATCCGACTGAAGAGCAGCGGCGGCGAGTACTTGACTTCGGATCTGCTGCCACAAAACATGATCCCGTCCGACTGGGACGGCGACGGGGACACCGACTTTCACGGCATGGGACGGGCGTATCAACTGCTGGTCTGGAACAACTCCGGAAAGCGCGACCAGAATGGCCTGCTGTTGCTTGATCCGCCGAACGTCGAGGCGAAACTTGATGCCGAGTCGGAATTTCGCGCGGGCAGTCCGGGAATCTTACGCAAACGCCGGGCCTGGTATCCGCGTGGGGTCCGCCGCGTCGATTGGGAAGGAGACGGCGATCTCGATTTGCTGGTCGGGTATCGCAAAGTCAGCCGCTTGCGTGTGGTCGACGCTAGCCGCGGCGTCATGCCCTACGGCACGGCGGTCATGGTCTTTGATCTGTTCGAGAACACGGGCAGTCGTGTTGGCGAAGCTGAATATGCGCGTCCAGTCACGTTGCGTGAGTCCACGGGATTTGCAATTCGCGCTCGAGGTCATGCCAATGGAGGACCCGCGTACTTGGATTGGGATGGCGACGGCGACTTTGATTTGCTGTTTCACGACGAGACCGCTCGCCCGCTAGAGGGCGGTCGTCTGATGTTTGCTGAAAACCGAGGCTCGCGGGCCGAGCCGTTACTGGCGGTACCGATCCCGATTCTGCCAATTTCGGATTCTCCGTTCGTTGTGGATTGGAATGACGATGGGTTGCTCGATGTGATTGCCGGCGGTGAGTTTTTTGAAAACGTGAACCCGAACAGCCGCGCGAGCAAGGAAGATCGGACGCCGGGCACCGTCGCGCCGCGAACGGCGGCGGGAACGCGAATTCCTCGCGTGCGCCATTACCCCAAGTTCGTGTCGCGCGGCCTTGCCCAGCAGATTCGCCCGCAAATCCTCACCTACTTCACGGTCAGCGTCGATTGGGAGGGAGATGGTGATCTCGACTTGGTGGGAGGCTATCAGACCGGCCTGCGGCTGTTCATTAACCGAGGCACGACACTATCGCCCGTGTTCGATCCGCCGCTGCCGCTCCAAGCCGCCGGTCAGCCGATCTTCATGCCGAACGGGCTTGATCCGCAAGCCGACGAACCATCCTCCTTCGGACCACAAGGGCCGACGGAAGCCATCTATGGATGGCTCTGTCCGACTATCGGCGATTGGGACAACGACGGAGATCTAGACCTATTCGCGACGGGCCAGCGCTGGCAGACTCAGTATTTCGAGAACATTGGTTCCCGAACGCATCCCAGGTTCGCCGCTGGCCGGGAGGTACGATGCAACGGAAATACGGATGAGTTTTCTTGGCGGAGCAAGAATTCCAGCGGCGACCTTGACGGCGATGGCCAAAACGAATTGGTCGTCACATCGGATCGAGACAACACATTTTACATGTACGAACTCAACACGAAGCAACCGGATAGGTCCGCCCTGGAATTCCACCGTGGAGCGGCTCTGAAGTTAGAGAACGGCGAACCTGTGAAGGGTTGGTATGGCGGCCAAAACAACAATGGAGACAATCACAGCTTACTGGTTGATTGGGACAATGACGGCGATCTCGATTTGCTCAACGGAACCTTATGGGCGGTGTGGTACTACGAAAACGTCGGCACACGGAGAAAGGCTCGATTTCGCGCGCACGGCAGATTCAAGGTCGGAGATACCGACCTGCACACGTTCAATCATGCCGGTTCCTTCGACGCAGCCGATTGGAACGAGGACGGCCGCCTCGACCTAGTCCTTGGAACAGAGTGCCCTTCCGACCAACCACAAGGAGCCGTGTTGCACCTGTTCGATCGGTGGTATTTGGAAAACAAATTGCCGAAGGCGCACATCGGGCCACTAGAGCGACGAACCAATTGACCTGATGATTCGCAGGCTTGTGCCAGAAGGAAACGCTGAGAGGTCGGATTTCCTACGGCGTCTCTCAAATGGGGAACGAAGAACTACTGGAACTGCCGTCGCTCGATGAGCTGCTGGAGCTGGAAGGACTACTGGAACTCGACGAACTGCTACTGGAACTTGAGGAGCTGCTGCTGGAGCTTGACGAGCTGCTTTGGCACCCATCGGGTGAGAAACTATCGACGTTGTCCATAAGGTACTCGAACCTCACCCAAACCTTCACACGATTATGAGTAGGGTCCATAATTTCGATTGCGAAAGTCTCCTCGTTGCCTACTGATCCAGAGAGAGCGGGCGACGTAGGTGTGGACGGCTCCGATCCCACCGGGTAGGTTTCGATGAAGGTTTCGGCCCAAGTGTCAGTGATCGAACCAACATTCACAGTGACATTCAGCCTGCCTGGCTGTGAAATTGGATCTTGGCAGGCCGTCGAGATTAATAATTCATCCGGTTCTTCTTCGAAAGACGCCGCTTCTGGCGCGGGCGTGACCAAATCTGCTTTGTAAACGTCCTCTTCGTCCTCTTTTTGGTCCAGGTCCCTGAACCGCACGGTAATCTGAACTTCACTATTTCTAAGATCAATCTTCATGGGTGCGAACCTCTCGGATGTCGTTCAATTGAGGAAATTTGTGATCAATTTCTACTCCGGAAAACACTGTGTTGCCGTTAAGATTGTACAAGCCAAAATACCCATGGCACATTCCGTAAGCCTCGGTGTCCTCTTTGTCAATGAATTTTTCAGAGTAATCCTCACCATTAACAAGCACCTTGTGCAGTTCGTTGTTTCTTACAGAAATGCTCAGCATAATCGTGTCTTTGGCACCATGGGGAAGGGGTAAGAACGCGGCCAGCGATGACTTGGCTTGACCGGTCGCCGAATGCTGAAACAAGTCCCGCCACAAGCTGGTCTTGTGTTCCCCAGCCCGGTTGATCCAGATTCGTTGCATCCGCACGTCACCGTTCGCCTTTTCCGATTGATGCGCAAAGAACACCCCCGCCTGCGGCCCCGCCTGCCGATGTGTGAGCTTCACACTGAAATCAAAGTTGGGTGATTGACACTCTCCCAACGTCAGGAGGCCGATCTTATTGCTATTTGCCACAACCGAGTTGTTTTCCACGACTTGCCAAATCGCGGCAGGATGCCGGTCCATCCACAGCAACTCTTCAACCTTTACGGAATTCGGATCGGTGCCTACGGGATCGGGAGCGACCGTTTCATCGCCGTTGTTATCCGGCTGGGAATTGCCAAACGAGTAAATCGCTGCTAACCCTCCGCCTATCAACAATAGCAACAGCAAGCCGATCGCCGCCAACAGAAACGGCCGCCGCCCCGCTCGTTTCTCGCGCGCGGTCGGCCGTTGATTGCCGGTCATCGTTTCGATTTCGCGTTGCGGACGATTGTAGATGCCGGTCGAAATCGACTTGAAGAATTCAAAGGGTGCCCCAACCGTCGTGAAAGCCGCCAAGCTTTCCTGCAGTTCTCCCACGCGCTGAAAGCGGTCGTCAGGAGACTTTGCCAGCATCCGCTGCAGCATCGCCTCGAGTTCCTCCGGCACGTCGGCGTTGAATTTCCTGATCGGGGGCGGGGGCTCGTTCAAATGGGCGTTCAGCTTACTGGACAAACTGTCGAATTTCTCTTCTTCGAACGGGGCACGGCCGGCCAACAGTTTGTAGAGCGAACAGCCGAGACTATAGATGTCAGAACGAAGATCGGCGGAAGTTGCGTCCCGGGCTTGTTCGGGCGCTATGTAATCGAACGTTCCGAACGTTGTTCCGGCGGTTGTCATGTCGCCGGCAAGCATGATTCGCGCCAGGCCGAAATCCATCAGTTTGATGCCGTCCTTGGTGGCGAACAGGTTCGAAGGTTTTACGTCCCGATGGACCATGTCATGGGCCGCGATTGCTTTAAGTCCTTCGGCGGCTTGGTGAGCCACATTGCAGCCATCCGCCACGCTTAACGTGCCACATCGATGGATGACGGACGCCAGGTCGGCACCCTCCAAAAATTCCATGACCAAGAACGGCATACCGTCGATCACGCCGGCATCCGTGGCATTCACTACGTTGGGATGCGACACGCGACCGATTGCGTCGATTTCACGAAAGAAGCGTTTGATGGCGTCGTCGTCTTGCACTAGTTCAGTGGCTAAGACTTTGACGGCAACTGGCCTCTTCAAATGGACATGAACCGCTCGAAAGACAACTCCCATGCCGCCGCGACCAATGCGCTCGACCAAGTCATAGTTGCCCAGTTTCCGGAGGTCGCGAATCTGGCTTGAGCCGGGGCCGTATGGGATGGGAGTTGTCGCTTCTGACATGTCTTGATTCGTCGTCGAATTTTAGCCCCAAGCCGCTCGCTTCATTTTCCGTTAGATGGTTCAGTTGTCCGAAATACGGGGTCGATTTGGTCACTTTCAGCGCTGGTCTTTGAACGTGACCACGAAAAATGCGCGGATAGATTCTAGGGATGCTGGCAATTAAATCATAATTGCCGCTAATTCAGCAGTTTACGCCAATTTGGGGCGTAAGCAACCCTTTTCAGGAGTGGTACCAAATCCTCTGCCACGATCCAAATTCGGGTGCGACTGTTGGCTTGCCCGTCAGTGGCGAAGGGGTTGGGCATTCGCACTGGGCAATCGCATCAGGGGATCGGATCTTGTAACCGTGTTTTGCGAAAAAATCGCTACGGACGATTGTAGGAATTGTTTCGACGCCCGTTTCATGCGTAGTTGCAGGCACAGTTATTACATTCGTTGCCCCCTTGAAGTAATCAGATGTCGCCGTCCGATTCAAACACCGATAGGACGGATCCGCGCTTGTGGCGAATTGCAGCACGTTCGCCGCCAGCCCGCGTCAGGACGGAATGCCGATGGAAGGAACGGAGTCGATGATGACGCGACGTATGGTCGTTCGCAGCCGCTGGCTGTTGACGTTTTGCTTAGTTTCCACGCCCTGCGCCTTCTGGTTGCTGCCACGCGGCAACCATTCGGCCCTAAAAGCAGCTCCTCACACGATCAGTCGCGCGGATCATCCCTACGATCCGGATTGGCCGGACGTTCATCTTATTCTCACCTCCAAATGTACAAGCTGCCATCGTCCCGATACCGGTCGATGCGACTTTTCCACCTATGAAGCCGTGTTGGCCGCGGGTGTCGAGGAAGACATGCCGGCCGTGGTTCCCGGAAAGCCGGAAGAGTCCGCCCTGTGGCAAGCGACGTGTTGGAACGCCGAAGCGCATCTTGGTTCGGATCTGCCCGATCAACCCGAAATGCCTCCCGATCAATTGGAGTGGCTGACGGCGGGGCAAATGGAAACGATTCGACGTTGGATCAGTAACGGAGCGCTGCAATATCGGTTGCCGTCTACCTGCAACATTCGCCCGCTGCTGGAAATCGACTTTCCTTCCGCGAAACAATGTGCCGGCTGTCATCCGCGACAATATGACGACTGGTCGCGGTCGATGCACGCTTATGCTCAACACAGCCCGACGTTCCAAGCCTTCAACTTGACCATGATCGAACGCACGGGAGGCACAATCGGTACGTTTTGCACGCGTTGCCATACTCCGATCGGCACGACGCTTGGCGAAAACGGTTCGCGCCGGAACATTCACCGCTCGCGGGTTTCGATGGAAGGCGTGACTTGCGTTGCCTGTCATCGGCGCAAGGACGGACGATATAAATCAAACGGCCGGCTGCGGCTGGAGCCGGGAGATGTACTCGAGCAGTGCGTGTTTGGTCCATTTGATGACGCTCAGCCTGTTCCGGCCAGCCACGACTCCAAAGCTCTGCCCTACATCAAGACATCGCAATTCTGCGGCGAGTGCCACGATGTGACGTCTCCTAGCGGCGTGCGATTGGAAGAGGCCTTCAGTGAATGGCAAAACAGCCCCGCCGCCAAGGCCGGCATCACTTGTCAGCATTGCCACATGGGGCCGGTGCAAGGAGTTCCGATTCGGGATTGCGAGCGGCCGCTGGGTCGGGCGGCCGTGGTGCCGGGGATTGACCCCGAAAGTCTGCCGCTACGGCATTTGACCGACCATACGTTCGCAGGCCCCGATTATTCACTGCTGCCCGACACCGAATTTCCTCACAAGCTTGATTGGATGTATGAAAAGGACTATCGCGACACGGCCAATTTGACCCCGCACCAGCAGTCAACCTTGAATCAATTGCGTCGGTTGAATCGCGCCAGCTTAGCCAAGGCTGCTGAAAAGCGTTACGAAGTGCTGAAGAATGCGGCCGCAATCGAAGTAGCGCATCCCGATGTCGCGACAACGGGCGGCCATCTAAAACTTCGCGTGCGCGTGAAAAGTAAATTTGGCGGACATAGTTTTCCCACCGGTTTCACGGCCGAACGTCAAGTCTGGCTGTCGGTAGTCGTGCGAGATCCACTGGGACGAGAAGTGTTCGTCACAGGCGACTTGGACAAGAACCAAGACCTGCGCGACGATCATAGCCATGGCGTATTGGCGGGAAAGTCACCGGTCGATCGTCATTTGGTCAATCTGCAGAGCAAGTTCGTCGCCCTCACCAACAAAGGCACGGAACGCTCGGTCGTGTTATCGGTTAACCGGCATCTGCAGCCCGTGAGTGTACTGAGACCCGCGAATGGCATCAGCGCTTCTTTTGGCCGGCCCGGTTCATTCCGTGTCTCGAAGGGAAGCTTGCCGCCGTTCGGATTGAGAAACGCATCGTACCCGATTCGCCTGAATGATTGTCCCGGCGTTTACACCATCGAAGTGCGGCTCAATTTTCGCCATCTGCCGCCAACTTTGTTGGATCACATCGGAGTTCCAAATCTGAAACACCTGTTGGAGATTGTGGTCCTGGACGAATACCGTGGCCTGATTCACGTAACTTCACGCAAGAGAACTTCCGCTCGCAGGTGATGGTGAGATTCGAACGTGCGACAAGACCTATTCCAATTCGAGATGCCCAATACATGCAATGCTATTTGATCGCTAAAGCTGTCAACGGCAACTAGCACGGACACCATGACTCGACGCTCTCACTATCTAGTCAATTCTCTCGCGCTGGCGATATTGTTGAGCGCGTCCGGGGCGCTGCGTCCGCAGATGCCCTACTTCGAGCCACTTCTGCCAGCACTTAGCGCGCCGATCGCAAAGCCGAGCAAGCAGACAACCAAGAAGGCCGACTTGCAGCGTCTTCCCCCGGTCGGGCCAACCGGAAGCCCAGCACCTAGTCATGCGGCGATCGAACGCGCGCGATCAAACGAAGAAGCGGATCTGACGAGTCTCCCGTCGATCCCGGTCAACCACGCGAATGCCGGCGGCCAGACTGCGACAAATCGCCACCGAGCCCCAGCGGGAACAGGCGTCAAGCGACTACCTCGTGCCGCTGATGATCTAGTGTTCGCTCATTCCGCACGGCAAGCACTATCCCAAAGTGGCGGGCCACGGCACCAGTCGATCGAACCGCTGCCATCGCCGCCAACCTCTGACGCGGACCAGCAGGGCTTCCCCGCGCTTCCGCCAGATCCCTATGCCAAGGACAAAGAGCCATTGCCGCCGCTGGAGGAAGAACTCTGGCATCACGGCGGAGCCCATCTGTATGACCCCGAAGGAGACCGCCGCAATTGGCCGCAACCAGAAGAGCACGAACACTATGAAGTACTCCGCTTGCCTGAAGACTGGCAAGAGCCACGGCCTCTTACGGCGTTCCAGGACTTTCTCGGTGCCGATCCTATCCGGGAATGGCCACGGCTCCGCTTTCCGGGTTGCGGATATGTTTGGGAACCGCGATTCGTGGGGTCAGGCAGCTACCGCCTGTTCGGATTCGCGCTGGAAGAAAACGGCCAGCGGCAAGACGCCGTCGGGCACCAGTTGATAGCCGACCTAGACTTGCGCCTGACCGGCACCGAGCGGTTCCATGTGCAATATCGACCGATAGGCCGCGAGCAAACCGGTGGATCGTATTACCAGTTCAGCAATCCGGAAGGGTATGTCGACAATTCGACCGGCATGCCGGATCGCTACTGGTTCGAAGCGGAACTGCACAGCTTACTAGGCGGATTCGTCAATCCCCTCGCCGTACTCGACTATCACATTAGCGTGGGCCGCATTCCGGTCGCCTTGCATAACAGCCTGCTACTGAACGACGAGTTTCATGGGGTGGTGCTGAATAAGAACACAATCTTCTTGGGACCGATCAGCAATCTGAACATCCAATTGATTCACGGTTTCAATGACGTAGGCGTCTTCCCCAACGACGGAAAGCTGTACGCGATCAACGTCAGCGCCGACTATCACAACGACTTTTGGGAAGCGAGCTACGCATTTCGTGACGATGATTTCGGCCCCACGCGCGATGCGCACTACTTGGCGGTCAGCCGCACGAAGCTTTGCGGGCCTTGGACCTTCGCTGCCCGTTCGATGTACAAATGGGGCGACCAAGGCGGCACCGGGGATGGGCAGCTGTTTGTGTTGGAAAGCAATCGCGTGCGCGTGTTCGACCTGAAGCCACTAGGCGTCGAGAAGGGCGTTTTCTTTGGCAATGCCTTTGTCGCCCGCGATGGCTGGACATCGATTGCGGGCGGCAACTTCAACCGCCTGCAAACGTCGTTTGAAGTCAATCCGCTGGTGCAAATCGCCGCCGGACGGCCCGCCGGGGATACTTGGGGGGCTGCCCTGGGAGTGCAATTATTTCGACATCATGAGGACGAGTCGTTCATTCCCGAAATCGCCTACGAGTGTGTTGACGACCAATCGGTATGGGGCTGCGGGTTGCGCTATTTACGAAAAACGAGCGCGCGCACATTCTTCGAGGCGCTCGGCGTGCTGAATTTCTGCGAGGACCCCCGATTTGAGCGGCAGGGTATTTTCCTGTCGGAAACGATTCTCTTTTGAGTCGTATTTCGGCGGATCACTCTTCTTCAATTTCGGCATCCCAGGTGCATTCAATGCAACCTTTGACGCTTTGATATGCTGGGCATTTCTCCCCATGCGTTGCCAGCACGCGATCGACGTTTTCGCGCATGCTGGCAGGGATCTTGAAACGATAGTGCAAACGGATGCGGGTGATCTTGAGGACTCCGTCGACATCTTCGATATCGCCTTCGACATCGGCGACCAAGTTTTCGGCCGAATTGATTTCCCGCACTTCCAGTGCGGCTCCCAGGGTGCCGGTCAGTCACCCGGCGACACCGGCGATCATGTGGTCCAGCGTTGCCGGATATTCGGGACCGGTAATTTCTCGGCCGTATTTCTCCTGATAGAAGTGCTTGATCCCGCCATGAATGCCGAAATGAATCGGCGCGAAGTTTTCCAAATGAGCCGTGCGATGCGGACCCGCATGTTTTTCAATTCGAATCTTGCTGGTGTGGGCGACGGACATAACTGGCTCCTGAAGGATGATTGTTCGGTGACGGCCGGCCGGCTCTTACTGAAAGACAATGTTTCCGACATCTTTCTTGGCGGTGTTGCGAATGGTCAACTGGTCCCAGCGAAATTGGTTCTCGCCCAACAAGTTGTTCACATCGGAAAAGTACGATCCAAGGCTGGCTCGTTGGGGGCTGGAAAGCGAATCGCCGTCGGTGCGAAACATGCTCTTGGAAATGTACAAAACGTAATAGGCTTGTTGACTACTGACCTGCAAATTGAATTGGCCTTGGCCGTTCGTGCGAGCATAGTCGCCGCCCAGTTCGCGAATCGTCCACAGGCCGCGATTGTCGTCGTCGGGCAGGTCCGATTCCGGGTGGAGTCCGTCGGGGTTGGCTTTGTTTTCCAAATCGGGCTTGCTATCAACCGGCAACGCAATGACCACGGCACCAGGATCAGGAGCGGTTTGGTTGTCGGCGTCTTGGAATTCGACGACACCCGTCACGATGCAACGAGACGGAGGGCCTTCGGCAGTACTCGGGCTGGACCCCAAATCCATGCCGACAATGATCCCAAAGATAAAAAAGACGATCGCGATCACAATCTGCACGACACCGACTGAATAAAGGACGGTGCGAGAAACGGCGATTTTCCCATGGTCGACGGTGGCGGTCGCTGCGGCCTGGGCTCCTGGGTCGCTTTCGAATTCGTAAACGACCTCCGGATCCTCGTCGTAAACCGTGAATTCGGAAAACGGGTCTTCCGACTCGTCGGCGTCCTCGGCGCGACTTCCCTTCGCCTCAGCTATACGGTCTAGGGCGGCCGCGCCCTCTTCGACGGTGGGAATTTTGAACTTCTCGTTGCATTTGGGGCAGCGCGCAGACTTTCCGATCTTGGACGTGCTGACTTTCAGCACGTGATCGCAGTGATCACAGGGAAATTTGACCGGCATGTTCCGACGAAGAATCGAGGTGCGAAGTGGACGACCTTTCAGAGAATTCAGCCTAACAAATGGGCTGACCATCGGCTAGATTCCAGCCATTTCGTTTGTCGTGGACAATCCGCGCTGTTCGCGAGGCGGCGAGTTAGTGGACTGAAAGTGCCGATTGTGGCGATTCGGACCAGGATTGAATTGACGAATCCGCTCTAGACGTCAAAATAAAGCATGGCAGGGCGCGCGACCCATTCGCACGTACCCAGGCGAACGTCGTGACATCGGGTTGGGCTGACTCGACTGACAACCCGTCTACCAGAACCGAGAGGAGCCTAGGCATGTTGCTGCGAGCTATCATTTCCTCGCGTCCCCCCATTTTTTCAATCGGCTTTGGCGCATTCATCGCCATCGCATTCCTTGCCGTCCTGCGCGCCGATACCGTCATCTTGAAGAGCGGCGTGCAAATCGAAGGGAACGCCGGCAAGATTGCCGAGATTGGTGAGAACCCGTTGAAGCCATCGGGCAAGGGCCCGGTTCGCGTGACCAAGATTTGGCTGATGGACGACGAACTTCGCCAGGTATTTGTTTCGACGAACAACCTCGCATCGCCGCCCACGTCGGCACCGCCAGGCAGCGTTGAACGAATCGTGATCGAGCAGCGAGTGGCCAGGAACTCTCCCCGCATCGGTGGCGTCGGGCCGCTCATTCGCGTGACCCCCTTCGACGAATGGGGACGCCGCATCGTTACGATGAATATGCCCAACGGCCCGCGCCACGTAATCCAAGGGATCACGCTCGTAACGCCCACCTATTGCAAAGTCGAAGGGTTGCTCGGCCGGCCTTCCTACACCTGGGACATGCGCATCGCGACCAGTTCAATTCCGCGAGCGACGCTGACCAAGATCTTGATGCAGCAAATGGACGAGAACAATTCGGCGGATCGGCTGCGCGTGGTGCGTCTATACATTCAAGCGGAACGATACCAAGACGCGCAAACTGAATTGAAAGAAGTCATTCGGGACTTTCCAGGCTTGAAGGCTCTGCAAAAGACCGCCAAGGAATTACGCCAATCGGGCTCGCGCCGTTTGATCGAAGAGATCAGACTACGCCGCGATGCCGGCCAACATCCGTTGGCGTTCGCCATGCTCGAAAAATTTCCATCCGAAGGTGTCTCGGGCGAGATCCTTTTGGAAGTTCGAGAGCTGATGGACGAATACAAGGAATTGCAAAGCAAGAGGAAACAGATCCTCGATCAGCTTGAGCAGCATGTTTCCGAGATCGCCGACGAGGCCATACGAGCCAAGATCGAGCCCATTCGCAAGGAAATTGCCGCCCAACTGAACTTTCAAACGCTTGAGCGCATGGCCGACTATCTTCGGCTTGGCGACGATCCGGACACCAGCCCTCAGCAAAAGGTCGCCCTGGCGATCAGCGGGTGGTTGATGGGCAACGGCGCGGGCATCGATAATCTCGCGGTCGCTCTCGACCAGACCGAGGTTCGTAATTTGGCTGGCGAGTACCTGCGGGCCAAACACTCGCACGAGCGCGAGGAAATCCTGAAGAAGCTGGACACGCTGGAAGGCGGCCAGCCTGAAGACCTGTCCAAAATCGTCGCCCACATGCTGCCTCCAGTCCGAACCGCGGCACAACAGGATGGAGTGCCGGGCATGCTCAGGCTGTCCACACCGGGACTGACCGGAGAACCGGACTTCAACTACTTGATTCAGTTGCCACCCAACTACGATCAATCGCGCCGCTATCCATGCATCGTGACACTGAACGGTGCCGGCACGACGCCCGAACTGCAGATCGATTGGTGGGCTGGTTCGTATGACGAAAAACGGAAAACTCGCTACGACCAAGCCACCCGCCGCGGATATATCGTCATTGCCCCGCAATGGGCCGCCGATCGTCAACCCAAATACAAATACTCAGCACGAGAACACGCGGCGGTGCTGTTCTCATTACGCGACGCACTGCGCCGTTTCTCGATCGATACCGACCGCGTGTTCCTCAGCGGCCACTCGATGGGCGGAGATGCGGCGTGGGATATTGGTTTGGCGCATCCCGATCTGTGGGCGGGCGTCATGCCCATCGTGGCCACGGCCCGCAACTACGTTTCTCGCTATCATCCCAACTCGCGGTTTCATCTGCCGATGTATTTCGTCTGCGGTGAAAAGGACGGCAACCGCATGGAGTTGAACAAAATGGACTTCAACCGCTATCTGACCAGTCACAGCTACGATGTGATGGTCGTTCAGTATCAAGGACGCGGCCACGAGCATTTTCACGACGAGATTCAAAACCTGTTCGACTGGATGGAACTGCAACAGCGCGAATTTTCGGTCAAGGAATTCAATTGTGTTTCCATGCGGCCTTGGGACAATTTCTTTTGGTGGCTGGAAGTCGACGAGTTTCCCGAGACCACCATCGTGGCCCCGACGGAATGGCCGCGCAAAGGCGCTCGCGAGGCGCCCGTGGGAGCCAAACTCCTCGGGAAAAACACGATTCGTGTCACTACCGGCGCTCGCAAAGCCACAGTCTATCTCTCGCCTGAACTCGTCGACCTGGAAAAACGCGTGACGATCAAGTTCGGTAGCAAGTCACAAAGCTTTCAACCAGAACCGAGTTCGCAGGTGCTGCTGGAAGATGTCCGCACGCGGGGCGACCGGCAGCACCCGTACTGGGTCAAGGTAAAGCTGAAGTAGTTGCCCCTGGCCTCAGTCCCTCACGTCGGTAATCCGTGACCATTTCGCCCGCCCACGAGCACAAACAAGATGCGCCAACCAGCGTTGGCTGTGCGGTGATTACGGTCAGCGACACGCGCACGTTGGAAACGGATACGGGCGGACAAACGGTGGTCGACCGGCTGACCGAGGCCGGCCACCAAGTGGTCACGCGCGAGATCATTCCAGACGAGCCGGCTCGCATGCAGCCGCTGCTTGAGCAACTGCGCGACCGCGACGACGTCCACGCGGTCTTGATGACGGGCGGCACCGGATTGACCAGCCGCGACCAGACGTTCGAAACCGTCTCGTCCCTGATTACGAAACCGCTGCCCGGCTATGGCGAGCTATTTCGCATGCTCAGCTACGAAGAGATTGGCGCGGCGGCCATGCTCAGCCGGGCCACCGGTGGCCTAATGAACCGCACGCTGCTGTTGACGATGCCCGGTTCGAGGGCGGCGGTTCGCTTGGCGATGGACAAGATCATCTTGCCGGAACTGCGACATCTGGTCCGTGAAGCATCGCGCTAGTTGCATTTAGCGGGCTCGCGACCATTTGGAAGACCTACCCACTTGACTTGTAGCCGCAGCCGCCGATATTCGTAGCTGAACACGAATTGCCATAAACTTCCAGTTTGGAGAATTCTCAAATGGGTCGAGCGAAGATCACCATCGTCGGGGCGGGGAACGTGGGAGCAACAACGGCGCATTGGTGCGCGGCCGCCGAATTGGGCGATATCGTGCTGCTCGACATTCCCGCCACGGAAGATATGCCGAAGGGAAAAGCGCTCGATCTCATGCAAGCTTCGCCGATCATTGGCTTTGATTCCAATATCACGGGCGCTACCAGCTACGACGCAACGGCGGGCAGCGACGTAGTCGTGATTACGGCGGGAATCCCGCGTAAACCCGGCATGAGCCGTGACGACTTGCTCAGCACGAACGCCAAAATTGTCACGGCGGTTACCGAACAAATCAAACAAAGCAGTCCCGAAGCGATCATTATCGTGGTCAGCAATCCGCTGGACGCCATGGTTCAGCAGGCACTGAAAGTCAGCGGTTTTCCGGCTCACCGAGTGATAGGGCAGGCAGGCGTGCTGGATACGGCCCGTTATCGCACGTTCCTGGCGATGGAATTGGGCGTAAGTGTTGAAGACGTATCGGCCCTGTTGATGGGGGGCCACGGTGATACCATGGTGCCGATGCCTAGTTGTACTTCGGTGGGCGGTATTCCCGTCACTCGCTTGATGTCTCGGGAACGTCTTGACGAAATTGTGCAACGAACCCGGTCCGGCGGCGCGGAAATTGTCGGCCTGCTGAAGACCGGCAGCGCTTATTACGCACCGGCGGCAGCTTCGGCCCAAATGGTCGAGGCAATCGTTCGCGATAAGAAACGCCTTATCCCTTGTGCCGCCTATTGCGACAAGGAATACGGAGTGGGTGGCTATTACGTCGGCGTTCCCGTCATTCTGGGCGCGGGCGGCGTGGAGAAAATCGTTGAGCTGGATCTGGACGAGCAAGAGCAGGCGGACTTCAAGAACAGTGTCGACGCGGTTCAATCGTTGGTCGCCACCATGAATGAGCTAATGGGCGAGACGGCCTAGTACCCTAGTTCAGCAAATCCAATATCGGATTGAAATCGGAAAGATCCTGTAGCAGCAGATCCGGCTGAGCTGGGTCAAGTTCTTCCGCCGAAAAGATGCCCGTACAGACGGCGACGACACGGGCATTGATGTGCCGGCCGCAGCGTACATCGTTGGGGGTGTCGCCAATCACATAAACCCTCTCCGGCGACACGGGATGGTCGAGATGCTGCCGGGCTGAAGCGAGGGCGGCTTCGGCGACCTCCTCTCGTCGATGGTGATCCTTGCCATAGCCACCAAAGGTAAAGTGATGATGCAGGCCGAAATGTTCCAGCTTGTAGCGCGCACCGTCCGGAACGTTGCCGGTCAACAGGCCCAGCGCCACGTCGTCGCGGTTTGACAATTGATCGAGCAACGCCGTCACGCCAGGCAGCACCGACCCGCCCTTTTCAGCCAACGTAGCTGGCAAGTGACTCAGATACGCGTCAATGAACCGTTCCCAATTTTCGTCGGAGTCTTCGATTGCATGGCGTTCGAACAGATCGGCGGCAATCGACCGATCGGTCATACCGTGCACGGGCACGTTCGCTGGATCATCGACGCCAAACTCATTGGACATCGCTCGCAGCAACGACTCCTTCCCCGCTCCGCCTGAAGAAATCAACGTACCATCAATATCGAACAAGAAAACGTACATGCAACGATTTTAGCAACGCGAGCCAGGCGAGAGAATGGTACACGCTGAATTGCCCCACCGAAGATTCTCAGTCCGCCGGGATCGGCGTCATCCACAAGGGGTCGGGGCTCGCGTCATTCGACACCCTAATCCATATCATTGCGGTCAAGGTTGCCCGATTTTCGAATTGCCCACAGCAATCGCAGACCGACCAAAATGCTTAGCGTCACTCCGCCGAGTCCTAGGATTGAGAGATTGGCCACTCCAAGAACGTGGGGCGGCTGGCCCTCTGGCACCGGGAACAGCAGCGGCGGAACATCGTAGCTTAACATCAGCGCCGAACCGACGAAAATCGCGCTCGTAATCATGCCGATCACCAGCCGATTCACCGACGGGCCCAGCCGGCGATGGTCGAGGTGAATGTCGAATTTTCCCGATTGCACCTGGTCCAAGATATTCATCAGCCGTTGCGGCAACACCTCGGCAATCTGTTCCAACTCGACGTAGATCCGCCGCATCTTCCGCACTTGCCGCATCGGTGACAATCTGCGCAGCAGCATCGAACGATGAAGCGGCTGCATTACCTCGATCAAGCTAAATTTGGGACTCAGCAGCTTGGCGGTCCCGTCCAGCGTGGCCAGCGTCTTGATCAGCAGCGCGACTTCCGTCGGCAGCGAGATTTGGTGACGACGGATCATCTCGATCATGTCATTGAGCGCGCCGGTCAAGTCAAATTCGTCCAACGACTGGGTGGCATGTTGGCCGACGAAGTCAGCGACATCGCTTCCAAGCGCCCCATCGTCCAAATCGAACGGAACGCTGCCCACCCGTTTGAGAATCATCGTCAACATGACCACATCTTGGTTCACGATCGACAACAGCATCTCTTCAATGTCTTCGCGCAACCGTTCGCCGAGCCGCCCCACCATGCCGAAATCAAGCAGTCCTATGACATTACCAGGCAACATCACCAAGTTTCCCGGATGGGGGTCGGCGTGATAAAAGCCGTGTTGGAAGATCATTTTCAGATACAAGCTCGCGCCGCGCAGGGCCAGTTCATCCAGGTCGAAGCCGCCGGCAAGCAACGCATCGCGATCTTCGACCTTGACGCCGTCCAACGACTCCATCGTCAGCACGCGGGCAGTGCAAAGTTCGCCAAATGGCTTGGGAACGCGGACCGTGGGGTCCTTGTCGAACATGGCCGCGAATTGCTGCAGGTTCCGTTCTTCGCGGCCGAAATCGAGTTCGCGGCGCAGCGACCGCGCCATTTCGCCTACAAGTTTGATCGGTTTATAAGGCTTGAATTCGTCGAACCGTTCGGCCAACTGTGCGGCCCCGGACAGCACGTCGAGGTCGTCACGGATTACTTCTTCGATGCCGATATGCTGCACCTTCACGACAACCACGTCGCCGTTGGTCATGCGGGCTCGGTGTACTTGGCCAATCGACGCCGAGGCAATCGGTTCTTCGCTAAATTCGGCGAACAGTCCTTCCAGCGGCTGCCCCAGTTCGGATTCCACCAGTTTTCGGATCTTGTCAAACGGATCGGCCGGTGCGTCGGACTGCAACTGCTTCAGCTCATTCGCCAGCTTGACCCCCACAATGTCGGGCCGCGTGCTGAGCAACTGCCCCAGCTTGATGAAGGTCGGGCCCAGTTCCGACAAGGCCAGGCGAATTCTGCGTTCGTGAGACAGTCGGGCCAGAGCTTCTCCGTCGGGTGCCTTCAACTGGTCTTTGACGAAGTCTAGATTGACTCGGCTCAGCCAATCGGCCAGCCCGTACTTGCTAAGCACGGAGAGAATCTCGCGCCATCGCTTGAGATTGCGATAAATCTGCGGGATGGTGGAAATCGAAATTTTCATCAAATCAAAACATGATTGAAGGGCAGATGCCGTCCGGCAGTCAAAACCGCCGACCATTTCAATTGTATACAGAACCACCTGCTTGGAAGCACCCGACACGCCACCAATCAACTTCGATTGACGCTGAATGCGTTAGAGCAGTGCTGCCTCGGACTCAATGGTCCGCAAACTGCTTGTTTGAAATAGTCATGACCGGGATTACCGTCACGATCGGCACCCGGTCTGTCTTGATCGATTTACAAATCCTCTTGTGCCGACAGTTTTTCCACCGCCGATTTGACGACGGCGCGATGTCCGCGTTTAAATGACAACGCAACCAAGCACCGTCACGGCCCTGTTTTTTGGGACATTTGCTACCCCGGATTCCAAATGTAAAAAAATCTTCACGATCTCCGTTCCGAACCGCTGGACAGGGCCGCTAGCACTCTTAAACTAGGTCGACACAGTTTAAGAAATGGTGAGCCACTTTTAGTGGTACGCTTCCCACATAGGACAACTTGCTTACACGCTAAACCGTTGCCAGCGGAGTAGTTCCGTTATCAGCGGTGGAAAACCCAATGGGTTTTCGGCGCTGTATGTATGGGCAAGGGACGCACAGGACGTGACCAACCGCGATACGGACATCGTGTCGACATTCCGCAAGGTAATGGTCGACAAGGTCGGAGCCGACCGATTCTCGCTCTGGTTTGATCAACCCGAGTGCCTCTCGCTAGAAGACGGCACCCTCAACGTTCAGGCCGCCGATCAGTTTTCCCTCGATCGCTTGCGTGTTTCCTTTCGTGATGATTTGCAGGCCGCCTGTCGCGCGGTGTTTGGTCAAGAACTGGAGATCAACTTTCACCTTGCGAGTACTTCAAACGGGCCATCCGCGGAGGGTGCCGAGTGTCGCTGCCTGGGTCCGGCCGCAGCCGAACCCGTGGATGCTGACGACCCGTCAATAGACCCGCCGGATGACGATCGCGCGCCGCGCAAACGATTTGCGAGTCTGCGGTCGTTTGTTGTTGGCGATACGAATCGCATGGCACAAATGGCGGCGACGAATGTGACGCGGCGACTGGGAGCGGTTTCTCCCATGTTTCTGTACGGTCCGCCAGGATGCGGCAAGACACATCTGCTGCAGGGCATCTGGACCGAAATGCGGCGAACCGGACAGCGGGGCCGTTTCTTGATGCTGTCGGCCGAACAGTTCACAAGCTACTTCCTAGAGGCGTTACACGGCGGCGGGCTCCCCAGTTTTCGTCGCCGATATCGTCAGGTCGACCTACTGCTGCTCGACGACATCCAGTTTTTCGTGGGCAAGCGGGCGACACTCGTGGAACTTCAGCACACACTCGACACCTTGCTGCGTGAAGGCCACCAAGTCATCCTGGCCGCCGACCGTCCGCCCGTGGAGATTAACGGGATCGGCCAGGAGTTGATTACGCGCATGTGCAGCGGCCTGGTGTGCGGCATTGAAGCGGCCGACCGCGACTTGCGTCTGCGGATTGCCAAGCAATTATCGGCCGAGAGAAGCTTTAAGATCCCCGCCAAAGTGCTGGAATTGGTGGCCGCCGAAATTCCCGGCGACGCGCGACAGATATCAGGAGCGCTGAACCGGCTGCATGCGACTAGCCAGGCGTTGGAGCAGCCAATCACCATCGAGCTGGCGGAAGCCGCTTTGGCGGATATCATTCGCTCGACCCACGCCCCGGTACGGATGGAAGACATCGATCGCGCCGTCTGCGACGTATTTGGGTTGGATGCCAAGGTACTTCAATCTTCACGCCGGTCGAAAGGCATCAGTCAGCCGCGCATGCTGGCTATGTGGCTGGCGCGAAAGTACACCCGCGCCGCCTATTCCGAAATTGGCGAATACTTTGGCCATCGCAGCCACAGCACGGTTATCTCGGCGCAAAAGAAAGTGACCGGTTGGGTTAGCTCGGGCACGCCGATTCACCTTGCTCACAGCGATTGCAAGGTAGATGATGCCATTCGACGAGTGGAATTGAGATTGCGGACTGGGTGATGGGATCGCTTTTAAGTCGTTTCGCGGCCCGGAATGAGCGAAAGCGGGTTTTTAATTTCCGCACAGTGTCATACACTCAATCTGCACAGTGTCATACACTCAATCTGCACGGTGTCTTACACCCAATCTGCGCGGTGTTTTGCACTCCAAAGCTGCAGAACGTCCCGATCAACTGAGACGTACATTGCGGCACCAGCAGGCGAGCCGAAGTTCAAATGTCCTAAGATTTCAATCCGGTGGCTAAGAAAAAAAAAGACAAGAAAGATCCCCTCAACAAGGGCGAGCGGCCGGTCTGCGAGAATCGCAAGGCGCGGCACAAGTTCCAGGTCGTGGACACTTTGGAGTGTGGGATTGCGCTCGTGGGCAGCGAGGTGAAGAGTATGCGCGAAGGCCGGATTTCGCTGGACGAAGCCTACGGCCGTGTTCGGGGACGGGAAGTCTGGTTGGTCGGCTGCGACATCGCCGAATACAAACAGGCCAGTGTATGGAATCACGAGCCAAAGCGACCTCGCAAACTGCTGCTGCACAATCGAGAGATCGAAAAATTCGCCAATCAGGCTCACGAAAAGGGCCTGACGCTGGTCCCACTGAGGATCTACTTCAATCAGCGCGGAGTGGCCAAAGTGCTGATGGGACTTTGCAAGGGCAAGAAGTTGTACGACAAACGCGAAGACATGAAGCGGGCCGACGTCAAACGCGATCTCGACCGAGCTCGCCGCGGCCGTTCGTAGTGGGCCGTCCGGCACTTCGAAATCGCGAATCAATCATGACAGCCATCAACTAGAGATCCGGCATGGAAAGAGAACAAGGAACGTTGATCGGAATCGCCATTCGCGCCAAGTCACGAGCCCCCATGGTTGAGCAAAACCAGGCAGAGATTACCGCCGAGCACGGAGTCGTGGGTGACTTTCGCGGCGCGCCGGGAGTACGTCAGGTCACCGTGCTTTCCGTCGAGGATTGGGAAGACGCGTGCGCGGAACTTGGCCAGCAGTTGCCATGGACGACGCGCCGCGCCAATTTGTTCGTCGAAGGGCTGCGGTTTTGCGAAACCACCGGCGCTACCGTTCGCCTAGGCGACGTGATACTGCAGGTCACGGGCGAGACCGAGCCGTGTTCGAGAATGGAAGAAGCGGCCACGGGACTGTGCGGTGCCCTGACTCCAAATTGGCGAGGCGGAGTTTGTTGCCGCGTTATCAGCGGCGGCATCCTCGCACCGCAAGACAAGGTATCTCTTGAACGCCCGGCGAGTTCCTTCTAGTCGACCGAGAAATCCGAGCCTCGCCCTCCCACCACGGAAAGCGCGATCGCTGGTTCGCGGTCACCTTAATCCGACCCCGGTGAAGGTTTGGAGATTGGCAGCGGCGATGGACCGGCGGGAGATTGCTCGCGCAAATCCAACAGTCGGCGCCAAACCCGGAGCAGAACTCCACATTTTTGCGCGCTGATTAGCGCCGCAATCACGAAGAACGCAAGCCCGGTCAGCAGGCAGTAGTAAGCACGTGGGCCGACGGCGCGAACTAGCGGTTCGCTGGACGACGTCATGGCCAGCCCAACCGCCGCGAAAAGATTCACGCCCGCCGCCGCGAGCCACCATCGCTCATTCCAGGCACGAAACGACAGGTATCCGATGCAGGTCATGACCCCGAGATATAAAAATCGGGCCCCTAGCAAGGTTCCCAATTGTCCGCCTAGTACCGCCGCGCTCAAGCCGGCGGCGGCCAACAGCACCACCGCCAGGCGGCGCAGCAGCTTTGAATGACGGTCCGGGCACAGAACACTGATCACAATGGCCGCGAACATGACGCCGTGATAGGCAGCCGCCAACACGAAAATGCGCAGACCGCCATCCCACGCCAAGCAGACCGCGGCGCAGGCAAAGCACGCGACTGCCGCGAACCAAGCCAACGAGCGACCACTTCGTATCGCGCGAACCAGTTGAATCAACCCCGCGACCGCCAGCGGCCATGATTGAAAGGGCCCCATCGTCGACCAGCCGAAAGTCCTGGGGCCCACGAAACTGGCAATGACCAGCATTCCGCACAGAAAAACCTCCGCTCTTCGTATCCCGCGCAAATAGGCGAACAAATAAAACCCGCTGACGCCGATCATCGTCAGCCACGTCGGCGAGCCAAAGATATCAACAAACTGGCTCAAGAAGACGGTAAATGTCTGATTGCCCTTTCCGGCGGAAGGCATCGCCAAGAACAGCAGCAGCGGCGCGGCCGCCAGAGCAACATTTTGCAGCGTGCGAATGTTTTCCCGCAAACCGATTTCCAACAGCAGGGCAAGAATCACCAGCAAGAATGGCACCAGAAAATACAGGCCGAACGCGCTGAACAAAGCTATTTCGGGCCGAGGATCAAACGACAGGCTTAGCACAAAAGCACGAAAGCAAGTGCTAAAGGCCAGGAAACCAAAGACCGTCCAGGGATAAAGCGGCCACCGCCAAGGTGTACCGTTCTTACCGACGTACTCGCGTCCACGGCGAATTGCGGGGATCAGCGTGAGCGCTACGATGCTGGCCACCATGGGAAACGAAAGAATCCGCCAAGAGCTAACGGTGTGCGCCGTCGGTTGCGAGACCCAAATCGGATACAGAAAGAACAGAGACAAGAACAGGAAGTAAGGAATCCGGTACAAGATGGGAAACCGGATGCCTGAAAAACGAAAAACACCTTCTGAAACGAGAACGCAGAAAGCCAACGCGCATACCAACACTTGAGCCGCGGTCGTCCAATCAGTGCGACACACTTCGTCGAAACTGACGGAGATGGCCAGGAACAGGAACAGCAAAACCAGCATGATCGACCGCGCGTCGTCCCACACTTTTCCGAAACGGATCAACACGACCGCCGTCGCGGCCATGACGAGGGTGTAACCACACAGCACCCCGGCCAACGTCCATGGATCAAAAGTATCCCTCGCGCTTTGGCCGAACGAAATATGCAGCCCATACAGAACAAGACAAGCACTGATCAGATAGAACGGGTTTTGCGTGTACAGGAACTTGGCGACGCCACGCACTTCACGGGGGATCTGATTCGATTTTTCGTTGGACATTCGACACCTTTCCTCTTCCAAGGACGATGAATCAAGCGGCGCACGGTCGCAGGCGCGCAGCACCGTCGTCATTCGCGTAGTGGCCGATGAAATTGCCTCGGCGACTGAAAATCTCCAGTCGCCAAGGCAAACACGTAGCTGCCCAACCGCTAAGTATTTTCAATAACCTGTTCGAAAAGAATCCGCTGAATAGCTACCCGCAAGTTACAGGATTCCAAACATTTTTGCCAAACATTTGCGCGAGGGGGCCAGAGAGCTGAATTTCTATTGCGAGTTACTCCACGGGTGCAAGCTGAACACGGGCAATCGAATAGGCCAGAAACTCAGGAAGTCGAAAGCGGAGTCGGCCTTCGCTGACGCTAAACTTGAGCGCGACGGGATTCGGGTTCTCTGGTGACATGGCTTCGACATTCACGACCCGAAAACCGGCCGGCACCGCGATGTTCGCTTCGACATCGGCAACAGGAATCGGCTTTTCGTCTTGAATACCACGGCCGGCACTGGGGCGTCCATTTTTCGATCTGGGTGGTTCCTCGCGGTTGTAGTTCACGAAGTGCAATGTCAACTCGTTGTCTCGTTCGGCCGGCCGGCTGGCGGAGACACGGACCGTATACGGTGCCCGAAACTGACTGCGCCCTTCTGGCAAATGATGGTCCTCCGCTTGGCTCTTGTCGACTCGTATCACATGTTGGTAACGCGCTAGTCGATCCTTGTCGGCAATGTCATCCGGAACTACGTCAAACAAAACATGCTCGTCAAGCAACCGCGTTCCCATCGCGCGAAAGCGCTCCACCGCCGTCACGTCACCTTCATGCACGCGAGCGCGAGGAAACAACAGCGCCACTTCGGCATGCGAACGGTTGCCGCGGTAGAGCTCGTCGTAACGCTTCAAGAATTGGTAGTAGCGGGCGATCTCCTGGCGAGCGGCGGGGTCGGTAAAGCGAGTGTAAAAACCCATGGGCGAGCCGCCGTTCGCCGCCAATTCCGCGATCGCCACGCGAATGCGTGTGTTTTCATACTTGCCCAACGTAAACGGTTTATCGTCAAAGGCACCGCGAATGTAGCGAGCTTGAAGAGTGCCCTCGCCTAAATTGCGTTTGTCCAGATCGGTAAAGTACGCCGCGCCACCGGTGCTGTACCAAAGATACGTCTCGTCCGTTCCCCACAGGTCGGCCGGCAACATACATCGTTCGTCGCTGTTGATCTGGCCGAAGTTTCCCAGGTGGTTCCACTGCGCGGTAATCAGATCGGGTTTCAGCGATCGGCCATAGCGGTGAAACACCTCATCGAAAACACGCTTGTTGGAGATCTGCGAGAACCGCAACATCTCGCGGCGCAGCGGGGTCGATTGTTTTGGATCGTGCCAAAAGACCAATTCGCTGAATCGGTGGGAAGACAGGTCCTCGATTTCGAACCGGGCTTTCAACTGCTCGGGGGTAAACCGCTCGTCTAGGTGCTGGCGGAATTGCCGTTGGCAGTGTTCGCAGTGGCAATCGTGGCGATAGAAATAGTTCGCGATGAATCCGTCCAGGCCGCGCTCAATTCCTTGTTTGACCCACGCCTTTAGCACGCTTTGCCAATGCGGATTGCGCAAGCAGGCCCAATACTCTTTCATCCCGCCGATGCCGTACCCCTTCTGTGAAATCGGCTCGCCATCCATCGTCTTCTCCAGCAAGTCGAGCGGATTCTTCACCGGGCGCGGGCCCAGTTGCTTTTCATCCCAGAGGTCGCGATAGAATTTAAAAAAACCGGTCGGTCCTTTCGGTCCGTCAGGATCGCCGACCAAGAACTCGACATTGAAATGACCGACGACTTTCACGCCGCGCTTCTTTAACTGCGCGTTTCGCTTTTGAAACCAATCCCCGCATTCGTCGAGACCTTGGACCGGAAAGTGCGACGGATAACCCTTGTAGACGGGAGTGTGGGACAAGCTCCAGAAATGCGCGCCGTAAAACCCAAGCTGCACCAATTCCGGTTCCGCTTCATCAATGAAAGCCAAGTAGTTTTCGTCGTGGTACTGTGCCCAATGCGCGACCATGCGAGTGAATTCAAAACGGGCCGCTTTTTCTTGAGCGACGCAAACAGGGGCGGACACGATGGTGGCGGGGAGAACCAAGAGAGCGAGGAGTCGATTCATGAGATAGTTTTCAACGATGAACTGGGTGGGAGATTGCAGGTGTGAGTCGCGGTAAGGTCCGTCCTATCCTAGCAGAGAACGACTCTGTTGTTGTTGTTGACACCGTTGTTGTTGACTCCGTGATTAGTGGATTGGCTGTCGGCATGGCTGTGTCGTTTGTTCGATCTTCGATATTCCGGCGCGCGGTTTTTGACCCCCTCAAACTCCCCCTTGGCAAAGGGGAGACCTTGTTCCCCTCCTTTTTCAAGGAGGGGTTAGGGGAGGTCTCTTCCGGCCCGGCGAGCCCTTGACGTTAGTCGAGGGGTATCGCTGCAGCGGTTGGCGTCTGGCTAATTCAGTAGGTCGTTCCATTTCGACAGTTCGTCGTCGAAGACGATGCGCATGGTTTCTTTGAAGTCGCGAGGGACTTTGTGGCTGGTCTGGTAGGTTTTCTTGATCCCATCCACGGTGACTCGTAGTCCGGTGCCGGTGTGTGCCTGGCGAGGTCCCGCAAAGCGGCGCACGTAGGCGAGTGTAACATACAAGCGACTGCCAGATTGATGCCGTTTGGTTCTTCATAATACTGCCCCAAAAGAAGTCGCGAAAAGGAGTTGCGGCGACGCCGCGTCCTTCCTGCCGTAGTGAAATCGAATCCAAAACGTTTGCAATTCGGCAAGCGTTTCAACCGGGTAAGCGCATACGTCTCGCGCCTCGGCGAGCGGTGTCTCACAACATGCGCCATGCGATCGAGATGCCGATCACCTGCCCTCTCCCTCCATTTTACAAGATCCGGCGCAACCAGTACACCATTACTTTGCTGGACGATAGAAGCTCGCATCACGCTTCAATCACACGAAAACGTCCACGGCTAATCGCCTACCAGCCGATTCGCGGAAACGTCGTGGGGGATGGCCTGCGCATCGTTGCTTCGACTCCCGATTGTTTGGCTCCCCACGAGACGATTGATCATGTGATTGACCATCCCGCCAGGCGCAAAGCGTGCTGTTCTAAGTGTCCATCCCAATTTTCGTAACGGCGTCGGATTGCCAATGACTGGCACTGTGCCTGTCTTGTCCCAAATTCCACACTTCGGTCAGAAATCCAGGGATTCTCGCTTTGGCAGGCTCATTGATTCGATGCTTCGGTCGATGTGCCCGAAGTGTCGAAACGTGACGGTTTGCGCGACGCAGTCGCGATCTGCTGGAGGGCGTCGGAGAGGAGCGGCAACTGTGACTGCACACACCATTCACGCCGTGGACGATCTGGAAAAGTAAGAACAAAATACAAACAAGCGTCGCAACCGGAGCTGCGACGCTTGTTGTGCCTGGGTCGACGGCTCCGGCCGCAACGTCACATTTGCTTGCACTTGCCATCTATCTATTTTTTGACAACAAGAACTCCACGGCCATCAACTCGTCGAATTCCGACGACTTTCGGCAGGAACTTCCCGGAACTCTCGTCTACTTTCAGGACGATCCTCCAGTCACCTTCTCTCGACGATTTTATGATCCCATCAGACACGAGCGGGGTTAATTCCCACTTTACGTTAGCTCTGTTCATCCAGAAATACTTGCCATTCTCCTCGTAGATTCTTATGTAATGCCAGTCGTTAAGGTTCTTGCTCTCGGCCTGGTAATTGCCCAGGACATCCTGTGTCCTGAGTTGTGCGTAGACGCTCTTCGGCGGGATTTCCACTTTCCGGCGCAGTCGAACGTGCAATGGTCGTTCCCTCACCCTTTTGATTCTCTTGTGCATGGACTCTTGATAGAAATCCGCTTCGTACATGCCTTGAAAATCTCGGGGCCAGAAGGATCTTGTAAACCAATCATGGCTTGTCGGTTCCAACCCGGCTGGCTCCGAGGGAAAGGATGGAAACATATTGTACAGGTAATGGAAAAACTCATGCTGGAACCACTGCGGCGGATAGCAGCGCTGTTCGAGTTCTGTAAATACGTCGGACATTCTGGTGTCCAGAACAGGCTGCTTGTCCAAGAAAAACAGGTCGTCGCATACAAGAGCTTTTTGTTTCCCCATATACATCCCTCCTGTAATGAATCCGTACCCCTCAAATGCTTCTCTTCTGGCAACCGCATTGTTTCTTCCCGTACCCGGAACAAAAGACGGATAGATTATCCACCACAAATCCGTATCCGCTTTGACCTTATCGGGAATCCCATCGTAGACTTTGCTACTGTCTGAAAGTTTGGCGGCGTGGCCGGTTTTCCCATTCCCTTTCTTCTCAATAATGATTGGGGCGGTGACCTGAGGCAGCTCCAGAATCTCAAGGGCAACCACCAGTTTTCCATCGGTAACGGCAGTGATATATCTGCGAAATACGTCCGTCACCTCTTTGATTAACCTGTAATTGTCTTTTCTCAGGCGAGTGTCCAGATGGTTTACTGTTTGCACCCCGGTGCCGCCCGCGAATTCGCCCAGGTTTCTTGGCATGGTTCCTTCAGCCTTGCCTACCAAAACGACCTTCATGTTGAGCGTATTCGCGTAGACATTTGAGGGCTTATGGAGTTGATAATTCACCACATCCGTCAGCATGCGCAACCCAGGGTAGGCGACCGGGCTGGCGACAAACGTGCCGTGAATTCCAGATCCTGCTCTTTTCCATGAATCATCACCGATTGGATATTTCCTCCAAAGGTCATCGAGTATCGCTTTCGCGCCTGAATAATTCTCTCCCTTTACCTCGTCTTCGGCAGTGACGAAAGCCGTGACAGCATCGATATAGTGCGAAGAAAACCTACTCCTGCCGCCATACGTGTTGAAAAAAGTCTCTAGTTGCGTTTTGCTTCTGGGCTTCTCGGCATGTTCAGTACGTGCTCTTGCGGGAGAGCCGGCGAGATTCACCCGTTCCATTGTTGTCCGGGTGGCAGGATTCGCAGTCTTTGCGACTCCCTTAAGCCAAAATTTCCCTTTGACATAGCCAAAGCTCGTCCATACGAACTGCGCGTGATTTCCATCCGGGAGAGCGAATTCGAGTACCGCATGCCCTTTTTCGTTGTCGACCAACGAGTACGGTAGCGTTACGACGAGGGGGTCGCTATCGCCGTGTTGGTAGGTGTATTTGATTTGGGGCTTATTTGTGTCAAGTTCAAAGTTGGATGTGTTTTCGGTATTCCAATCCCAAACGCCTTTGTAGTGCAAGACGCCCCCGGAATTCTTGAGGTCTGATACCGATTGTGCGGTAACTACATAGCCGATACATCCTAGCAGTTCATATTTTTTTGCATCAAAATGTTTGATACCTACCAGATTCCCCGGGGGCATCGCGGTAGTAAGAAAGTCGTTCGTCGAAGCATTTTTATAGAGTACTAACGGTATTTGTGCATCTAGACTTTTCTCTTTGTAGATGTAACCGAGTGTTTCATATGGCTGATATCCGTCTCCTTCCTTGAGTTTTAGCGCTTCGATGTCAGCAGTCATCGTCAGGCAATCTTGATGTTTTGCACTCCAGTACGCGAGGAGAGGCACCGTGCCGGGTTTTTGAGTTTTCCAGATCTTGCCTTGACTCTTTGCGTCGCTCACTACGTAGGCAGCGGCTTTTGCATTGCGATCGCCAGCCTCTGAAGCGGATGTGAAAAAGTCCTTCCTCGCTTCGCTGTAATATAGTGTTATTGATTTTTTTTCTTGGGCCGCGACATCAAGCGCAAGAAAGGCGCAAAGGCCGAAGGTCGCTAGGATAATTTTTCGGATCATGGTACTCATTCGATTGAAACCCTTCTGTTTGGTCTTTGTTCTTGAAATGCGGCAAGTTTGCCTGGTGCCAACTAAAGGCCACTTCACAAAAAAAACAGCTTTGCAGGTCAAAACTTATCTTGCGGCGTTCATGATTTTGCAAGCCGCGGGCACAGATCTTGGACAACGGGCTTGTTGACTCCGAACACGAGGCCAGTGCCGAGGTTCCCGCGCTTGATCGGGTCCGCAGAATGTGCGACCGAACTTAAGACCGTTGCCGTGGCAACGCACCTACTCGCGATCGCCAGCAAGTTGGATTTCCTGGAAAAGTGTCTCATTCGTTTTCTCCCGGGGGTGGGCGTTGTTGCGGCAGGCCGAATGAACCGATCCGGCCTCACAACCCTGATGTTCAAATGCGGCTAAAGTCCGACAGGCAGGCGTCATCATTCCCTCGATTTCCGCACCCCATGGGAAGTCCACAACCGCGGGTAGCGGCGGTTGCTCATGACTGGCGCCGAAGCCACGCTCTGCCCCGTAATTCGTAGCGAGGGTCGCCAAGACCTTCGGCGCTGCGGAAATTCCGAAACTCCTGGCGAGATTCGCTACCAAAAACACAATTACGGAACAGCGCCTACGGGAGACAACAGATCACCAGCTCGTGATTTATTTGACGGCCTCATGACTGTGACTACACACCATTCACGCCGTGGACGATCTGGAAAAGTAAGAACAAAATACAAACAAGCGTCGCAACCAAAGCTGCGACGCTTGAAATGCCAGGCAGAGCCATCTCTATTCGGCTTATTTGATTTGCCAGACTTGATTCTTACGACCCTGATTTCTCTGCAGAGAAAGCGTCGTTGCTTTACCACTGCCCTTAGCGCTTGCTGCGTTGGCCCCATTTTCCCCATGCATGATTGCCCAACCATTCGAACTCTTGTGAAGAATCCACTTTGTCGCCGACGTGGAACTCCATACCACACGAGATCCGACGTTTGAGCCATCAAAGGCGAACAGATGATTTTTGTAGAATGAGGTTTCCTTGATCGTGTAAATTCCATCGCCGTTCTGATGCTCGCCCTTCTTTTCCACTTCGAAAGTCAGCTTCTGCCCACTAGGCGAAGTCACAGAGTAGCTTCCGTCTTTTAATTGCTCAGCAGCCGTTGCACTGCCTGCAAACATTGCAGTGAGAGCGAGGATTCCGAATGCGATTTTTGAATTCATTGTGTTCTCCAGCGGTTCAGGTTGATGGAATAGATGCCAACGCGGCGTGTTGCAGGCCAAATGAACCAATCCGGCCTCACAACACAGATGTTCAACCAAGTCGAAAGTCCGACAGGCAACTGCCAGATTTTTTGGGACTTCTCTAGGAAAAGGTCTCTTTCCGTGCTAGTTTGGCAGACTTGAACTACTTGGCCTGTCAGGGGTTGGGACGGCCGTCGACTCGCGCCGGAAGATGAACTGTGGATAGTCTTTCAGTCACAGGCTGGATTAACCAGCTTTCAGATGGGAATGACCAGGCAGCCGAACACCTGTGGCAGCGCATGTCCCTTCGGCTGCAGGAGTTTGCGCGGCAGAAACTCGACGTGCAGACCCAGCGGCGTTACGACGAACATGACGCGGCGAACAGTGCGTTCCACAGTCTCTGTCGTGGACTCGCGGAAGGACGGATTGAGGCCGAGAACCGCGATGCTCTATGGGGCCTGTTGGCCGTCATCACTTCCCGAAAAATCTCGGCACAGAGGCGATACTTGAATCGTCAGAAACGAGGTGGAGGAGCCATACGCGGCGAGTCCGGGTTTGCCGAATTTGGCGACGCTGGCATCAATGCGATCGGTGACACCCAGCAGACGCCCGATGTGTTGGCCGAAGTGTCTGAGAGTTGCGCCCAACTGCTGGATGCGCTTCCCGATGAAACGATGAAGAAGATCGTGTTGCTCAAGTTTCAGGGGGCCACGAACGGAGAAGTTGCCAGCGAATTAGAGTGCACTCGACGAACCATTGAACGAAAACTGGAAAGAATTCGTCGGATCTGGGTGGAAGCGGGGCTGCATGACGGTGCCCAACCGCACGCCGGGGGACGTTCGTAGTTCGGGTCTCCAGAACCGAACATGGCTTCACGGGCCCGCAGCCCCGTGCTACGAATCCTGTCGGAGTGTTCAACTGATTGACCATTAAGGAGAAGGAACGCTATTCGAATCCCATGAATGATCCTTCGATAAGAAATCCGGCCTACCGATCACTGACTGATCAGCAACTCTCCGAGATTGACGAGCTTTGCGACCGTTTCGATCAGGAGTTGGTGAATGGTCGCGGACCGCGCATCGAGATCTTCCTTGCCGAGACACCGGAAGCAGCTCGGGACGGACTGCTGGCAGAACTGCTGGCCATGGAATTCGAATACCGAACTGGGCAAGGTGATGAGCTTGAGCCTGAGCCGGAAGAATACCTCCAGCGATTCCCGCAACAGGAAAGCGTCATTGCCGGCCTGTTTGCTCGCGATGCAGCAACACCGTTTCCGGGCCAAGGGACGATTTCGAATCCGGTTGACATTCCAACGGTGCTGGCCAACCTTCGCCTTCAGATCCCGGCCGGCCTCCAAAAAATGGCCAGCGAAATCATCAAAACCGGACTGCTGACCAAACAGCAGGCTATTGACGTCATCTCCGGGCTGCCGGCCGCGCAAAACTCTCAGCAAGACTTCGCAAAAGCACTGATTCGATCGAATCAGTTAACCAAGTTTCAAGCCACGGCCGTCTATCAAGGCAAGGCGCAAAGCTTGGTGTTTGGCGAGTATGTGGTGCTCGACAAAATCGGGGCGGGCGGCATGGGTGTGGTGTTTCACGCGCAGCATCGACGGATGAAACGTGATGTCGCCATCAAAGTGTTGCCTGACGGAGCGTTGGACGACGAAGACGCGGTCAACCGTTTCTACCGCGAGGTCCAGGCGGCGGCGAAGTTGCTGCATCCCAATATTGTGGCCGCGTTCGACGCCGGTCAGCATGGCAAATCGCATTTCCTGGCGATGGAATTTGTCGACGGCAAGGACTTGAGCGCCATCGTCAAGGAAAACGGACCCTTGCCGGTTGCGACCGCCATCGATATGACCATTCAAGCCGCCCGGGGCCTCGAGTATGCGCATGGCGAAGGACTGGTCCATCGCGACATCAAGCCGGCGAATTTGCTGGTCGACAAAAAGGGGACGGTCAAGATCTTGGACATGGGACTGGCGCGATTAACCGACGCGGTTCAGGGCGACGACGGTTTGACCAAATCCGGACAGATCATGGGCACGGTCGACTATATGGCTCCCGAGCAGGCCGCCAACACGCGCACTGCCGACGCGCGGGCGGATATCTACAGTCTGGGCTGCACGCTGTACCGCTTGCTGACGGACAGTCCCGTTTTTTCCGGGGACACCATCATGAATAAGATGATGGCCCATATGCAAACGCCCCCTCCGGGGCTGCGTGCCATGCGTGCGGACGTTCCCGAACAGCTCGATGCGGTGTATCAGCGGATGCTGGCCAAACAGCCTGACCAACGTCAGCAGTCGATGACCGAAGTGATTCAACAACTGCGCGATTGTTTAGATAAGCTCGAAGGCTCGGCCGCCGCGATTCCAAGAGTGCCAGCCAAGGCGGTTGGGGAACCGGCTTCCGATAGCCAGTTGTCAACGCTTTCTAACGGCATCACTACGGATTCCAAGCCTGCGGCGGGAGCATCGAGCACGGCCGTCACCGAAGAAACGATCGACCTTCAATCCTCCCCTGACCGGACCGCGATATTTCAGCCGGTGGCGGCCACGGCGCAACTGAATGTTGCCAAGCCAGTCACCAAGCCGCTCCCTTCGGCCAAACGACAAATACCGCGTTGGCCGTTCATCGCGGTCGGAGCGAGTTTGGCGGGGATCATCTTGCTGGCGGCCGTTGTGTTCTTTATTCGGTCGACGAACGGCGTGATCCGAGTGGAGATCGCTGACAATCTGGACGATCCACAAGTCGAAGTCACGGTGAAGGGAAACACGTTCGTCCTCAAGGGCGCGGAAAAGAAGAACATCACGCTCACGGCGGGCGAGCACGTACTGCACGTGCGAAGGGGCGACTTCGAGTTCGACACCAAGTCGCTCATCTTGAAGAAACGCGACCAGGTCGTGGTGAAGGTGCAACTAGTGGATGGCGTTGTGCAGGCTGTTGATGAGGGTGGGAATGTGATCGGTTCGGTCAATGCAACTCCCGTCAATGTCACCCTGGCGAAATCTGAATCTCCGCCAATCGCGATGGCCCCGTTCAAAGAAGCCCAGGCAAAGGCCCATCAGAAAGCCTGGGCGGACTACCTCGGCGCATCGGTTGAGACGACGAACTCGATCGGCATGAAGTTCGCAGTCATCCCACCCGGAACATTTAAGATGGGGGAAGACGATAGCGTTGTCGACGTCACACTGACGAAACCGTTCCGGCTGGGCGTCCACGAGGTGACGCAGGGTCAATGGAAGACAGTCATGGGGAGCGAACCGTGGAAAGGGGAAGAAAGAGTCAAGGAGGGCGAGAAGATCGCGGCCACCTTCATCAATTGGGAAGCGGCAATCGATTTCTGCCGCAAGCTGACCGATCGGGAGCGAGCGGCCGGGCGTCTGCGAGCGGACCAGGAGTATCGGCTCCCGACGGAGGCTCAGTGGGAGTGGGCCTGCCGGGCCGGGTCGATCACGCTGTTCACCTTCGGCGACAAGGAATCACAATTTGGCAAGTACGCCTGGTACAGGAAGAACGCGATGGTAGTGGATGGCGAGGCGTACGCGCACCCGGTCGGTCTCAAGAAGCCGAACGCGTGGGGCCTATACGATGTCCATGGCAACGTGTGGGAGTGGTGCGGCGACGGACGCGGGAATGAGTTGCCAGGTGGCACCGATCCCGTCGGCCCGGTGCAGGGCTCGAATCTCGTGTTCCGGGGTGGCTCCTGGACCATGGATGCCTGGTACTGCCGCTCGCCGGTCAGCTCCAGCGGAGCCGACCCGTCGCTAATGAACGACCGCCTGGGCTTCCGTGTGGCCCAGGTTCCGTCCAGCTCGGCAAGTACCCCAGTGGCCGATGGCCAACGATGAGAATATGAAAAACCTGATCCGCAGCGAAGCGCCCCGGCATACAGTGATGCTGACGCCTCCTGTTTCATTACCGGGGTGGGACCCGCCACTTGGGTGAGTCGATTGCCTGGTGTCGTCAAATCGGTACGTAGTTCTTCGGTCTCGCCAACTGAACGAGGACGAGCCGTCATTGGTTGGAAGTTGCGTACCGCCAGTACGCGAGGTCACCGGCGCGTCGTCCTCGGTCCGACACACGTCCGACACACCGAAGAGCCTGAGAAACGTGTCATAAGGCTATTCGGCGGCTATGTTTCGACGCTCAGCAGAAACTCGCGTTTTCTGGCGCACTCCAACTAGCGTGGCCGTGTACGATTCCGCGGTTGGTCCGCCGAGCAAGGGATTAATAATTCGGTGTCCAGTTCGTGGCACGGTTTGATTTCCCTTGACCCAACGCGCGACCGTCACCCCGGATTATTCGCGAGTCGAGTCAATCATCGGACTGGCTCTGAGTTTTTGTGTCTTGTGCGGCTGTTTCAGTGGTGGTGACTCCGTGCCTGTTCCGTTATTGATGGCTCACCCAATGTGCCGTTCGCAAAGTAGGCCGTTCGCAAAATGGGACAGGCACCGAGATTTCTCCTTCTATTCCGCTGCCACGGGGGAACTTGCTCGGAGACAGTTCCATTTTAGACGTCTGACCCGATTCGCCGTTCGCAAAATGGGACAGGCACCGAGACTTCACCTTCTATTCCGCTGCCAAAGGGGAACCTGCTCGGAGCCAGTCCCATATTGCGAACTACGCGTGAACAGAATTGGGACGGGCACCGAGGCTTCACCTTCTATTCCGCTGCCAAAGGGGAACCTGCTCGGAGCCAGTCTCATATTGCGAACTACGCGTGAACAGGCTTGGATTGATGGAACAGGAGGTAACAGAGATGAACTCTCTGCCTGCCTGTTGTTGAAAGGACCGAACGTGCATCCGCGATTCACACAAGCTGCTGGAATGACTCATGACGTGATTGGGGCCGCCCTCGAAGTTCACAAGGATAAAGGGCCTGGTTTGCTCGAATCGATTTACGAATGGTGTCTAACGATGGAACTGCGAGGTCATCGAGTTCAAAGTCAAGACCGTGTTGTCATCCGCTATAAGCAATTCTCCCGTGAGGAGCCGCTTCGATTCGATTTGCTGATTGACCCGTGCTTGTTTGTGGAAGTGAAGGCGGTTGAAAAAGTGCATC
>JAJDEH010000387.1 GCA_029259935.1 Planctomycetota bacterium
GTGCTTGTTTGTGGAAGTGAAGGCGGTTGAAAAAGTGCATCCCATCCACCAAGCTCAATTGCTCAGCTACATGAAACTGCTGGATATTCCTCTGGGACTCATCATCAACTTCCATGCTCTGAAATTGACCGAGGGCGTCTCGAGACTCATTCTGCCTGGTGCCAACCAAGAATAAGTCCACCGAGGAGCCAGAGAAAACAGAGATTTCTTCCCTCTGCTGACTCCGTTTACTCCTGTTCATCATGGGCCAAACGATCCGTATTATTGTGTCGCATTTGCTGAAGTTAATTCCCGCCCGGTCCTTATCGCACCAACCGAAGCCCGCGGAGTGTCTCTCGAAATTCTGGCAATCTCGACACTGCTCCGCGTGGTAATGATTTTCGAGCCTAAGATCCACCGCTCGGCCACAACGATCGCACCAGATTACAAGTTGCATTGGGGCGTCAAGCTCAAGTTGATAAGGTAGCTTACTGGGGGCGATCAGCACCGCAATCAAAGCCAGCAACAGTGGGATCTGCAACGCCAACCAAGCCATGGACACGATGAACCAAGAGCCGAAAAATACAAAGATGTAACCACATGCCGATAAGACAAGCAAGATGCTGATCCAACCAGTACCCTGTGCTTCGCCCTTCAGACGATTGCCGTCGACTCTGCTCCACCCATAGATCGCGGTCAGCGCGGGAGAGCCGGTCAAAGCCACTGCAAACGACAGCCCAAGCGAATCCAGTTCAGCAACAACGAACCAGATAGCGAAAGCGACTGAAGAACAACATGTCAATGCAAATCCGATGCGGGCCAACATAGCTTCCCTTTCTGCCAGAACGTCGGCGAGTTTACACTCACAACTGCCCGGTGCGAACAAGCCACGAATCCTTGATCTTCGGCTGGAACATCATCGCCAGCAGATGCTCGTCATTTTGGACGGGAAAACGACTTGAAGCGTCCCCGGTAAAGATGTCCGCTGCCGCCGGCTCCATAAGAAAATGGGACTGACTCCGAGCAAGTTTCGATTGGCAGCGGTATAGAAGGTGAAGTCTCGGTGCCTGTCCCATTTTGCGAACGGACCATTGGGTGAACCGTGAATAATGGAACAGGCACCGAGTCGCCACCATTGAAACAGCCGCACAACGCAAAAAATCTCGGAGCCAGTCTCAATATTGACTCGAGTCGCGAATAATCGGGGCGGGCGGCCGCAAGGCGACCGATTTGTCGGGCCGTATCGTGTGCGTGCCCCTCTTCATTTCTGCCTTTACGTGGAACCGTTTGCCGGACTTGCGTAGAATGAAAGTTGGATGGGGCTGGGCAGGTTATCGCTGCTGAACTATGCCGGCGGTGGTACCAGCCCACGCCACTGACAGCCGGTTGAAGGAAGCTGCGATTCGTAATACGAAGCGTCAGCATGTCGCGTATTTCTTGAGGTGTCGGCGAGTCGATTTTCTTCGCAAGCATTTCGGAGGCGATTTTTCAACAAGCTGCTGGAAAACCAGGGGAAACGGTTGGGGCCGTATGTTACAGCAGCGCGAGTGCGCCGCTTTGTGCGGTCTGTTTGATCTTTGACAATTCGGAAACTTAGCAAGGGCGGCGAAACGAGTTTTCGCCCCGCCCGCGGTTACTCGCGCCATGGATGTTGGACGCACGCTTGGAGTGCGGATAATTGACATGTTGGCGGTCTAGAGGTACGATGCGCCTTTGGCGAATTCTCGCGATGGAGTACTCCCCATGAGTCGGTTTTCACGGCGTTTGGTTGCTTCCTTCCTGCTGGCCGGGCTGACGTCCTGTTGGCTGATCCCACCGTCTTCCGCTTCGGCCTACACCACGGAGAGTCCGCAAGTTAAGGAAATGGTGAGATTGGGCGCGACCTACCTCCAAGGCAAGCCCCTACCCAAGGAACTTGGCGGCGCATGCTTGGTCGCGCTGGCGATCTATAAATCGGGCTTTAAGAACGACAAGAAAATCGCCGAAGCGGTCGCTCAGTGTCAGCGGGCAGCCGGGACTTACCCCAAGGCGCAGGCCGCTAACAAAGACGTGTATAACCTTGGCATCGCGATCATCTTCCTGGCTGAATTAAACGCGGAACGTTATGCCAAGGAAATCGACGTCTTCCTGAAGCAACTCGTAAAGCGTCAGCGTCCGGACGGTTCTTGGAGCTATCCGCCTCGAAGCAATGGTGATACATCGATCACGCAATATGGCGTGCTGGGGCTTTGGGCGGCCAAGAATACGGATCGTCAGGTCGATCTCAAGTCGGTCGATGCTTGCACGCGCTGGCTCATGCGAACGCAAGATACCACCGGTGCTTGGTCGTATATTGGTGTCGATCCCGGCAACTATACGCGGATCAACCAACGGGTGGACTTTAATGAGTACGAGGCGATTACGGGGCGCGTTTCGCCCTCGATGGTCGTTGCCGGACTAGGCAGCTTGTACATGGCCGCCGATATGTTGGGCTACAAGGACACTGGTAAGCGTCTGGCGGCCGAGCGCGACTTGCTGAAGGTTATCAAACTGGTTAGCGCGTCGACCGACGAAGGCGCCACGGCCGGAAGAATTTTTGGACGCGCCATACCCGACGGCGAAAAGTATTACCGTGGCAACTGCAAGACGGTCACGAACCATTGGCAATACTATTACCTGTATGGCATGGAGCGTTACGAGAGTTTTCGCGAGCAAGTTCTCAAGTTGGATAACGAAGAGCCGGCTTGGTACAACAAGGGCGTTGACTTTATGAAGCGTAAGCAAGTGAAGGGCGGTTCCTGGGTCGACGCCAAAGGCGGTCCTTATATCAATACCGCCTTCGCAATCCTATTCCTCGTTCGCAGCACGAAAACAACGATTCGCAAGCTGATGTCAGAATCGCTGTCCGGCGGCAAGGGACTACCCGCGAGCGGCGACTTGCGAATGAATTCCAAAGGCAAAATCGTGACCAATCCGCTGGCCAAGACCATGAGCGAAATGCTGGCTCTTTTGGATGAAGAGCAAAGCTCGGAGGAAGTCATGGAATTGATGTCAAGGCAGTTCAATGTCGCATTGGAAGGCGATGATGCCACGCTGGCGGAGCAGTCGGCACGGCTGCGACAATTCGTGACCCATAAGGATTGGGACCGGCGGTTGATTGCCGTGCAGACCATCTCGCAAACGCGCGATTTGGACAACGCACCAGCTCTAATATTCGCGTTGACCGACCCTCGTCGGGAGGTCATTAGGGAAGCTCGCGACGGCCTGCGATACATCAGCCGCCGTTTTAAGGGATTTGGTCTTGATGATTTCAGTGAGGGTCATCCAACCGCCAAAGAAAAGGCAGCCGCTCACGCGAAATGGAAAGCCTGGTACTTGTCCGTCCGCCCGGATCGGGCCGTGGATTTTGAACAGTATTAGCGCGGCACCGCGATTCCGCTTTCGAGTCTCGCGGTGTGCCCGCGAATAGTGCTGCCTGCACGAACCCTCTACCCGGCATTTCGCGCGGAAAAAGCTTGAGGGGACCGCCCGCCAGTCACGGTTGTCCAACGTCGCGTAGTTTGCCTATAATGGCCGCTCGCGAACCCCTGGCAGGTTGCAATCTAGGTCTAAAAGTCTTTGAACAGGAGTCTATCCGTGGCATCCGGCAAATACCTCTTCACAAGCGAATCCGTCAGCATGGGCCATCCCGACAAACTAGCCGACCAGATCTCGGATGGAATTGTCGACGCGTTGTTTGCCCAGGATCCTTACAGCCGGATCGCGTGCGAAACCATGGTAACCACCGGAGTCGTGATCATCGCCGGCGAGATTACCACCAAGGCCGTGATCGACTATCAGCAAGTCGTTCGCGACGTGGTTCGTGATGTCGGCTATACGGATGATGAAATGGGACTCTGCGCCGACACCTGTGCCGTGATGGTGTCGATCGACAAGCAAAGCCCCGACATTGCTCAAGGTGTCGACGAGAACCAAGACGCCGGCAAGGAAATCGGTGCCGGCGACCAGGGATTGATGTTTGGTTTCGCCTGCGACGACACCGAAGAACTGATGCCGCTGCCGATCTCGTTGGCTCATCGCATTCTGGAACGATTGAATCAAGCTCGCTTCAGCAAAGAGGTCGATTGGCTGCGCCCCGATAGCAAGAGCCAAGTGACGATTGAGTACGACGGCGATAAGCCGGTCCGCGTGGATACGGTGGTCGTTTCCACCCAGCACGCGCCCAGCGTCTCCAACGAGGAGATTCGCGAATTCGTCATCAATCAAATTATTAACCCGCTGTTGCCCGACGATTTGGATACCAGCAACGTGACGTATCACGTGAATCCCACCGGCCGATTTGTAACCGGTGGTCCGCATGGCGACTGCGGCTTGACCGGCCGCAAGATCATTGTCGACACGTATGGTGGCTGGGGACGGCATGGCGGCGGCGCTTTCAGTGGCAAGGATCCCACCAAGGTCGATCGCAGCGCGGCGTACATGGCTCGCTATGTGGCCAAGAATATTGTTGCTTCCGGGCTTGCCAGTCGCTGCGAGGTCCAGTTGGCCTATGCCATCGGCGTGACCGATCCCGTCAGCGTCCATATCGACACGCAAGGGAGCGGCAAAGTCGAAGACGAACGGATTTGCGAAATCGTGAAGGAATTGTTTCCTTTGTCGCCGGCCGGAATTATTGAATGCCTTGGGCTACGCCAACCGATCTTTCGCAAGACGGCTGCCGGCGGTCACTTTGGCCGTAGCGAATTTTCGTGGGAGAAGACCGACAAGGCGGATGCCATCGCCGACGCGGTCGGCTTGACGGCAACTGCCTAAGGTCTGTTGATGCGCGGCACATCCGAAGCATGAATGCGCCATGATCGCGGAGCGATCAGCGACTTTCTAGCACCTTGCGCATGTCGTTGACGATTTGCGGGGATTCGAGGTCTTTCGACTTCAACACGAGGTGGACGAAGTTGTCGGCCAGGATCTCGTCGGGGTGGATGATGTAAGTCGTATTCTTGCCGATTTTCTCTAGGTACGCGGGTAGCTTGCGCGGATCGAAGACGACCGGTTCGCCATCTTTTTCCAAGGCCACCCAGCGGCCTTCCCGCTTTCCAATCACGAGCATTCGAAACGTCAAATATTGAAAGAACGAACCGCCCTTCTTCGGATCGTATTGCTCGACTGAAGCATACAGAATGGGCACGGCCATCGTCTGTTTCTCGTTGACCGTCAATTGAATCATGTGCTCCAGCGACGGCGCGTCGGGATTCGTGAGTTGGCGATCACGAAGTTTTTCGGGAGTTTTGATTTCATTGCAGGGCTGAAAACCGATGATCCCATACAGCTTGTTTCTGAGCGGACGGTTGGCGCGGCTCAACACATGGAACAGTTCGTGCGCCAACAACCGTTCCAATTGCATTTGGTTCCTGTTAAGGACCTTTTCCGGGAGGATGATCGCGTGGCCTCGCGTGTAGGCCGCGCCGCCTTCTTCCTTGCCGGTCGTTTTGATCATCGTGACCGTGTCCGGAAAGGGCAGTTCAAATTCGGCGAACCGCTTCCGTAGGGAATCGAAAGCCGCCGTCAGGCGTTGCCGCTCGTCGTCTTCCCATGCCACAACTTCGCGGGAAACAAACTGCAAGAATTCATCGATGGTCACGTCACGATCCGTTTTCATTCGCGACTGCAGATCGAAACGGCTTAAGTGCTTGACAAACGAATCGCGCCTTTGCAGCGTTTCTTTAGCCTCATCGGCCGTGGCAAAGTGAATCTTCGTTTCGCGATGAAGCAAAACATCGTCCGCGCATGCCGAATCGGCGAACGAAATTAAAAGCAAGAACAAGAACGCACATCGAACCGTTAACATGAAAGCTGCCCCTTTAACCAAATAGCTAAATCACGGGTGGCCGGAGAGTGGTTCATAGTATCCCGCGTTAGAGGACGCCAAACTTTTCGTAAGCATCGGTCGCCTTCATGCCGTCGCGAATCGCATCGCGCGTTTCGTTTTCGGCGAAGACCTTGGCCCAAGCTCGCGAAATCGCTTCCCGTTCTATTTCCGCGGGAACGACCACCACGCCATCGATATCGGCGAACACCAGGTCTCCCGTACAAAATTTTACGCCGTCAATCTCAACGGGTACGTCAATATCGATAACGCGCTGCCGATTTTGGCTGTCGTAAATATTCGTGGATCGGGCATAAACGGCAAAACCCATTTCTCGCATTTTGACGATGTCGCGGACGGCTCCGTCCACAATGGCACCAACGCAGCCGGCGTTGCTGGCCGCGGTCGACAGCAATTCTCCCCAAATGCCGGACTGTTCCGAACCCCCGGCGGCCGCAATCAATACGTCGTCCGGCCGGCAATCGTCGACTGCCTGCAGTTCCAACTCATATGGATTGGGATCCTCGTGGAACATGTCCGCCCATAGCGTTGTCTTGCAGCGGCCGACGAGTAGGCCGTCTGTCGTCATCGGTTTCAGCGGCACTCGCGGTGATTGATTTCGGTATCCAAGCCCATCCAACGCGTCACACACGACCGCACAATATAGCGTGTCGCGCATCATAGGCAGCGTGATTTCACTCGCTTGATTGTCTGACATCTCGAACTCCCAACGACATCCCGGGCAGTGGTTTGCGGACATTTTCGCCTGTCGCCGAGAGTTGTGAAAGGGTGTGAATAGGAAAACCGTGTCGTCACGAATCGAGCTTCTCGTCGTCGATGTGATAACAACTTTCATAGCCACGATTCGCGATGCCAAACGCCCTTGTCGCTATAAGTCCTTCATTCGTCCTATCTTAGGCGATGCCCGCCAGTTTTTGGCACTGGCGCTGCTATCAGTAGTGGATAACAGTCAAGTCGCGATTTCAGGCGTTTTGGCTTACTCACGATAACGTGTCGGCAACCTTGCCGGCCGATTTTCATAGTTCGTTGCTCCGCCTTGGAGCATCGCTGCCGGCAAGCTGTTGGAGATTTCCCGCAGTCTGCCGGTGCCGTCATTAAAAGGAGGAAGCCTATGTCTGCAACTGCCAAAAAGACCTCGAAGAAGGTCGTCCGCGAACTGAAGAAACTGCGCACTTCCATCGGCAAAGAGGCACGTGAGAAATCCCGCTGCCGCTGCTGCCGTTGTTGTCGCTGCTGGTAACGGCTCGCGGTGGAGCAGAGAAGATATGCGTCACCGTGGGAACCTCGCGGCGCGACCGTGAGGTTCTCCACGGCTGTTTAAAATGCGACCCATAGCAATCGTTGCCTCTCACAACGACAGGACCCGCGCCATGCTGCCAGCCATTGGCTATGCCATTCGCGAACAAAATCGCCCCATTCTTGACGACCCCGCCATCAACGCGGTGGAAATTACATTCGAACGCGCCGATGATCCGCTACGCGTCGACCGCTTCATCGGTGACTTGGACGTGGATCATGTCAGCGTTCACGCGCTGAAACTTTCGCCGGGCAGCCCCGATCCGCCGGCGATTGAATACTTGTCGGCATTGAAAATCATCGCGCTCGAAAACGGAGCGCGTTCGATCAGCGACCACCTGGGATTTACTCGCGATACTCTAGGCGGAACGGAAATGGGGCACTTCGCACCGGTTCCACCGACTCTCGCGGCGCTCGACGCCACCAGCCGCAATGTCGACATCATTCAGGACTATTTTGGCGACATCGATTTTTACATTGAAAACATCGCTTATCTATTCCGGCTGGAAGGCGAACTGTCAGAGGCCGATTTCCTCGCACGGCTGTTGCGGCGGACCGGTTGTGGCTGGTTGCTGGATGTGACCAACGTGTATGCCAACGCGACGAATTTTGGCTTCGACGGCTTTGAGTTCATCAGCCAGGTGATGCCGGCCGCTCGGCGGGTCCAGATGCATCTTGCCGGCGGTTACTACGACGACGAAGTCAACATGTATATCGACAGCCACTCGCACCCCATCCCGGATGAAGTGTTCGACCTGTATCGACACGCGCTGCGCGTGGGAGCGGGAAAAGTGGATTCAGTGTTTATCGAGCGCGATCAGAATTTCCCCGATGAAGACGGCTGGCGCGCGGAAGCACGCCAAGTGCGAAGCATCGCGGAAGAAGTTTATAGCGGTGCGAATCACGATCAGTGTCGAGCATAAGAGATCCCCTCTAACTCCCCCTTGGCAAGGGGAAAGACCACGCCAGCAAAAGATTCATTGGCAAGGCACACATTGTTTGGGAGGCGAAATGGTGAAGACGACTGTCAATGAAACCTATCGCGGTCAAATCATGCGGCTTGTCGACTTGATGTCGCAAGCAAACCGAGAAGTGGAACTTGCGGACAATCTATCTCCGGATTCGGATCCTTCGCGCGTCAAGATGTTCGTCGATGGCAACCTTGAAAAGCGGCTGGAAAAACTCCGCAACCAACTCGATTTCCTCGCGGAGCGCTTTGAAGAATTTGACGATCTGATCATCGCCTACATTCGCCATTCCCGCTCCATCGCCTTTGACAGCGCGGTTAGCGACGGAGACCGCATGCTGGATTGGTTGGAAAGTACACGGCCCATTTCCGATGTGCAGCGAGACTACATTGCCTGCCAACGTGCCCGTCACGCGGTTGAAAACGAAGCCCGAACACACCGGATGAAGCATGTCCGTTATCAAGAGTTGTCCAGCCTGACGAGCCGGCTGCTGGAAGAACTGGGCGCGAACGAACGGCTGCGGATTTACTTGAATCCAGTTCGCACCTGGAGCCGCTTCCACACCGGGACGCTGTTGGACGACGGCGCGAATCCGCCAGCCGACGTGCTGTTCTTCGCGGCGGCTGGCGAGATTGCCACCGCCGTACTGGAGTTGGAAGGGCAAGCCTTGGTCAACGAACTGGTCGATTACGAACCCTGCACGCTCGACGAGTGGTCGGCGCTAACGATGCAAGTCGGTCGAGACGAGCTGCTGGAAACGTGTCGCGACCTGGCCGAGATGGGCCTGATCGCCCTCGGCTAACGTCCCCAAGGAACCTTGAAACATGTCGGCGGCCAGCGGTCCAATAACGATCTCCGAAGCGGGCGGGACGCCAGCCAAGCAAGCTGCGGCGGGCCGCTTCCGGTCCGAGCTGCGCGGGATGTGGCACCGCTATTGGGGTAGGTTGCTAGTAACCTACGGGCTGTTCAATTTCGAGAACCTGCTGCGACTTGCCCAGCCGCTGTTGCTGGGCTGGGCCATCAACGGGCTGCTGCGGTCGAGCCATGCCGGACTGATCGCCTTCGCCGCGGGACATCTGGCACATTTGGCGATCCGCACATGGCGGCAGATGTACGATACGCGCACATTCACACGAATTCATGCCGACCGCGCGAGCCAACTTGTCATCGAACAACGTGACGAGGGAGTCGAAGTTTCGCGCGTCGCCGCCCGTTCCACCTTGTCGCGCGAGTTCGTCGACTTTTTGGAACGGCATGTGCCGATGACAATTCGCGCGCTGTATTCAGTACTCGGCGCGCTGGCCATGCTGCTATATTTTGATGGCGTCTTGGTGCTTTATTGCTTGGCCATCATGATTCCCACCGCCATCTTGAATTTTGCTTTTGGCAGACGCACGCTGCGATTGAGTCGTTTGCTTCACGACGATCTTGAGCGGGAAGTGACGGTTGTCCAGCAAGCGGACCGCCAGCAGGTCCGTGAGCATTTCGAGCAAGTATCGCGAACACGAATCAAGCTGTCCGACTGTGAAGCCTGGACCGTGGGTGCCATGGAGTGTTTTGTGTTGGCCTTGATGGCTGGCGCACTGCTGCGATATTGCACGACGAGCGGCGTGGCGGCGGGCGATATCTTTGCCGTCTTCCGCTATGTGCTGATGTTCATCATGGCCTTGGACGCGCTGCCCATTCTTGTCCAACAAACCAGCCGTCTCAAAGACATCGGCGGACGATTACAGTCAACCCGGGGCCAAGCATAAGCTGGTCATCCGCGCTGCTAGACGTCTTCGTGCGCGGCATGATACGACCGGCTGCGACGCCGACGATAGGAATGCTTTCGCGACACGACATCGCCTTCCACAAACCACCAGCCCGAAAGAATGCGATAGAAAATCAGAATCAGAAACGACCCGGCTGTACCGACGATGAATCCTTGCCAGCTTATTGGAGTGACCCTCTCTCCTTGATAGAAGAAAGTCAGCAGTCCACAGCCGATGATCGTGCCACCGATGCCGATCAGTAGTGTGGCGACCGCGCCGCCCGGATCGCGACCGGGCATGATGGCTTTTGCCAGCAGCGCGACGAGAGTACCGAATCCAACCCACGTCAAAAGATAATTTGCCCAGGATCCTGCCATTTGGGCTAGTTCGCCACTTTCCATGATTCTTCTCGGCCTTGAAAGAGGTGGTGCTGTGCTAGAGTCGTTAATATCGTTATCGACCAAATCACTCTCACCTTTTACCAATTTCTTTCAAAGCAACGATTCCGTGCAATCAGCACGGCGCGCGCATCGCCTACTGGACGAGCCCGGCGGCACGCAATTCATCATCCTGGCAGAGCCAGATCGTCGACGGCGACCCTAGGGATACACTGCGCCAACCGTGGGGAAGGCGATGGGCGCGGGTGCGACGTATCCCGGCGAATACAGGACCGTGCGGCGGGGCAAGATCCCCAGCGGACCTCGGTGATACAAGACCGTGCGCTGCGGTGGTTGATAGACCACGGGCGCGGGAGCCGGGGCATAGAATGTGGTGGTCGGGGCCGGAGCGTAATAGGCCACTCTCGGTGCCGGGGCGTAATAGGCCACTCTCGGTGCCGGGGCGTAGTAGGTGGTTGTGGGAGCATAAACCACGGCTGGCCGATACACGGCTCTAACCGGCCGAACGACTTGGACCGGAGCGGAATAGTAAACCGTTGTTGGCGGGCCAGAGTAGCAAGTCACCACCTGGGCATTCGCCTGGTCGACGGTCGCCGTGAACCCAACGACCGCGCCAACCAGGGCTACAAATGCAATCCACTTTGAGCCGATCATAATCTGTTACTCCAACTTCTTGAAACGCGAAAACCAGTGGTAAAACTGCTCTTACGCCTCCCATATTACGTTGGCGGAAGACCGCCAGCAAGAGCCTGGGAACAATCCCGCCCAGCAAGTATTCTCCTCCATTTCTTGCGGGTGGCCGCAAAATCTAGGTTGAACATGCAGGGCATCGCGTCATCGGTACGTATGGCCGAGGCCACACCCCCCGCTGTTGGCAGGGAGAAACTCCCGCGTAGGAGGCCGGTTGTTGCCACCAACCGTTCCAATCGTACGGAACTAAAGCGGCCGGGCTGATTGCCGGTCGGCGAATACAGGGAAACGATCGGTTGCGTGGATTGTGCGACTAGCTGCCGTGGCGAGTTTCACTTTGTTCGGTGCCTTTCGAAGTGCCCTATCGGCAGGGTAGATTGGCATTGAGGACCACGCGTTGCGTACTCGCATCGGCGAATGCCGTTGAGTGAACATTCTGAAACTAGGGGCAGACTAATGTTTCGACGCCTTCCTTGGCGAGTTGGGTGCTGCGCCCTGTGTGTTTCCACGCAGGTCGCGGGCGAAGATTCCGTCGACACGGTTGGAGGGGAAAATGACTGAGCCCCCATCCTCCGCTCTGGAATCGAGCGTCAAGAACTTAACTAGCTGTTTGAAGCTGCGCAAGATGATCGCTTTCGACATGGCGTTAATCATGTTGCTCGCCATGATCGTGTTTTTCCTCAGCAGCCGCTTGGATGTGTTTGAATTCTTGGTCGACTTCGTGGCGGAACATCACCACTGGGAATTGGATGAGTTTTTCATCGTCGGCAACTTCCTCCTCTTCGCCGGCGTGGTGTTTTTCATGCGGCGATTTCGCGAAACGCGGCGGTTGCTACGCGAGCGAGACGCGTTGCTGCATGCGCTGCGTCAATCGAAACACGCGGTCAAATCCAAGCAGATGGAATTGCGCAGGGCCGCACTGATCGACCCGCTGACAGGACTAGCGAATCGTGGTTGCTTGATGGGTCATTTGGAGAAGGTGTTCGTCGTCCGCGGCGAAGACGATCCACGTACGGCGATCCTCTACTTCGATCTCGATCGCTTCAAGCAAATCAACGATTTGCACGGGCATTTGGTCGGCGATGAATTACTTCGGGAAGTAGCGCGGCGCATTCAAGACGTGTTGGGAATTGACGGCGACGCCTCCGAACGCCCGCCCGCCCGTCTGGCGGCACGGTTGGGAGGAGACGAGTTTGTCGCGGTCGTTCGCGATGTTGCCAGCACCCAGGATATTCGATATCTGGCCAACACATTGCTCCACGCGTTGGGGCAGCCCTATACCTTGAACGGCATCAGCGTTACGACTACGGCCAGCATCGGAGTCGTGGTGAGTACGGACGCATACGAAACCACGAAACTAATGCTGGGCGACGCGGACGCGGCCATGTACGAAGCGAAGAATAAGGGTCGCGGTCAGGTTGTCTTTTTTGAACGCTCGATGCGCGAACACTTGCAGCGGCGTATCCGATTGGACGTCGATTTGCGAGGCGCTATCGATCGCCAGGAATTTCATGTGGTGTACCATCCCATTGTCTCGCTCGTCACGGGCCGCATGGACGGCGTCGAAGCGCTGCTGCGGTGGACGCATCCGGAATTCGGCCCCATCAGTCCCGGTGAGTTCGTGCCGATTGCCGAAGATTCTGAGTTCATCTACGAGCTGGGCACTTGGGTGTTGAAAGAGAGTTTGCGCCAGATGGCCGAATGGCTCGAAAACTACCCGAACTCGGCCCCGGAATTGATCAGTGTGAACGTCTCGCGGAAACAGTTTAGCGATCAGAACGTTGTGGAGAAGTTCCGCGCGATCATTGAAGAATCAACCGTGCCGCCTGATCGAATTCAACTAGAAATCACCGAAGACATGCACGGCGAGATGGACGCAATGCTGCAAATCGCGCACGAACTCAAGGACCTCGGCATTCGTTTGGCGATCGACGACTTTGGCACGGGCACCTCGACGTTTTCGGCGATCGAGCGGTTCCCGATCGACACGCTCAAGATCGACCTGTCGCTCGTGTCGCTGATCGTTTCTTCGATGGATCGGGCGGCCATTGTTCATTCGCTGGCGATGTTGGTGCGAAATCTGGATGTGAAGCTGGTCGCCGAAGGCGTGGAGAACGCGCAGCAGGTCACCGTGCTTCAAGACTTGGGCTGCAACTACGCGCAAGGCTGGCTGTTTTGCAAACCGCTGCCGGCACGCGAAATTGAAACGATGTTCGCCAAGTCACTGCTGGACGACATGACCGTAACGGGCGTCAAGGGCTTCCCGGATCTATGGAGCGGGAAGCTCAGAGCATTCCAGCCTTTGGCAATGGAGTAAGGTTGGAATCGCGCGAGTTTCGTGCTAGCCGCCAGTGATCTCTAACAGGTCCGACGGCGCAACACCGTATTCATCGGCCAGCAAATTCCGAACGTCATCGGGATCGGCTTGCAATAACCTGTCGGCTTGTTGTTTGGAAAGGGCCGGGATCCCAAACCGCTCAATAAAATTCTTCTGATAACATTGGTAACCGCCTTCGATCTGGAAACTCGTCAGCTTGGCATAGTAGTGCATCAGCGGTGAATTCAAAATTCGCTGCAGCAGTTCGATCGTGATGTGGGGATGGCTTGGCAGGCCGCGGGCGAGGTGGATGGAGTAGCCGTTGCAAAACAAGTGATCGCTGGGGTCTAGCATGAAGTTGGGTCGTCGATCAAAAGTCTTGGTCAACAGTTTCGGGCCCGGTGCTTGACGGCCTTGCGAGCGTCCCCACGCATACCAGCCGTCCGGATTGGCCTTACCCTTGTCCCGAGAATCCAGCAAGTCGCGGCAGTTCTTCAAGTGCCGATAGGCGTTGGGGAATCGACGCCGCAAGTCGGCTTCGGGGATGACCTGCCACCGGCCATGATGTTGCCGGTATGGGAAAATTATACGAGTGGCAATTTGGTGCAGGTCGGCCTCGCTTTTCAGTTCCGCCACTTTCGCCGCGGCGACCGTGATCCCACGCTCCACGGAAATCCGTTCACCGGTGGGATCGGTTGCCCAGCACTCGCCGGAATCCTCGCGGGTCCAATAGACATTGTCACGCAAGGTCGCGAAGCCAACGCGGATTTGAGCCAGTTCGCCAAGCGGGACGCCGGTCTGCTCGATTTTCGCCAAGTTGTCGAAATGCCTGCCTTTCGCCAGCCGCCATTTCTTGTGGTCCAAACGGTCGAAGCGAATTTGATTGAAGTCAGCGCGGGCCAGTGCTTCCGCGGTTGGCGACGTGCATTCAAATTGAAACGCGTCTGACGGCCGGTTCCCCAAAAAGACCAAACAGGTATAAGCGCTGGCTTGGGAAAACGCGCGCGCGTGACCAAAATCAACAATGCGTCGTATGCAGCGGCGTTGCTGTAAGTATTCTCGAACCGATGCGCCAGCCAACGAAGTGAAGAAGTTGTTTTGCGTGACAAAAGCCAAGCAGCCTTCATCCGCAAGCAGACGGTGCCCCGCCAGCAAGAACAAGAGTGCCAGGCTGAAGCTGCCTTTCGCGAATCGTGGATACCGATCTATGAGCTGTTTCCGATACGGGGGCGAAAGATTCTGCAATTTGACGTAGGGGGGATTCGTGGTCACCACATCGAAGCCGCCCTCGATGCCGGCCAGTTGCCACAGTTGTTCGGGGTCGCCCAGCAACGTGTCCGTCTGAAACAATCGAAACTGCTCGCTGCATGGCGACTCACCGTGGGAAATCGACAGCAGCTCCAACAAGCCCCGCGCATTGTCCACGGCCGCCGAATCGCTATCCCATCCGACCAGGCAATCGCGAACGGACTCGCTGTACGACAGGCCTCGCGATCGGTGCAGAATCTCGGCGGCGCGTAGCAAGAACCCACCGCTGCCGCACGCCGGATCGCAGAGGATGGGTTTATCCTTGGCGGACATGGCCAGCGCGTTTTCAATCAGATAGTCAATGATCCAATTTGGCGTATAGACGATGCCTTGGTTCTTTCGATGCAGCGGGTGAATCAACGATTCGAGGCCGCCCTCCAAGTCCTTGATGGTGGGACGCCAACTTGCCAAGCGGTGGCAAACTTCCACGGAGTGCGCCGAACTCGCCTGGTCCAACCAAACCGACACGGTGGGACAGCGAGCCAGATGCGGCGAAGGTATTTTGCCGAACTCGCTCCAGCGACGAATGAGCCCGGCTCGAATCGAAGCTTCATCAAAATCGCCACGCAGCCCGGCGATCAAGCTTCGAGGATCGCTCCCAGAAGCACCGCTCCCAGAAGCACCGCTCCCAGAAGCACCGCTCCCAGAAGCACCGCTCCCAGAAGCACCGCTCCCAGAAGCACCGCTCCCAGAAGCACCGCTCCCAGAAGCACCGTCGCTTGGCGGCTGCTGTTTTCGCTTCCGTGTTGTCAGGCCGGACATTGGTCGCCCAACTTCCCATCTTGGTAAATTCAGCCTTGGAGTAAGCAGGCCGCTGCTTCGTCGGTACGGTTTGAATCACCCCACAATCCAGAACCGCGTTCCAAAGCCTAATCGAGAATTCGCAACGGCGAAAGCACCGGCTGCATACTCCGTGCCGTGCCTGCCAGGCGACATGCCGACAATTGGCAAAGTCCCTTGCAAACGCGACGCCGTCGGCCCAGAATTAGAGCGCAACGATCCATCACACCTTCGTCCGACTTGAGGGAAAACGCATGACCACTCGCTCCAACCATCTCACGCGACGCAGTTTCCTACACGCTTCGGCCGCCGTGGGTGCGTCGGCTCTCGCGTTTCCCACGATCGTGCGAGGCCGAAATCTAAACGAAAAACTGAACATCGCCATCGTTGGTTCGGGTGGTCGAGGAGCGGCCAATCTGCGGTCGGTCGAATCGGAGAACATTGTAGCGCTGTGTGACGTGAACGAGGCGAGTTTAAGATTCGGTGCCCAGCGGCATCCCAACGCGCGTCAGTACTCGGACTATCGCAAACTCTACGACGACGCCAATAAATTTGACGCTGTCGTCGTCAGCACCTGTGAACACACTCATGCCTTTGCCACATTGCCCGCGCTGCAACTTGGCAAGCACGTCTATTGCGAAAAACCGCTGACTCACAGCGTGTGGGAAGCCCGCGTCATTCGCGAAGCCGCCGCCAAGGCGAAAGTGGCCACGCAAATGGGAATCCAGATTCATGCGCGGGACAACTATCGTCGCGTCGTCGAGTTGATTCAAAGCGGAGCGATTGGAGCCGTCAGCGAGGCGCATGTGTGGGTCGGACGCGCATGGGGCAGACACGCCAACGCGGAAGCTGTCCGACGCGCCAAGGACATCGTCGAAGTGTACGAAAGACCTTCCAAGCCGGATCCCTTGCCGAGTGGATTGGACTGGGACTTGTGGCTGGGCCCCGCGCCGAAACGCGCCTTCAACAACGTCTACTTCCCCGGTCCGAAATGGTATCGCTGGT
>JAJDEH010000388.1 GCA_029259935.1 Planctomycetota bacterium
GCCCGCGCCAATGCATCGGCACCGTCGTCGGCCGTGGCTGCCGTAAGACCGGCTTTGGCCGTGCCTGCCGAACTCGACGCCATCGCCGAACGGCTCGGTGAGGCCGCCGACGTAATGGTTCGCTCCGGCGATGAACTCCCGCAAGCGATGCTGCTTGGCACGCGCGAAGCGGCCGAAGCGATTCTCCGTCACGAAGCGGGTCGCGACCGAGATCGCGCGGATCGCATCCAGCGCGACCAGCTTGCCGAGCAACGTAAGGCCACGCGCGCTTTGGAAGACATCGACCGCAGTCTCCGTAACACCGCCACGCTCGCCGTCGCCAACCTCGCCTGAGTCCCGTTCATGCCATTCGTCATCCGCGAACAATTCCGCCGCGACGCCACGAAGTCGGCCGACAACACCGTCTTCGAGCGCGGCTGGACCGTCTGGCAGGAAGCCAGCGGTGCGATTGTGGCGTCGGAAGCCGACGAAATCTTCGCGGCGCTGGAGCCGACCGTGCAGATCGGCTCCACGTATCCGTCGTTGGGTGGCCTCAAGTGTGTCGAGGTGCGTCCGTCCTGCCGCGATGACGTGGAGATCTGGGACGTGTCGGCCCGCTACGAAATCCCCAAGGTCGAAACGCCGCCCGACAGTTTTGACGACTTCATGGACCAGTCGCAGCAAAACTCGCCCGAAAACCCCTTCGGGCCGGAGTTTTCGGGCGGCGGACAGACCGTCGAAGAATACCGCGTCCGTGATCTCGACGGCATGTTGTTCGTCAATTCGGCGAAACAGCCATTTCGTAACTTGGTGCCGATCCCCGTCACGATCCAGGTCGATCGCGTCACGGTGAATGAGCGCAACCCGGCCAACACGGCGAACCAGGGACGGGCGGACGGTCGGCGTTTGCTGGCCAGCGTCAGCTACCAAAGTGCCGAGCACGTCAACAAAGAAACGGGCGTCCGCACCCGCTACTACAAGAACACCTACGAAGTCTGGACGCATCCGGATCGCGACTGGGCCCGCGTGGAAGTCATCGACGCCGGCTTCAAGCAGATCAAGAACGGCAAGCTGGTGACGATCGTCGATCCCGACACGAAGGAACCGTACAGCGAAGAGAGCTTGCTCAACGGCAACGGCATACTGCTGGGTGCCGGAGCGGACCCGCACACGATCGAATTCCGCATCCGCCAGGAAGGCCCGCTGGGCGTGCCGTTTCTGGGTTAAGCCGAAGGGATAAATCATGGGCCAACTTGAAGGCAGTATCGTCCTGCAGGGCGATATGAACGCCGCCACACTCACCGCGCGGGGCGGTAAGCACGGCGAAGACAAATTCGACGCCAATGGTCGTCGCAAGGCCGATTCGGTCGTCCACGAACAGGTGTTTCGGTATGAGCAGCTGTCGGGCACTTCTGTCGTGGCCGAATCCCGCGTGATCGGTTCGCTGTTCGCGGACGCTACGGCGGTCGAAGTGTCAGTCGTATGCGAAACCAAGCCCGATGGCTCCGGCGGCGACCCACGCGAGTTCACTGTCGATGTTTTAAAGGGCAACCAAACCACCGCCTTCGCGTCGATCCTCCCCGGCGGCACACCCATCACTGTCGACAGCGGAATCGCCAACCGCCAAGTGCAATTCGTCACGCCCACGACAACTACCGGCGCGCGGGCCGACCAGATCAAAGTAACGGTTGCGGTGAGCGGCACCACCGGCACGCAAGGCCTAGGTCTGTCGGTGAGCGTCAAGTATCGCGAGAACCCCGCGTAATGCAAGGAACGTAAATCATGCTTTCGATTATCGAACGCGACACAACGAACGCATTGGATGCTTTTCGTGTCACCGTCGGCACGTCCGCCGCGGCGATTACGGCGACGGCGTTCGCGTGTAAGCGGGGCGTCGGTCTCAAAGCGGACGCCGCCAACACCGGCACGATCTACGTCGGCCCGTCGGACGTCACCGCCGCGTCGACGCCGGCGACGGACGGGTGGCCTTTGGCCGCCGGCGAAGAATTGTACGTGCCGTTGGACGATCCGCGTTCGATGTTCGCCGTGGCGTCGGTGGCCAGCCAACAACTGCACGTCGTTGTCGTTTGAGGGTTGCATGTTAGTCGGTACGCGAAGTCGATATCGCTTCTTCGGCAATCGCCGTCGTCGCCCGTCGGTGATATCGGCGCTGCTGATTCCCTATTGGGCCGACGGTCTGTCGATCGGTAATCGGCCCACATCGACGAATTGGCAAGAGAATTCCGGCGTCGCCCGATCGCACTTGGCGGCCAACGGCGCAGGCGACAATGGCCACCTGTGGCACATCAGCGATTCGCCGGCCAATCGCATGATGGCGCAGCGGATCAGCGACGGCGCGGGCCGTGGCGAATGGACGCTCACCGGCGCCTCGATCAGCGACCTCGAAGACATCGGCTCCGCCGTGATCGGCGGCACGGCGTATTTGTATTTGGCGGATATCGGCGACAATGCTAACGCCCGCAGTACGATCAACATCTTTCGTGTTGTCGAGCCGACGATCACCGGGGGCAACAATTCGACCGATCTGTTTGAGCAGATCGTTTGTGAATATCCGGCGGGCAGCGTGCCGAGCCACAAAGATGCCGAAACGCTGATGGTCGATCCCGACACGGGCGACGTGTATATCGTCACGAAGCGAATCACGCCGGCCCGTTGTTATCGATTGGCGCATCAAGTGAGTTACTCCGGGACGCAAACGCTGGAATACTTAGGCGAAATCTGGACCGGCCCGTTCACCGACGACGCCACGGGACCGTCGACGGGCGGCTATGTGGTCGGCGGCTCCATTAGCGACGATGGTAAGCTCATCGTACTCAAGAATTACCAAGACGTGTTCGTGTTCGTCCGCGAGGACAAAGGGGCCACGTCGATCTACGACGCCATGACGGACACGCCGCTGGTCGCGGAAGGCTACGTCGGCGGCGAAAGGCCTTCGAGTCACCCGAACAACGAACCGAAGGGCGAAGGCGTCTGCTTTCTGGCCAACGGCGATCTGGTTACGACGAGCGAGTACAACGCGACCTACGGTTCGTCCGCGTCGGCATATCCGACGTTTCGCTACGCCCGCCTGGCCGACGTGCCGGCGCAGGTGGCGTTTCAAGACGGCTCGGAAGCCTACGCCGGCACGGCGGACACGTACATCTGGTCGTTGTCGGCGGAGCAGGGCAACGCCAAGGGGAGCGAAGACACGTTCGTCGCCGACTACAACAGCGGTACGGACGAGCGATACGGCCTGTTGAAGTTCGACCTGTCCGAAATCCCATCGAACGCCACGATCGTCGGCTGCGATCTATATCTGTACATCAACACCGAAGGCCAGTTCTTTGAATTGCGCAAGATGTATCAGGCGTGGAGCGAGGCGAGCACGTACACGTCCTTGGGCGGTCTGCCGGCGTTCGACGATGTGGACGCCGCGAGCGTGGCCGACGCTCGGCACGGCAACTACGACACGATCACCGGCACGGTGCAGATCAAGGTTCCGGTCGCCACGATCCAGGATTGGGTCGACGGCACCGTGGCGAACCAGGGCTGGGTCGTCTACGGCACGACGAACAGCGACGGTTTGCAATTCCGCAGCCGCGATCATGTGACGGCGGCCGATCGACCGCAGTTGGTTGTGCGCTATACGCTCCCGCATAAGTCGGTGCAGCTTGCCGTCGCCAGCAATCAGTATCTCAGCCGCCCGCACGACGCGGCGTGGAACCTGTCGGCGGCGAGCGGCTTCACGGCTTGCGGTTGGATTTACCGCGACACCAATGGCTTGGCCTACTTCGCCGGCAAATACGCCGGCATCGGCACGCGGGAGTGGGCGCTTTACAGCGGCTTTTCGAGCTTTCTGACCGCACGGCTGTGCGCCGACGGTACGTCGCCGACCGTGTTCAATTCCATCTTGAGTATCGCGGCAACGGGGAAATGGTATTTCGTCGCCCTTCGTTACGACCCGAGCCATGTCGGCGCGGAATTCATCTTGAACGTCGACGGCCTGCAGGAAGCCACGGCCCACGCCGGCGGCTTGTTCAGTGGCACGGCGGCCCTGCGGTTGGGAGCCAGCGACATTGCGATTGCCAATTCACACAATGGCCGGATGGACGCCTGGGGATTCTGGAATCGGGCCCTGTCGGATGTAGAGGTTGAGGCAATCCGCAACGGCGGCCGCGGCGTCGAATATCGGCATCTTACGGCGGCGCAGCGTAATGGGCTAATCGCGTTTTACGATCTGGGCGAAGCGAGCGGTGTGCGCGCCGACTATAGCGGCAACGGACAGCATCTGACGCCGGTAAATGGTCCGACGAACGCTGATGGTTTGGTGACGTAACAAAACGAGAAAGCAATGGCCGACGCCTACGTGTTATCCGAATCCGACGTTCGCACGCTTCGGCGGATGGCCCAGCGCGAGCGTGGCGATCCGATCAATCATCGCCCGCCGCTTCAAGGTCAATCGCATCCCGGCAAGTTGCCCGTCGTGCGTCTGGGCGTCGCCTACGGCACGCTCCCGGCGGCGCAGTACGACGCAGGTGGCACGTTGGTTCAGCCCGGCAAGGGCGAATGCAACATGCATCGCCTCCGCGCCGACGGCTCTGCCGTCATCGACTTGGACGACCTGCCGACACCTGCTTACAGCATCATGCCGTTTGAAGTGGCCGACGGCAAGGAGTTGGTGCTGCTCCGCGATCAGACGCTCGAAGGCGATGATGCGAATGTTTCGGAACCAGGCTACGTCGCGTTGCGCTGGGAGCCGAGCACGCCGGAGACGCCTGAGCGCATGCTCTACATGTGCGGCTCGCCGTATCATACCGTATCCAACGACGACGACTGGCACCAGTTGCAGTTGGTGTCGCTGCAAAACTTCGACACCAGCACGTACGGCATCGACGCCGACCAGTACGCGATCGAACTCAAGCGGGACGGCGTTTACGAGATATTCCACTCCTGGCACCTGGGCCTTTCCACCGGCGCGTCGGCCGGCGTTGCCAAAGTGGAAGGCGTCATGCGGCAAGGCGCTTCGTTGCCCACGACTTCCAACGTCGCGTGTAGTTCGGTCACGCTCGCCCTTGCTCTCAATGACGAGGGGCATCACGACGAGGCGAATGCTTCGACGATGTTCTGGGTGCGGCGGACGGCGACTACGGTCCATTGGCTGGATTTCGCGTTTCGGCGTTTGCAGTTCGTGAACTACCCGGAAGTCAAGCTCGAATCGCTGCGCATCCGCTATCTGGGCGATCTTGCGCTGCCGACCGTTCAAGCGTTCACGGTGCCTTGATCCGCCTGCCCAACCGCCGCTATCTTCGCGCTGTCGTCCGGCGGTTCCTGGCCCGTCGTGGTTGGCTCGTGCGCCAACCGTCCGGCGGCGAAAGCCGCGACGTCTGGAAGGTTGGACCACTTTGCGTCAAACGTTGGCAACCGGCGATCTCCGCCGTGACCGTTCACGCGAAGTGCCGCCTCAGTCGACGGCATCCCGATTTCGCCCGCCGCTGGTATGTGCCGTGGTTGCACTGGTCGATCGGCCCGTGGGTCGAAGGTCGGCAAGCCGACTTCGAGGAGTGCAACGTCCTTGCGTGCCGGCATCCCTGGGCCCGCGATCTAAACCCGTCGAACGTCGTTCGCGCGGCAAGTGGCCCGAAGATCATCGACTTCGAGATCGTCGACGGGCCACCGGTCGCTTTCCGGCTGGGTGTTCTTCGCCGCGTCTGGGACTTCATCCGCATCGCGCGCCTTCCCGGCGGCGGCGAAAGCCGCGACATCTGGCGGCTGGGACCGTTCTGCATCAAACGCTGGTCGCGGCGGATTTCGCCCGCCGAAGTCCGCCTGCGCTGCCGCGTTTCCCGCGAAATCCCGGTCTGCAACCCCATGTGGTACATGCCGTGGTTACATTGGACGGTGGCCCAGTGGGTCGTCGGTGTGCCGGCGACGCACGATGCGTGCAATCGGCTGTTGGCGCGGTTTCCGGGGCTGCGGGACTTGCATCCGGGGAATGTGATCATGGGGCGGCGCGGGGCGGTGGTGGTGGATTTCCGCTGTCGATAGTTCGACGGGTCGATTTGCGCCCGGATCTTTCTCTGCGTATGGCCAGCCCCAGCGGTGCGGATTCACCACAGGGCGATTGCTCGGGCGAGATATGTAGCGCAGGCTAAGCACTGCTGACATTGATTTGTGGACTAGAACTCGACCTTCGCTCGCAGGCCGAGGATGACTGATGTGTCGTCCGCGACGTTTTGGTTATCGACGATCTGCAAATCTCCTGTCAGGTGGAACCAAGGCGTTATGGCCGCGTTGTAGTAGAATTCCACGCCTTGAATATCCTGGATGTCGAATGCCGGGGCGGCGCTCACCAGCGTCTTGAACTCGCTGCTCAGACCATTGTAGAAGTAGCCGGCTCCCATCGTGTCGGATTCGCGACCGTGGATCAGCCCGCTGCCCTGGACTTGGACGTTGCCGGACCAACGATACGGATTCGGATTTCCGTCGGCGAGTCCCCAAGCGCTGAACAGTCGCAGATTGCGCCGTTCGTCGCAACAATCTTGCCAGATCACTTGGTCGAGAAAGTACGCCAGCGACCACGAACCGACTTTTGGACCGGCGGCGAGACCTTCGCCGGGAATCACGGTCCAATCGAGTGCATCGGTGGACACATACGTGCGATTGCTGTAGTTCGCCAAGAATCCATGCGAACCGGCGAGGCCGCCGAAATCCGTGAAGAAGCGATGGTAGCCGAGGACGACGGCTCCTTCGTCGAACAAGTCGGGCGCGACGGTCGTCGACGAGCTCTGCGTGTCGTAAACGAGAACGGCGCTTTGGATTTGCGGTCCTTTCAACCCCAGCACGCCGGCGCCATTGAAAGACAGGCCAGTGGTCCGGAACAAGGTTGGTGGGAGCAAGAACGACGTATTCATAAATCCGTCGATGCCGCGGCCGGTATTGGGATACAACATGTTGAATAGATCGAGGCCGTTGAATTTTCCCGCGGCCAGCGCGACCTCTTCGCTGAGCGCTTGCATCACGATCACGCCCGAGATTGAGGTTTCGGTCTCGCCGGGAAGTGGCCAAAGCATGTTTACGTTTGGCAGTGCCAGGGATCCGGCCGGCCCGTTCGCGTCTTCTCCATAGCGAGTCTCTGCATGCAGGATCGCAGTGAAGCCTTCGTTGAGCCCAAGCTTTTGTCCTTGGAGCGTGACCAGGTAATCGAGTTTTCCGCCGTAACGGGAAGTTTGCTCGACCCCGCCGCTGGCGACTCCCTGGTAGAACTGCGTGAAAGGAAGTTCGACGACGATGCCGCGCTCGGCAAGGTCGCCGCGCGCTCCGAACCAATCGCCAAACAGGTGTTCGCGGCACCGGAGGCAATCGCAGCAAGATTGGCCCACTCCCGCGCCCAGGCATTCGACGCCATCACGCACCTCGACGGCAGGCTGGTTATCGCCGCATTCGCATTGGCCAAAAACCTCAGTCGCGTTCGCCACGACCAGGAGCGCGAACATTGAGGCGATACGCGCAGCACGCTCGAGTCGTGCGAAACGGACAACGATCCACATGGCGGCATTCCTGTCGATGTTAATGTAGTCTCTAGGCCAACGACATCCGTGCGGTGAATCGTTGGTTCCAGCAGCTAGTCGCAGCCTTGCCCAGAACGGCGATACGGTTAGCCACCAATTAGCGGCCCCAGCAGCGGGCCGGATTTCATCTCGGGAAACGGAAGCACCGGTTGAATAACGAACGTGTTCGAATAGCCGCTTGCGTCGTAGGTGCTGGGCGTAAAGATGTTTTGAAGTTGCAATTGAGTCAGAATTGCGGAAGGATCCGTCGCGTATACCCCACCGGATCCTGAACTGCCGGCTCCCGAACTTCCAGCGCCGGCGCTGCCGCCGCCCGACGGTTGCGTCTGATAAGCGATCCGCTCAGACGGAGTGTCGTGATCTCGGTTCGACCCGAAGAATGAAGCGGGGCCGAAGAGTACGGATGACGATTCTGGCCCAGCTTCGTTCCACCCATCCCCATGAGGGTACTCTGGATTCTGCGCAATTCCCATCAACGGCATCGCCGCGAAGAACACGAGAATCACAGTCGCTCGCAACATGGAATGGTATCCATTCGTTCATTCATTTGGGCGTTCGGCCGCGACGCCGAGAACTCTTCTTAGCTATTCGTCGTTCGTCTGGAACTTGATGCAAGGTCAATCGCCTAGAGGCTCGGTATTGCCTCTCCCGTCGTTCCGATTACAGCGTTTTTTCAGATTTGATCCGTCGCGCTGAGCGGCCTAGGTTTTAGGCGAGCGTCACGGTTTGCCCTGTCCGCAAAACTTTACAGACGAGCCGCGTTTTTCCGTAAAGGGTTCGCGCGGCGTCGGCGCACGGACAATGGCGTACCTTCTCCAAGTTCTGCGGGCAACTCGACGGCCGCTTGCATTTTTGTCTCTACGTCAGTACATTATGACGTCATGTCAGTTACGAAACAGAATCAGACTCGTCGCCGCAACGATCCTCGGAACAGTTCTGCGTTGCGCAAGTCCGAGCGAACTCGGCAGGCGATTCTCGATGCCGCGTTGACGTTTCTTTGGACGCATCCGTTCCGTGACTTGACGGTCGGTGAGTTGATGGCCAATTCCGGAACGAGCCGACCGGCGTTCTATCAGTACTTCGAGGATCTCCACGACCTAATGGAGGCGCTGCTCCGCGGCATGGAAGAAGACATCCTTGATATCGCCACGCCCTGGTTGCATGGAGAAGGTGATCCCGTCCGGCTTCTCCAAGAAACGATGGAAGGACTGGTGCGTGTCTGCTATCAGCAGGGCCCGATCTTGCGGGCTGTTTCCGACGCCGCTCCCATGGATGAGCGGCTGGAAAGAGCGTGGGCCGGTTTCCTGAAAGCCTTCGACGACGCGGTTACTCATCGAATCGAACAACATCAAAACGCAGGCTTAATCAAGCCGTTTGACGCTCGCTCTGTAGCCACTGCCCTCAACCGCATGGATGCCTATTTACTGATTCACCACTTTGGGCGCCGCCCGCGGGGAAACCGGGATTCGGTTCGGGAAGCGATTCTCCGAGTGTGGACATCGACGCTGTACGGCGACAAGGCGAGGGCTGCCTCTGCTTCCGAAAGTCGAGTCGAGCCCGCGAAGCCATCGAAATCAAAGACCTCCTAAACGCATCGAAAGGCACAAGCATGAAACGAAAAACGGCGATCGCATCGGCGCTGGCGTTGTTTGTCGGCTCAATGATCACTTTGACCGGAATTGCACAGGTACCCAGGATGAAGATGATGACGGAGGTTCCGCCGGGGATCGCGACCCCGGATAGGCTGGAGACGCGTCTGGGCACACTGAAGCTGTTCGACGGAGTACCCGACGAAGAGACGGCGCAAAAGATTTACGACAACCTCGATTTCCAACGTGGCGTGCAGGCCTATCTGAACAGTATTCAGATTGCCTCGATGGGTGGCATGCGAAAGGGGATACTTGAATTCGGCCCGCCCAACACAACGGCGCTGCTTTTCGAGACTCTTATGGATTCCACGACGCTATTCCTGACGCCGAACACCACGTCCGTCTACATGGTCGCTTGGCTCGAGATGAAGGATGAGCCCTATGTAATCGAAACACCGCCGAATGTTCTTGGCATCATCGATAGTCACTGGTTTCATTACGTCGCCGATTTCGGCAATGCCGGACCAGACAAAGGCAAGGGGGGCAAGTTGCTGATCCTGCCTCCCGGCTACAAGGGGGACGTGCCCGACGGTTTTCACGTCGCTCAGTCCGACACCTACGGCAACTGGGTCATTTGGCGAGGTTTTCAGGTGGACGGTGATCCCAAGCCAGCGGTGGAGACCACCAAGAAGGTCTTCCGAATGTATCCGCTTTCGCAAAAAGACAATCCGCCGAAGATGAACTTTATCAACGTGTCCGGCAAGACGTTCAATACGATCCACCGGACAGACTACCACATCTTCGAAGAGATCAACGACGTCGTTCAGGCTGAGCCAAGCGAAGGGCAAGATCCAGAGATTTTGGGACAGCTCGCATCCATCGGCATCAAGAAGGGACAGCCATTTAAACCTGACGCAAGGATGCGGAAGATCCTTCAAGAGGCAGCGGATGTGGGCGCGGTGACCGTTCGCACCCTGACGGCACGGCCACGTGACGACATGTTCTACTTCTACCCGGGCGAAGGCGTTTGGAGCACGCCGTTCCCCGGCGGAAGCTATGAGTTCCTCGACAAGGGTGCTCGAGTGCTGGATGGCCGCAGCTATTTTCACTTCTACGCCACCGGGATCACGCCCGCAATGACGCAAGCGCCATATGGCAAAGGGTCGATCTATGCCGTCGCCTACATGGATTCCAAGGGCGACGCGCTCGATGGCGGCAAGACCTACAAGGTACATGTGGCGCCAAATGTGCCCATGGAATCCTTCTGGTCATTCACGCTCTACGACAACCAGACCCGCTCCGAACTGCAGACCGATCAGCAGTTCCCGGGAATCGACAGCAACAAAAAAGACTTGGTCAAGAACGAGGACGGTTCCTATGACATCTACTTTGGCCCCAAGGCGCCGTCCGGAAAGGAAGCCAACTGGCTCCAGACCGTTCCCAACAAAGGCTGGAACATGCTGTGGCGCATCTATGGCCCGACCAAAGCATGGTACGACAAGAGCTGGAGAATCGGTGATCCAGCGGTCGTAAATTGATCTTCGTCGCGAACTCGAGTCTATCTCACTTTCAAAGAAGCTCGATCATGAAAACCAATGCACAATCCAGCTGCGCAGCGATACTTCTCGTCGCGATTCTTGTTTCCTCTGCCCCGGCGCAGACCTCTCAGAACACTTACGTCGGAGAACTCACCTTTCAGGACCAGACCATCACGAAGGAAACGGCCAGCAAGCTGCACGAGCAACTCGCCCTGCAGCGCGCCACCCAATTGGTCACCTGGGCTATGCCGATGATGAACTTCTACACGCTTTATCCGGCGATGTTGAGTAACCAGAAGATGAGCGAGGACGACGTCTTCTTCAATCTGTGCGATGGTTACGATGGCGTTTATCCATTCATGACTGCGAACGTGACTACGCCCTACACGATCGCAATGTCGGACTTGTCAAAGACAGGGCCCGTGGTACTGGATCTTCCTGATGGAGAAATCTATGGCGTGGTCAACGACGCCTGGATGCAACCGATCAAAGAAATCGGTTCGGGCAAAGCGGAAACATTGTTGCTGGTTGGCCCCGGGCAGAAGTCCCCGAAGGACTTCGAAGGGGAGATTGTTCAGTCGGATACCTTTCTCGTACTCTATTTCTACCGTGCACTTGGCACAGGCAAAGAAGTGGAGAAGCTGAGAACAGCAGTCCAGGCATACAAGCTCTCGGAAGCAGCGAGTCCACCGAAGACGAAGTTCATCAAGTATGCTCCAAAACCGGGTGAGGAAATCGCGCTGAACACTCAACCTCGCGACATCCGCTTTTGGGAACTCGTGAACGAGTATGTGCAACGGGAGCCGATGGCAGAACGTGATCGCTTCTTCTACGCGTGGCTCAAGGATCTGGGAATCGAAAAGGGCAAAGACTTCCAACCGTCCCCACAGCAGAAGGGCGTTTTTCAGCGGGCACTGGATGTGGGTATGGCAATGTCGCAGGCGATCTCCTTTAATAAGACCAAAGAGATGTTTCCGACCGCCTTATACCGCGGCGACTCGGGATGGGAAGACGCCATGGCGGGCATGAATCCCAAGATTGACCTGAAGACCTACTCCCAATTCAACGAGCGTGCCTCCTACGGTTTTGAGGCCACAACGACCTCAGCGGGAATGGTGTCAAGGGTCGCTGGCAAGGGGTCGTCCTACCTCGGCAGCTATTACGACTTCGATGGCAACGCCCTGATGGGAGGCAACCGCTATCAGCTTCGCATCGAGCCGAATCCACCGGCAGCCAACTTCTGGTCGGTGACCGTCTACGACATCAAGAACCGTCTCATCATCCGAAATGACTCGAAACGATCGGACCGCTCGTCCCGTACTGAGGGACTGATCAAGAACGATGACGGATCGGTTGATCTCTACTTCGGCCCGACCGCTCCAGAAGACAAGGAGCCGAACTGGATACAGACGAACGAAGGTGAGTCCTTTTTCGTATACCTACGCCTCTACGGTCCCGAGCAGAGCTACCTCGATCAGACCTTCCCGATGAACAAGATTAAGAAAGTGAAATAGGTTTTGCCTTATTCCGAGATTCTCCAAATCCAAAATAGTGGTTCAAAAATGAAAGTTCCATTTATTGTAGTTGCACTCTCGGGCATCATCGCCGTTCCGCTTTGTGCCCAATCGCCCAAATTGAAAATGACCACACCGATCCCGCCGCAAATCACGGCTCAGGACAAGGTCGAAACGTCGATCGGCACGCTCGAATACTTCGACGGAGTTCCACAGCCGAAAACGGTCGAGAAGGTCTACGACTATCTCGATCGCTCGCGGGCTGTGAACGTCTTCATCAACTCGATTCCGATGCTGTCGATCCACACTCTCCGCGAAGGTCAGGCATCGGTCGGCGCCGACACCTGCAACAAGATCTGTATCTGGGACAACCTGATGGATTCAAAGTCCCTCCTGCTGACGGGCAACACTTCGACCATGTATGCCGTCGGTTTTCTTGACCTGGCGAAGGATGGACCGACGGTCATCGATTTGCCCCCAGGCATGCTGGGCATCCTGGACGACATGGCCTTCCGGTACATGACCGATCTTGGAGTGGCCGGACCTGACAAGGGCAAGGGAGGCAAGTTTCTGGTTCTGCCTCCGGGTCACAAGGGCGATGTGCCTGACGGATATTTCGTTGTGCCCTCGAAAACCAGCGGTGTGTGGGTATTCATGCGCGGCTATCTGGACAAGAGCCTGCCACTAGAAAACGCGATCCCGGCCGCCTCAGCCAACATTCGTGACAACCTGAAGGTCTATCCGCTCGCCAGCAGAGACGCGCCTCCAGAGATGGGATTCATCAACGTATCAGGCAAGACGATGAATACAATTTTGCCCAATGATTACACCTTCTTCGAGAAACTGCACGGCTTGATCCAGAATGAACCGAATGATTACCTCGGCGCGGAAGCCAAGGGGATGATGGCCGCTATTGGCATCGAGAAGGGCAAGCCCTTCAACCCAGACGCCCGCATGAAGGCGATCCTGACCGATGCCGCCGCCATCGGCAACGCCGCGGCCCGTGCGATCAGCTACTTCCCGCGAGAGCCGGGCAACTTTATCTACGGCAAGGAAAGCGCATGGGTGATGGCTTACGCCAGCAAGGATACAGGGTTCGAAAGAAACGGTGCGTACAATCTCGACGCTCGCGCCTTGTTTCACTTCGGCTACATCTGCGTTTCCCCAGCGATGGCCGTGACAGTCGCTGGAAAAGGCTCGGACTATGGACTCGCGATGCTCGATTCAGAAGGCAAAGTGCTTGATGGCGCGAAGACTTACAAGCTGAATCTACCACCAAATGTTCCGGTGAAAGACTTCTGGGCGGTGACGATGTACGACACTCAAACCCGTTCGCAACTGCAAACCAACCAGCAGTTTCCGACGCTCGGCAGCCAGACCGAAGGCATGCAGCAGAACGCCGACGGGTCGTGGGACATTTACTTCGCGCCGAAACCTCCCAAAGGACAGGAAGGCAACTGGCTGCAGACGATACCCGGCAAAAGTTGGTGGATTGGCCTGCGGATGTACGGCCCTCTGCAAGCCTGGATCGACAAGACCTGGCGCCCCGGCGAGATCGAACTGGTTCAGTAGCATGCAGTAGTCTGCCTATGGAAGCAGATCCAGGCATTCACTCTCGAGACAATAATCAGCAACGGAACACTAACTAAACTACTACCGGCTTGAAGCCGGTAGGTTTGGGGAATCGTGAGCTACGGACTGAAGTCCTTCGCTCACGACAGGGATCCCAAAACCACTGCCGTGTTTTTGCGGAAAGGCAAATCGCCGTCGTAGGATCAACTGCCTGGCACAGTCGCCCAAATCGTTCACTAGCAGCGCCAAGCGATGTCATTCGTAACTCCGAATCTGGCTCGCCAACCGTAAAACCTAAAGGTTTCGCCTGAAGGCGAGGGTTTCAGACCCATCGTGGTGACAATGAAAATATCACAAAGTGTCACAGCAAGCTTGGCCGTGATTGCGGCCTTTTGCCTGGTAGATCCCGCGCTGGCACAACAGGCTGTGGATACGGGCGATGAGTCGATGAACCTTTTTGAATCCGCAGGAAAGAATCAGACATCCAAGGATTTCAAGCCGGCACCCGCCGTAATCGAAACCAACTTTGGAAGACTCTCGTTCGAAGGAGGGGCATTCCCCGACGAAGCATCGACACGAAGACTCTACGACGAACTGGATCTCCAGCGGGCCACTCAGGCCTACATGGAGTTCTTTCCTGCGATGTCGCTTTACACCATCGTCAAATCGCAGGTGCGCGACTTCGGGTTCAAGACATCGTCGGACATCGGGGTCGAGGCTGATTTCATGAAGCCGAGCGAAAATTATCTCACCGGTAACGATATCACCGTTTACGCATTTGCCTCGATCGATCTTAAAATCGATGGCCCGACGGTGGTGGAGATCCCACCTGGGATGTACGGCAATGCTAACGACGCCGCCTTCAAGTACCTGACCGACTTCGGTCCCACGGGACCGGACAAAGGAAAGGGTGGCAAGTATCTTTTTCTTCCGCCCGGTTACAAGGGTGACGAACCCGAGGGCTACTTTGTTTTTCACTCGCCCAGTTACCGGATCTGGGCGATGATGCGTGGCTTCGGCGAGATCGGCAATGGCGACCAAGCCGTGAAGTGGTTCGAGGCCCGTCTCAAGGTCTATCCGCTGAGCGATCCGACTCGCAAGGGCAAGGCAGTCAACTGTTCCGGCAATGGGGCTAATACGCTTCCGCCCGAAGATGGATCCTACTTCACTCTGCTTAACGAAGTCATTCAACACGAACCTAGCGAGTTGTTCAGTAAGGAACTACTCGGCGGTCTTGCAACTTTGGGCATCGAGAAAGGCAAGCCTTTTGAGCCGGATGACCGGATGAAGGAGGTTTTCGAACAGGCCGCTATGCAGGGCGTCGCTATGTCGCGAGCCATCACCTATGCGTCGCGGGAACCGGAGATCAACTATTGGCCGAACAGACATTGGGAGAAGATGTTCGTCCGCAACACCGAGTTTGTATTTCGTGGTCACAACGACATCGATGCCCGGACGCTCTGGCATTACCAGGCGATCTGCGTTTCGCCAAACTTGCTTTCGACCACGCCAGGAGTTGGGACGGCCTATCTGACCTGCTTCCGTGATAAGCAGGGCAAGTACCTTCTCGGTGACAAGACCTACCGCTTTCGAGTCCCGGCAAAGCCGCCTGTGAAACGTTTTTGGGCCGTCACGGCTTACGATCCGACCAGCCGCAGCCTGCTCGATTCGGGTGGCAATATCACGATCGGCAGCATGCGCGATCCCGAGGTCAACGGCGATGGCTCGGTGGATGTTCATTTTGGTGCAAAGTTGCCCAGAGGAGCCAACGAAAAGAACTGGATCAAGACTGATCCAAATAGAGGATTCTTCGTCGTTTTTCGTTTCTACGGTCCGCTCGAAGGTTACATCGACAAGACTTGGGTACTGAACGATTTTGAGGAAGTCGAGTAGCGACCTGTGCAAGAAATAGATCGCGCGAATTCGAGGCACCAGCGGCGGCGAATAGCGAGCGAAATGCACGGCGATGCACGGTCGTTTTGCGATGTCGAGGCAGCGAGAGCCTCGCAGGGAAGGGCGAATTCGCCGGCGGCGCGCACCGCGACAGGGAGAATCGGCCAGCATCCGCGTTGCACTCACGCCGCCTTGCCTCGCCGGACCCAATATCGGCACCCCGCGAAAACCGCCCGCCGCAACGCCAAACGCCAAACCCGGCAAGCGTTTACGTCATTCGCGCAGCACACTGTCAGTGAGCGCCAGAACCGACCACCGAACCGGACAACTCTTGCCAATCGTAACGCCAGCGACCATCATGCAACCAACAACCCCTGGCCGGTTTTGAAGCGCTTGGTGGCAACCGGCAAGATCGGCAAGGTGGCCATTTACCTGAGGAAGCAATCCCGCGGTATTCGGGCTTGTGAAACAGGAATTCCCGTATGCATTTGGGCAATGGATCGAATCGCCGTGGCTTTGGTAACGATTGTTTCTCGCCACAGCGGCTGCGGTTTGAGTGCCTTTTGTGCGCCGTTGCGGCCGTGGTCGCTGTATGGTCAACCGCCGCCCGGGGGCAAGAGCTTACGGTGGCTGAGGTCCGGGCGATCGCTCGAGAAGCGTACATATACGGGTTTCCGATTGCCGAAAACTACAGGTCGATGCATGCCTTTGCGATCGAAAAGGATGGCAAGGAATACGCAGCTCCCCTCAATACGCTAAAGCACCAAGACGAGGTTTTTACGCCGGCCGACACGAGCGTGGTTACGCCCAACGTCGATACGCCGTATTCGTTCTTGTGGATGGATTTGAGGACCGAGCCGGTGGTACTCGGCGTTCCGGACGTCGAGAAAGAGCGCTATTACTCGATCCAACTGATCGATCTGTACAATTTCACGTTCGATTACATCGGCTCACGAGCGACCGGCAATGGAGCCGGCCGATACTTGATCGTCGGTCCGAGCTGGCAGGGCAACGCACCCGCGAACGTCAGCAAGGTCATCCGCTGCGAAACGGCGTTCGCGCTGGCGATCTATCGCACGCAATGGCGCGGGCCGGACGATATCGAGAACGTCAAGAACATCCGCGCGCGGTTCACTGTCCAGTCGCTGAGTGAGTTTCTCGCTCAACCGAGTCCCGCGCCGGCAACGACGGCCGAATTACCTCAGCCCGGGGCGGCGGGCGCTACGGATATCGAGTTCTTGTCAACGCTCAGCACGTTGCTGCAATTCTGTTCGCCTCACGCGTCGGAGCGCGAACTCATGGCGCGATTCGCGCGAATTGGCCTATCGGGCGATGCGCCCTTCAGTTCGGCCGAAATGAGTCGGGAGATTCAGCAGGCGTTGAAACAGGGAATTGAGGATGGCGAAGCTGCGATCGCGGCCAGCACGTCGACGCTGAACGTGGCCGAAGTCGTCGGCACGCGCGACTTTCTCGACAACGACTACATCAAGCGGGCCGTCGCCGCGAAGCTTGGGCGATTCGGTAATTCAAAAGAGGAAGCACTGTACACGCTGTATTTATCGGATGCCGAGGGAAAGCCGCTCGACGCCAGCGGTGCGGACTACACTCTGAAGTTTGGGAAGGATGACCTGCCGCCGGTCAACGCGTTTTGGTCCATTACGCTTTACGACAGCGAAATCCAGTCGCTGGCCGCGAATCCCATCAGCCGTTACGGGATCAATTCATCCACGATTCCAACGCTAACGCGCGATGCCGACGGCGGCTTGACGCTATTCATCCAGCATGATGCGCCCGCGGGAGAGAAGGCAGCGAATTGGCTCCCCGCGCCGCAGGGACCGTTCTACCTGGTCATGCGTCTGTATTGGCCGAAGCCCGAAGCCTATGCCGGCGGGTGGACGCCGCCGCTCGTTTGGCGAGAGGATGCGGCACCAGGGACGGCTATGCCCAAACCCGCCGGCGCCGAGGCGGCCGAAGAGGTCAAACCCTCGGTGCTCGTCGACGAGCCGAAGCCCGAGTTGGAACGTCCGACGATCTGGGGTGAACCGACAGAGGTCCAGATCGCGGTCTATGTGATCGATGTCGACGAAGTAAATTCCGCCGATCAAAGCTTTGCAGCCAGCGTGTATTTCGAGGCCCGATGGAAAAACCCTTTCTTGCGCCATAAGGGACCTGGCCCGATGCATCGCGGGCTGACCGACGTATGGAATCCGCGGCTGACCATCATCGGCCAGCAGATGGCGTGGAAGTCCTATCCCGAATCGGTTGAGATTCGGCCGGATGGCACGGTCATTTATCGTCAAAAAATGTGGGGCCGATTCTCACAGCCTTTGAAGTTGCGAGACTTTCCATTCGACCAACAGGAGTTGTCACTCCAGATTGTCGCGGCGAGTCTTTCGGAAGAGCACGTCAAAATGGTTCCTCTTGTAAACGAGGCCGGGAGGTCATCCGGCATCGCCGGCAGATTCTCACTCCCGGACTTCGATATCGTGTCGTGGAATGCATCACCCGCACCCTACTATCCTGTCCAGGGAGATGCCGGCGTGGCCGGCTACGAACTGAAGATCGACGTTGCTCGCCAAGCAACCTACTACATCCTGAAAGTCATCGTTCCCTTATGTCTGATCGTCATCATGTCCTGGCTGCCTCGGTGGATCGACCCTGAGCAAACCGGCACGAACATCGGTATTTCGACGTCATCGTTTCTTACGTTAGTGGCCTATCTGTTTGCGATCGCCGTGCTCTTGCCGCGCGTGTCCTATGTCACGCGCATGGACCGGTTCATTCTGATCTCGACGCTGACGGTTTTTGCGGGCTTGATTCAGACCGTGGCAAACACCGCCCTGATTCGCGGCGAAAAGAAAAAGTTGGCCGAGCGGATCGACCGCTGGTCGCGCATCGTCTATCCGATACTTCTCGCATTCGTCGTTGCGGCTTCCTTCGTGCTTTAGCAGCGTGTTGAAGTATTCCGAACGCCAGCATGGCTAGCTGCGTGAACCCCGTGGATTTCGCAGCTAGCACCCCAACCTTTGGGCTACGCAACTCAATACTTCAACAGTCTGTTAGATGACACGAGGATCGCAACGGCGAGACCGGCTGTGCGGGGCCAGCGAATGATGTTTTTGGCTCACTGGGGCCGGAATCTAACCCAACCCGATGGTTTTTGTGGCCGTGAACTGGCATCGGCGCTGGCGATGCAGGATGTCCATTGACTATTTGGCGGTGGCAATGCTTGGAGAAGCGCTTCGGCGCGCGGCGAGGACAGGTCACGGGGCGATGGCCGCGATGAAAAGGAGAGCGCTAGGCCGCACGGCGTAATGTGGCGACCGCCGAGTGCCTGTGCCCGTCGGCGAACGTCACGTCGAGTTCGAGGCGTGCGCCCGGCAAGCACCGACCTGGTTCCGTGCAAATCGCTGCAAACTCGACGGCACCAATACGGGCACCCCGCGATTTTCGCTGCGACGCAACTCCAAACCCGTTCGCCAGTTGCGCCATTCGCGCAACCGACTCGAAATCAGGTGCCGGGAAACCGGTTGAGGGTTCGAATCCCTTGCCCTCCGCTCGCGGTTTTATTCGAGAAAAACCGCGGTTTCTAGCGGTTTGATAAGCCTCGAAAAACGGCGATTGAAAAAGCCCTGGTGCTACCGTGGTGCTACCTGCGGGATCAA
>JAJDEH010000389.1 GCA_029259935.1 Planctomycetota bacterium
TGGAGGAGATTGGTTTTGTAACGCCACCACCATCATGGCATGGAAGCCTTCTTTTTACTTACCCCAGTTTCTCATGCCTCCTCCTCTTCGACCCAATCCCGCGCCGGATCGTCGGTTACACTCAAATGGTTCTCTGTTTCAGTAGCCTGTTCAACCATGAAGCTTCAATTTGATCCCGACGACATTCGCCCAATTGTTCAAGCGGTCGTTGTTGAAGTGCTTGAGCAAGTCGAATCTGATCACGCGCGTTTGAACAGTCGAATGGCCTACCCGGAATCGGATGCCGCAACGCTTCTGGGAATTGCAACGCACACACTTCGCGATTGTCGCCGGCGCGGTGAGATTCAAGGCAGTAGGGTCGGCAAACGTATCGTTTACAGTCGAGATGAACTCAAGCGATTCTTGCAGCAAAACCGTGTTTGAATTTCCACCTAGTTTTGTAATTGTGTTGGGCGTCTTGTTGGGTATAAATAAGGACGAGCCGCAAGGGTGCAGCAACACCCCTACGGCTCTAACCACTATGCAACCCTGTATGAGAGGGTCACTCAATGGCTGCATGCTATTCTATTCTCGGGCGATTCTTTTGCCATCTCTCCTTCTTTTCGGGTTGCTCGTTCCTCCCATTTTTCTGCGCTGCGATTAGATACAGGAGAACACCATGAGAGCTTGGTTGTTTCAAGATTACAAACAGAAGAAGAAACTCGGCGAGGCAAAATGCCCGTGGTCGGTCGGATGGATCGATCCGGATGGCAAACGCAAGTCGAAGCGGATTGGCAGCAAGAGCATGGCCGAGAAGTTCCGCAAGAAGACCGAGGGCGAACTGGCCGCCGGCACGTATCAGCGTCGATCGCGAAAACGTTGGCAGCAATTCCGCGCAGAGTACAAGGACCGCGTGTTGTGCAACCTGAAGCCGCGCAGTCGCACCGAGTGCGTCAACGCCCTCAGCCGTTTCGAGGAAATCCTAAAGCCACAATTCGTCGACAGCATTAAGACATCCCACATTGACGCGTTCGTGGCACAACGACGCACAGAGCCTGGACGCAAGCCCAACTCGACCGTTTCAGAATACACCATCAAGAAGGAGCTTTCTTCGATTCGCGCGGCGCTGAACGTCGCTCACGACTGGGAATATTTGGCAAAGGTTCCCAAGTTCCGCAGGATCAAGGTTCCTCAAGCCATGCCTCGACCGGTGACGCGAGAGCATTTCGAGGCGATCTATCAAGCGTGCGAAGTGGCGACAATGCCGGAACGATTGCCGTTTGAGCCATCGGAATGGTGGCGTGCGGTGATCATGTTCGCAATGACGACAGGATGGCGGAAGGAGGAGATACTGTTGTTTTGCCGCAAGGATCTCGATCAGGATACTGGACAGATTACGACGCGCGCGCAGAACAACAAAGGCAGTCGCGACGACGTTGATTTCTTACCGGCAGTCACGCTAGATCACATTTGGCGTATTCCCTCGTTCAATTCCGAAGTGTTTCCTTGGACGCACGACATCCGCACGTTCGACGTCCAATTTCATCGAATCCAGAGGGCTGCGGGAATCCACTTGCCGTGTATTATTCAGCGCAAGCACGATTGCACGGCAACGTGTCACTTGTACGGCATGCACGACCTGCGAAGAGCCTACGCAACCGAAAATTGTGACCGACTGCCCTTGCCCGTCCTGCAAAAGAAGATGCGGCACAAGGACATTCAGACCACCATGCGATACGTCGAGATGGCGAGCAAGATGAAGCGGGCGATGGACGACGTATATGTGCCGGAACTTCCCCAGAAAAAAAGGGGCGAGGCTCATTGACCAGAAATTCCGCAGAGCTGTTTCAGACGGCGATGCAACTGAGACAATTGACTATCTGGCGGATCAGCCACAATCTGCTGAAAATAGTCATCGGTTATCCCCATGAACTTGCGCATCATGCCAGATTGGAGTGGCGGACTGTCGAGGAGTTCTGTCTCCATCTCCCAATCGCAATCCCAAAACACCTGTTCGGCCAGATCTTCAACTAGTTCTCGCCATTTGGACAGATCGTCCGAGGCTGGTTCTGGCACAGTAAAGCCATCAGCCTCTAATTCGCCCAGCGACTCTTGGTCACTTTTCCAAGCGTCCAACACCAGCGACCGAAGACGGGGCTCCTCGTCGAGTTCGATTTCGAACTCGATACAATGCTCCAGTTCCTGATAAATCACTGCTGCCGTGCCCTCGCGTACAGCGGTTAGATCGGGCGGGCGAACTGAGCTATCCAACAGTGCCTCCGAGACTTCAGTCAATACAACCAGTTGCTGGTTTGGCTGAAGTCGGTCGAATACCTCGATGCCCACTTCGTAGGGGCAATCGGGATAGTCCAAAGCGAGTTGAATTTGGTCGACTACATACCCCAGAATCTCACGAAAGAGGTTCGCCTCAGGCCCCTGCAAAACACGTTCGCCGCTGGAGGTACGCCACACGAGATTACACTCGGAATTGAGTGTTAGTTGAGTGTCAGGCGATCTTGATTCTTCGTAAGTCGAGTACACCCCAGAGGATTCGAACCTCTAACCTTCGGTTCCGTAGACCGATGCTCTATCCAATTGAGCTAGGGGTGCATGTTGAATTCGACTGGGTTTCCGTTGGTGGTATTGATGAAATGTAAATTTCCGCTTGGCAGCTTGCAAGCCCACCTCCGCGAGATTCTCTGTGATGGGCGCGAAATGGAAGGCTTCCAGCAACGGTATTGCTAGAGTTGCTGGCCCCCGTAGTTGACGCCGTTGCGGCTTGAAAGTTTTCGTTGTTTCGATTCACCCTGATGGGTCGCTTGATGCTGGTGTCTTTGCTGTTGATTCATTCGGCGAGGGCGTACGCGCCCCGGTGAGAACCGTTGACGAAATGGACCAGACGCTCCTTGATCATCGTGGCGACATTCTTTGTTTGGTAGAACTTGATGCGGATCATCTGTTCGTGCCAGTCGTGAATAGGGCGGCTGCGGGCGGAACTCTGCGGCGTCTTGGACGGATTAGGTGCAGCCGTTGACGTTTTGGTGCGTGGTGGGAATGATCTGGCGCGTTCGGATGGAAGAAACAACTGTTTGGGTGGGGAATTCGGCCCATCGCTCGGTTGCGACATTCTTACCACAGAGGTTAGACTACCAGTGAAGTCCTTTCCCCTGGATCCCATGGGAGCCGGGTAGTTGAGCCCGTTGGTCAGAGACGCTGATTCTGAGTCTGCCGTCGTTTCAAGGGATTGCCATGAACGTGCTTGTTACCAAAGTCGGCGTAAAGGACGGCCAGGAACGCTTCATTCTTGCCGACGCCTCGACGGGCGATTCGATTGTCAAACGGGATGTCTCCGAGCGGACATTGCGCGACTACTTGAAGACCCTGGGCGGGACGGACCACGTTGTCGACGAGGCGTTTCTAAAAGCGCGTAAGCGTTTTTCGAAAGGGGAAGGGCCATGTCATGAAGTTGTCGACGAAATTGAAGATATCTATACCGAAATCGTTTTGGAAGAAGAAGGCAACATTTCCTAAGCCGCGATCTCGGGCGGAAATCACCAAGCGTGTTGCTATGTCGTTGAACCCTGTGTCCCGTCGGCGGGAGGGATTCGGTGAATTCTAAGCCACTGCAAGTATTGATCATCGAGGACAATCTTGCTGATGTCCGCCTCATCGAAGCCTTGCTGGAGGACTACGACCCCAACGCGATTGTGTTGGAGCATGTTGAATTCTTGCCCAACGCCGAGCGGTTGGGGTCGGGTGACATTGATGTCATTCTGCTCGATCTGAACCTACGGGCGAGCGGTGGGCTGGAAACGCTAAGAGAACTGCGGCAAGCCAATTCCGCGTTGCCGGTCGTGGTGCTGACCGGTTTGGGTGACGAGGAGACGGCTCGGGAGGCGGTCCGCGCCGGCGCTCAAGACTATCTGGTCAAGGGCGAAGTCGACGCCAACTTGCTCGTGCGGTCGATCATTTACGCTTTTGAGCGTTGCCGCGTCGAGCAACACCTGCGCGAGAGTGAATCGCGATTGCGATTATTGACCGGGCAAATTCCCGCCATACTCTGGACCACTGACGGAGAACTGAAGCTGACGTCGGCGGTTGGAGGCGGACTTCGGGATCTCGACTTGGAACAGGAAGAGATTTTGGGGTCGACGGTCGAGGAATTCTTTCAGACCAGCGGATCGGAAAAGGACCCGCTTTCGATGCACCAACGGGCTTTGGATGGAACAGCAAGTTCGGATGTTGTGCACTGGAGAGAGCGTTTTTCGCATTTTTACGTCGAGGCGCTGCGCAACGCGAATGACGACATCGTCGGAACGATCGGAGTCGCCTTGGATATTACCATGCAACGTCGCATGGAACAGGGACTGCGAGCCGCGCAGCGCATTCAGCAACACCTGTTGCCCGAAGCCGCGCCGTCGATTCCCGGGTTCGAGATCGCCGCGCGTTGTTTTCCGGCCGAACACTGCAGCGGCGATTACTTCGACTTCATTCCGCTGCCTGACGGTAGTTTGGCAGTTGTGGTGGCCGATGCCTCGGGCCATGGATTTGGCCCCGCGATCCTGGCAACCACGGTGCGGTCGTATCTGCGGGCGGCCGCCATGCAGGATCGAGACATCCACGAAATGCTGACGACGGTCAATTGGCTGTTGGCCAATGATTCGGAAGCCGACCAATACGTGACGTTGTTTTGCTGCCGCATCGATCCCAAAACCAACACGCTCTGCTATTCTGCCGCCGGACATCAGGCGTTGCTGATCGACGCGCATCATCGCGCGCGTATTTTGGAGAGTAACTGCTTGCCGCTTGGAATTGATTCCAGCGAGACATTTAGTCTGTCGCGTAACATTGCCCTCCGGCGAGGCGACATATTGATATTCGTTACCGACGGCATCTTGGAAACCCATAATGATCAAGATGAATTGTTTGGCATGAAGCGGCTAATCGACCGCGTCAAGCAGTTGCGCGACCAGCCGGCTCAGGCAATCGTCGAAACGCTTTATCAAGATGCCCGCGCCTTCGCCCAAGGGGGGATTCTGGATGACGACATCACGGTCATCGTGGCGAAGTTCGTAGGCGTCGGACCGGATGCCGGGCCGGGCCTTCAGGAAGCGGTCACTGAATTGGTCTAGCGATCACCGCAGCCCGCATAATCGGTAGTTTCGACGCGACCGCGCGAACTGTTTGACTAGGGTCCCCGCGTGACCTACATAAGTCTGGTCCTTCTCTAGCCAAGCCTTTCATTGTCCAGCAGCGAATTGCCATGACGGATTACAGTCCTTACGCCGAAGAGCCTTCGCGACCTGCTTCGACGGACGCCAATGTTACTCAGCAACTAAGCTCCCAGGAACTTGCGGCCAGCGCCCGCGATAACGCCACGGAGATGCACCGTCCCGAGCGCGACGGTGATTCTGGTCAAGGTCCATTTGGCACGCCGTCACAGTCTTTAAACGATGGCCCCCCCGCGATCTCGGAGGAACCTGAAGAGGACGAGGTTTCGATCGAAGAATATATGTCGCAAATGTTGGCTCGCATGGGCAGTGGCATTCAAGACGAACTGGCACCCGAGAGTGAACCAATTGAGAATACGCCGGTTGAGCCCGAGCCAACCCCTCCTTTGATGGAAGATGGCGAGGTGATTCCCACGTCGCGGCCACCCGAAAATCGGTCAGGCCTCAGCGATATGCGGCAAATTGCCAATGAAACCGCGCAGGACGCGCTGCGCACGCACAGCCTCGCCGTTACGCGCCGACGCCTTACGCGGCGACTGGTTGGCTATGCGGGTTTTGTCTTCGTGGCCACGGTGACTTCCAGTATTCTTGCACTTCAGGCACCCACAAGCTCGTCCATGTCGTACATGGCCGCGGTGGGCTTGACGTTTTTGGCGATGCTGGGAGTTCGGCGCTATTCATCAATGACGAAAAAACTCTTGGTCGCACTGCCCACCGAAGCCAGCGATGCCTGCCCCACCGGAGAGTAGGGCGAACTGTTACCACCCGCTGAAACGACCAAACCGCTGGGCCGACTCGAATTAGCCGCTGACGATTACCATGGTTCCTACGTAAGATCCGTCGCCGCTTCGCGTGGTTTGTAACGGCAATTCCGCATTCCGGCTCTCTCATCCCTCTGCGGCGGATGACTGCTGTCACGAATAGTGTACAAGAGACTGCTTTGGGCATTTGCACGAACTTGCCGTCTTTGAGTCGCCCGTGATCAAGAGTAGATCGCGATCGCGCCTTTCGCCGATGAGGACGAGGATGACACTCTTCAACACAGCTTGATGAACGGAAATCTTGGACGCTGGACGCACGACCCGCACATTCAGCACGGACAGTTATCGATACGACTCAACGGACTGGGACAAAAAAATGCGTGCAGCGACTCTCTGGATTGCTCTGGCAACTATCTCAACGACTTCCGGCTTGCTGCTATCTCAGGACGTGCGGCTCGAGGACGCTGCTTCCGATCGTCCCAGCACGGACGTCGAAACAGCCTTTCCGCTTCCCTCCCTGCATCCCGGCCCGCGGCACCCGCACGGCTATCTATGGGAAGGATTCGACGCCCCGATTGAATATGACATTTATGGCGATCGGTGCCGTCACCGCATCCAGCCCGAGCGGTATGGAAATCGATTTGGCCGTGGCGGTCCCATGATGGCCCCCGAGTTTCACGGTTCGCATCACCCGGTCGATGGCCCGATACAACATCTTGAATCGCACGAAAGTACACCCGCGACTCCCGTGCGGCTTCCCGCTCCTCGACCTGAAAGCCTGCCGTCCATTCCCACCGTGCGGATTCCCAGCGTAACAACGGACGAATTTGAGCCGAATGTTGAGGAAGCTCCGGGCCTGCTCGTGCTGCCGGAAAATTCGCTTCCGGACCAAGAACTGCCACCCGTTGTTACGGAATCACCGACAATTGCCCCAGCACCGCCAAGTGGCCGAGAGTCGCCCGTGGACAACAACAGATTGACCACTCCGAATTTCACGCATACGCCATCCGATCAAAAGGTGGATTTGCGTTCGCCGCAGGATCCTCCGGTGCCCGCACTGCGACTCAAGCCGAGCGAACTAGTAGAACCCTCCATCGATCTGCCAGCAGATCGCCCAATTCGAGTAAGATCCGAGGACTTGCCAGCGAACGAATTGCCGGTGTTGGAGCCCGTCGAATCACCCCGAACGAATCGCAAAACGCTGGAAGCTGTCCGCGCCTTAATCAAAACCTGATTGGCCGGACCGGCCGTGGGCAGCGATCTTTCAAGGCTACGCGCCAGGTTTTGCGGCTTGCGAAACTAGCGTCCACCCATGCTCCGTGGGCTCAAATCGGTAGTCGCCCGTGGAAAAGAGGTGCTCGGCAGTGCCGAAATCACCTCCGCAGTGGAACTGAATACAGTGTCGGCGGTCGCCGTCGAAGTCCAGCGTCTCACCAGGATGAAGGGTTAGCACTTCTCCGTCGATCGCGAAGCGTATTGTCGTGTTCCACGGTCGCGGATTCGTTAACGACAAGATTTTCACCTTTGGAGGATCCGGGTTCTTCTCTCCAGTCAGTTGGTAATTGCGCACCGCTTCCGCCAAAAAATTCCATGGGCTTTGCGCGAGTTGGGGCAGCCTCTTGTCCGGTTCTTGGCTTGGCGGCGTATCGATCTCTAACGAAGCCTTATCTTGGTCGATGGTTTCAATCATGTCGTCCGCCGAAGATTCGTCTGGAACCGGCACCGGGCGGGAGACAATGTTCTCCGTAGGTTGAATCGTCTCCTCGAGCTGACTCGGACTCTGAGTGTCCACGGTCTTTGGTTCGTCGGGGTCGTCATCGAGGATGGCGATAAGTTGATCCAGGTTCTCGATTTTCGGTGCTTGCTGTTCCAATTCGATATCAGACGCCGGTTTTTTTATGGCGACATCAGACTTAACGCCTGCCGCAGTCTTGCTCTCCGCCGTCACGTCTTTCTTGATTTGCTTGGGTGGCATTACCGCAGCCGCGATCGCCATCGGGTCTTGGGAATGCTTCGACTTGCCGGCGGAATTGGCTCGCGCGACGGATTCCACTAGGCGGCGTTGGGCTTCACCAAACGGGACACCTGCCAACAGCAGTCCGTTAAGGAGCAACAGTGCATAAAATACGTACCGAATCATGGATAGCCGACGAGCAGTGCCCGTCGCGACCGGCTTTGGTTGATTTTCCGTCATGATGGCTTAGGCAGTTAGGGTTTTCGAACCATCGGGGCTTTTCTCATGGAAGTATAGGATGCGGTCCGCCACATCGACGTCCGGATGCGGCGGATCCCCGGGTAATTCTGAAAAAGCTGGATTTGGCGAGACGCTGCCGTGAACGGATATCGCATTTCGCCGCCAATCCTCTGGCATATTCCCGGTTGCCGTAATTGACGGGGTCAGCGCGAATCTCCAGAATTGACCGTCAAAACACCAGCTTGAAATCGGAGCAATCCTCCCTCCTCAAGGATTATCTCCGTCGTTGGAAAGACCATTCTCATCTCTCGTTCTCGGAAGACATTAGGCATTCATGACGACCAAAGAACAACACTCCCAGACATGGGACCTGGATTCACTGTTGCCGCACCCCACCACGGATGCGTTTCGCGAGTTGCTCGCTTCGTTTCGCCAGCAGTTGGAGAGTCTGGCTCGGCAATCAACCAGCTTGCCCGCGGTGGACGGGCAACCCGACCATGTTGGAACGTGGACAGACTTTCTAGCCGCGTATGAAAAACTGGGAGCCACGGCCAGCGATGTCGAGTCATTCATTGCTTGTCATGCCGCGGCCGACGCCGAAAACAAACTCTTCCAACAGATCGAAGGGCAGCTTTCGGCGCTTGAACCAATGCAAGAACAAATTGCAACCAATGTCGAGTTTGCGCTGCGCGATGCAAGTGAAGATTCGTTGGAGACCTTTTTATCGGCTTCACCGGAATTGAAACGTATTAGTTACTATCTGCGTGACCGTCGGCGCAACGCCGAGACTCGACTGGCCAAGGAACAAGAAATGTTGTCGGCCGAGTTGGCGGTGGACGGCATCCATGCTTGGGGCCGCATCTACGATCGGATCTCGGGCGAGTTACGAGTTCAGGTGATGGAGCGTGGCCAACTCGTTGACAAGTCGGTCGGCCAGGTTCAATTCGATTCGCCTCAACGAGCCGTACGAGAGAATAACTATTTCGCCGTCAATCGCTCTTGGGAAAGCGTTGCCGATACCTGTGCTGACGCTCTCAATCATATCGCCGGAACTCGGCTCACCCGCTATGGTCGGATCGGCTTCGATCACTTGGAAGTGCCTTGCCGTATGAATCGCATGCGTCGTGAGACGCTGGCTGCCATGTGGAACGCCGTGGACAGTCGAAAAGAATGTCTGTTGCGCTATATGCGGAAAAAAGCCGAGGCATTCGGCTTGGAAAACCTGGCTTGGTACGACACCTCCGCGCCCTTCCCCACTCGATCCACCGGCGGCAATGAGATTTCCTATGACGCGGCGTGCGAACTGATCTACAAGGCATTCGGCGATTTCAGCCCAGATTTGGGCCAGTTCGCCCGCCAAGCCATTGACGAGCGTTGGGTTGAGGTCGAGAATCGGGCCGGCAAACGCCAGGGCGGATTCTGCACGGACTTCGCTGGACAAAAGCAGTCCCGCATCTTCATGACGTTCACGAATTCTCCCGATAGCATGTCTACCTTAGCGCACGAACTGGGTCACGCCTATCATTCGCATGTCTTACGTGATCAGCCGTTGTTGCTGCAGCACTACCCCATGAATCTGGCGGAAACCGCATCCACATTCGCCGAAGCCGTGTTGGGCGAGCAGCGTTTACGCCAGTCGGACTCCAAGCATGAGCAGGTTGAGATTATCGACGGTATGCTCTCCGACGCGGTGTCGTTTCTGATGAACATCCACGCCCGCTTCATCTTTGAAGATGATTTTCACAACGAACGGGCCGCAGGCGAAGTTCCGGCAGCGCGGCTATCGGAATTGATGGTCGACGCGCAAAAGCGAGCCTATCTCGACGGACTGTCGGCTGACGGCTGGAATCCGTGCTTTTGGAGTTCTAAGTTGCACTTCTATATCAGCGGATATCCGTTTTACAACTTTCCTTATACCTTCGGCTATCTGCTGTCCTTGGGAGTTTACGCGCTGGGTATCGATGGTGGCGACGACTTCCCCGCTCGTTACCGCGACTTGCTGATCGCGACGGGCTGCCAAGATGCCGAGGACGCGGTCCAATCGACGTTCGGCTATGATCTGAGCGGCAGCGAGTTCTGGAACAAGAGCTTGGACATCGTGGAGCAGCGCGTCGAGCGGTTCCTGGCGTTAACTTGATCTTATCGTTCATGCAGACTTTTTACGTCCGCCGACCAAAGCGTTCATCCGCTAGAAACGAAAAACGAACATGAAAGATCGCGCGACCGGCCCCACACAAGAACACGCATTCACGCGGGGACCACGAATCACGGCGGTTGAATCGCTGGTGTCGGGCGACATGGGCGGATTACTGTTGTTGCGAATTCATACCGACGCCGGCCCGGTCGATGGCCAACAAGTCGTCGGTCACGGAGAGACCTACTACATCCCCGAAGCTGCCGCCGCGGTCATTCACGACTGGATGGCGCGCCGGCTGCTCGGTTCCGACGCGGCGGCGATTGAGAGTCACTGGCGTTTTCTATACGAGCGCGCCACGCCGTTTGGCGGAACGGGGGCCGAGTTGCGCGCCTTGTCGGCGATCGATCTGGCACTGTGGGACATCCTGGGACAACTGACGGGACAACCGGTGTGGAGGCTGCTCGGCGGTCCCGTTCGCGATGCCGTGCCGGTTTACAACAGTTGCGGCGGGCCGTTTTATGGACGTCGCCGCTCGGATGTGCCAGCCGCTTCGGGTTGGCCCGGACATGGCGACCCGGGTAAGCCTGGGCCCCTGGAAGACAATTGGAGCAGCATTCACGCGCCGGGCGACTTGGCGGAAGAATTGCTGGAGGCCGGATATCGGGCAATGAAACTTTGGTCGTTCGACGCGGTCTATCGTGAATCCGGTGGCCAGCGAATTAGCGCCGCCGATCTCGATCGCGGGACCGCTGCGTTTCACGCCATCCGAGACCGTGTTGGCAAACAGATGGACGTGATGCTCGACGGCCACGGATTCTTTTCCTTGACGGCGTCCTTGCAGATTGCCCGCGCGATGCGCGACGTTCAGCCGTTGTGGATGGAAGACGTGATTCGACCTGACACGATCGACACGATCGTTCAGTTCCGCCGCGAGGCCGGCGTGCCGATTGCTGTCAGCGAGATGCTGGTCACCCGCGACGATTATCGAAGAGTACTGGACGGCCGGGGCGCCGACTTCGTGATGATTGATCCGACGTGGGTGGGCGGTATCAGCGAATCTCGACGCATCGCGGAATTGGCGCAACTGTACAATATCCCCGTGCTGATGCACGACTGCACTGGGCCGCTGACATTGCTGGCGGGACTCAACATCGCGGCGGCGGTCCCCTGCGTTACCTATCAAGAGACCGTCCGTGCCCATATCGCCACGATCTATCCGCGCATGATCGACGAAGTGGTCAAGGTGGAGCAAGGCAGTATCGCAATCAGCGAGCGGGCGGGAATCGGGGCACGCTGGTTGCCGGAATTGTTTGACGCCAATTCGGAAGGCTATCGGATTTCGAAGCTTTGAGTCACGCCTCGATGCTCACCCTCGCGGGCACGCACAGAGGTTTTCCGATCTTGATTGGGCCCAGCCGCTAATTCGTCCAATCGTTGCACGCTCCGCAAAATCGTTTGCACACTCTTCTTGCCAAGATTGGGGACGCGTTCCATCAACTCGTCCGGAGTGTGGACGAGCAGTTCTTCGAGCCATACGACACCGAGGCTTTCTTCCAGCAAATTGATGATGCGCAACGGGAGCCCGACCGCCTCTAATTGGGCAACGGCAACCTGCTTGCGGCCGAGCCGGGCAAGCAGTTTCTGAACTCGATCCGAAATGTGCATGGGGCCGGGTTGCTCGAAACCGTACGTTGACGGAAGTCGTTGCTGGGCGTCCTGTCGTGCATGAGTAAGTGAGTGGGACGAACAACGTCCACCCGACGGAAGAGCCAGGAAAAGACCGCTGGCAATAGGACGACTGTGGCGACGGGAGCGCATCGGAAAGCGCAACGTCTATTGGAATCGTAGCGCTCACCGACTGAAAGTGAACCTTGGGGCGAACTGTATTTATTTGCCCATGGAGATGACCGACCGACGATAGGTTCGCCCACGCATTACGCGAATTCGATACGGGGCCGTGTTTCGGGCCACTTTCGGCGAAAGTGGCCTACTTGCCCAGGCATTACAGAATCTCTTGCCGCGAAGCACCGTCGGTGGCGGCTCGCATGTAGATTCGTCTGCCACAAATCGTGGGCGTGGCCATGACATGGTCACCTAGTTGATTCGTCCCGACCAGGACGAACTTTTCTGGATCGGCCTTGGAAATGAACGTGCGGCCCTTTTCGTTGATTGCGTAGATGCGTTCTCCAACCAAGATCGGCGATGCGCCGAAGGTCCCGCCAAGGCGGCCTTTCCAGATCTCCTCACCCGTCATGTCCCGTTCCCGCTCCACGCGACGGAGTTGTTTTGGGCTTCGGTTTGGGAGTTGGTTTGGGTTCATAAGGTGGCTTGAACGGTTTACCACAAGCAGCTCATTCTTCCAGCCGTAAAGAACATTCGTTCCACTGCGCCCCAGGTTGTCGGACACCGATTGGGCGCTATGGCCGTCCAGCATCATCTGAACGGCTTCCGCCTTCAGTTCATCACTGTACTCTCGCCGCTTGGAGCGACGCTTCTTTCGAGTAGACTTCCCAGTCATGGTGACACTCCTTTGCAATTAGTTTAGCCGCTAAACTAAGCACTTGGGGTGTCCGGCAATTCGGCGCCAACTCACTTCGGCTTCCCGGCAGCATAAAACCCCCGGAGGGAGGTTAGCGCATCCCCTAGGTAGAGTCTGCTGCTCTGCGGCGTGGTGAACGACGACTTTGCCTCTCAGGTGAGGGTGTGCCTTAAAAATAGAAAACATGCAAGGCCGCGACTGTGGCCATTCGTTGCGTTTGCTTTCGCCAGTTTTTCCGCTCACTTTGCTTTGTTTCTCGTGGCTTCGTCCTTCAGTCCGTCCATTTTGCTGGCCTTGGCGCCGATGGGTGCCTTCGGCCAGGGGGTTTCTCCCGGGGCCCACGTCTTGGGCTGAGTGGCTCGGATCGCGTTTACGTGCATGATCAACCACTTTGGCACGTCCTGTTGCTCTTGCAAGCCATACACGTAAGGCAAGGGCGGATCCATGAGCAGTGGCTTTTCGCCTAGCGGTGGTCGCTGCTTGCCAAATTGAGCCAGACGGCGGCTCAATCGGGTCACGACCTTGGGGTGCAGACCGGCAATGTCTTGCGACTCGTCCGGGTCCTCTTTGATGTCGTAGAGCATCGTGCCCATCAACTTGTACTTGCCCTGGCGAATCGTCGGCAGACGGACACTGCCGGTGACGTCAAAGACGATCTCATTGCGAGGGCTCTTGGCGTCTTCGAAGAACATGCCGGTCATGTCGAGGCCGTCGATGGGGCGCTTTTGAGCATGCTTGCCACCGGCCAACGTGATAAACGTGGGAAAAAAGTCTGCGATAAACGTCAGTCCATCTCTGGTCGTTCCCGGCTTAGTGTGACCGGGCCAGCGAAGTACGGCCGGTTGTCGAACTCCGCCCTCGAAGGTCGTGTTCTTGGTACCGCGGAACGGTTTGCTCATGGCTTCCAGCACGGGGCCGTTGTCATTGCAGAAAATGACCAGCGTGTTATCGCGAAAGCCATTCTCGTCGATCGCCGTAAGGATCTTGCCTAGGGCTTTGTCGAGACTGGCCAACATGGCATCGCGGATGGCCAGCGGATCCTCTTGGTCGCCTTTGAATCCGGGCGGCGGATTCAGGGGGCCATGTACGGCATTGAAAGCGGTGTAGATAAAGAAGGGCCGATCGTCCTTCTTTCTTTGGGCGATGACGCGCGCCGTCTCGGCGGCGATCAGATCGGTGGCGTAGCCCTCTTCTCGAATCGGCTTTTGATTGCGATGCCAATCGTAGACCGCGAACCGCACGGGAGCATTATGCACGATCGTCTTGCTGTAGTAATCGATACCCCAGGCGTAGTGGCCGTACTGATGCTCGAAGCCCTGGCCCATGGGAAGATGTTCGGGCAGCCACTCGCCCAGATGCCACTTCCCGATGAGCGAAGTAAAGTAGCCGCTATCCCGCAGCGCCTCGGCCACCGTGCGTTCCTCGGTATCGAGCGCGTGGATACGCCGCGTCGGTTCACCGCGTTTATTGATCGCCAGCTTGAGCCCGAGCTTCGCCAGGTAGCTGGGCTTGCCAAAGTCTTCCGAGCGCCAGTCGCTCCAGGTGCGAAAGGCATAGCGTCCGGTCAGGAAAGCGGCTCGAGTCGGAGCACAGACGCTGTGTGTGTAGAACTCGTTCAGCCGCAACCCTTCCGCAGCCAGCTTGTCCATATTGGGAGTCAAGCCATTCTTGCTGCCGTTGAATCCCGGTTGAGCCCATCCCATGTCATCCGCGAGGACGAACACGATATTCGGCCTTGCGCCGCGCGGGTCGGCGGAGGACGCGTCCGTTGGGTTAGCCGTGTCCTCGGTTGCCGCCAAGGCCAACGGGAACGGTTGGAGAAAAAGCAAAAGAAGGAACAGCAAGCTACGAAACAAGGAAGATTTCATACGATTGCAAACCAGGGTCGACGTTCAGATTTCGAGTCTGTCAAACATGCGCGCACACCGCGCAAAAGAGCCTATCCAAAATAGCAAGTGCTTTTTCACAGATTGATTTTGGGGTGGTTATTTCCATAACCTAAAAGGAATGTACCCGTGAGTCAAAACCCATTCAGGGATGCTTCCCAGAATCCGGATCAAACGCCAGGCGACATCCGGCAATTGCCCGAAAGGCCGAGCGCACGTCGCATTTTGAGAGTGGCCATTCTTTGATGTAGAGGCCAGCGACGTTGTGAGTTTCCAGGTCGGTCCGAAGACCTGTTTTTCCGATCTTGGCGAGTTTCTCGGGCGTCGCATCCTTCTCGGGCGTCGCATCCATGGTGCGGTTCTGGCCTTCAAATGAGTCAGATTTCCATTTCGGCTCGCCTTCTGCTCCTCGTCCAGATCTCCTTTGCCCCACCAAACAACGAAATTCCTGCTCAACCGCTCCGCGATTCTCTCAGCCTTTAAAACAAGTGCCATGCTCATTGCAGGCCGCATTCGCGTCCATGCGCACTCAAGATCGTTCTGGACCAACTAAGCTGGATACCATATAACTCGCGGGATGACGCCTTCCCCACTAGTCATGGACGTCTTGGGCGGATCCGCCTTTTGATGCCCAGGGCAACCTGTTTCAACCGCTAAATTGAGTCCCACCCATGGCCAGAGTTCATTCGCCGGTCACCAATGAGTTGCCCACCGTTAGCGTGCCTGATGCGCTCAGTGATTCCGCCGGCCAGAAGACGGACCGGCGTACTTCGAAAACCTTGCCGTTGCCGGAAACAGCACAGCCGCTGACCGCCATGTGGAGCGGCACGGTCGTCCTCGGACTCTTACATCTATTCGCGTTGCTGGCAGTTATTCCTTGGCTGTTTAGTTGGACCGGCCTCGTGTTGGCCGTGGTCGGCCACTTCGTATTCGGGATGCTTGGAATTACCGTGGGGTACCATCGTCTGCTGACGCATCAAGGGTTTACTTGCCCCAAGTGGCTAGAGCATACACTGGCGACTTTGGGAGTTTGTTGTTTGCAGGATTCTCCGGCCCGCTGGGTGGCCGTTCATCGGATGCATCATCAGCACTCCGACGAGCAGCCGGACCCGCATTCACCGCTGGTGGGAATGGTGTGGGGACATTTTGGCTGGGTCCTGTCGCGTAATCGCGAACACGATCACGTGGGCCACTTTGAACGATACGTTCGCGACTTGCTGCGAGACCCCTTCTATTTCCGGCTTGAACGCAAGGGCTTCTGGCTGATGATCTATCTGGCGCACGCCGCCATGTTCTTTGTTGCCGGCTTGGCTTACGCCTGGATCACGACGGGAAGTTTTTTAAGCGGGCTTCAGTTTGGCTTGAGCCTGCTTGTGTGGGGTGTCTTTGTCCGCACGGTGTTCGTGTTACATGGGACCTGGTCGGTCAATTCAGCCGCCCACTTGTGGGGCTACCGCAACTACGACACATCCGACAACAGCCGCAACAACTTTTTGGTTGCCCTGCTGACACACGGCGAAGGCTGGCACAACAATCATCACGCCGATCAGCGCAGTATTCGCCACGGCCACCGCTGGTGGGAATTCGACATGAGCTATCGGATCATTCGTCTGCTGGAGATGCTAGGTTTGGCCCACGATCTCAAGCTGAATGACAAATCGCCCGAATAAGCACGCCTCCGCTACACGCTAAGCGTGAATTGCACGATGTCGATGTGCCCGGATTCGAAGTAGCCCGAGCAGCCCGTCAAGTACTTCATGTAGTTCTCGTACACTTCTTCTGACTTGAGGGCGATCGCCTGCTCGCGGGCCGCTTTCAGATTCTCGGCCCAAATGCTTAACGTTCGGGCATAATGCTTGCCCAAGGAATGGATGCGATCGACCTTGAATCCGGCGCGCTCGGCGTAGCCGGCAATGAAATCGGGCGGAGCAAGCTGGCCGCGGGGAAAGATGAAGGTCTGCATGAACTTGTTAAACAGGACGTCTTCATGGGTCAGGGTCAATCCTTTTTCTTCCAACTGGCGTGGTGTGAACCAGACAATGGTGTGCAGCAACATTTTTCCACCGGCAGGCAGCAGCTTGTGGCAACGCTCGAAGAACGCCGCGTACCGATCAATGCGAAAGTGTTCAAACGCGGCAATGCTGACAATGCGATCCACCGGTTCGTCGAACTCCTCCCAACCTTGCAAGCGGACTTCGATTTTCTCGGCAACTTCGCTCGGCAGTTCGGTTAGTTTTTCCAAGGCGTAGGTCCGCTGGTTTTCGCTGAGCGTCAGGCCGATGATATCGACCTGGTGTTTTTCGGCCGCGCGGATCAAGCAAGTCCCCCATCCACAACCGATTTCCACGACTTTTTGCCCTGGCTGGAGATCGATTTTCCCAAGTGCCAAATCGATTTTCGCATACTGGGCCTCTTCCAACGTCATGTCGTCGCGCTCGAAATAGGCACAACTGTATTGCAGCGTCGGATCGAGGAACAACGAGAGTAGCTCGGTGAGTTGTTCTTCGTCGTAGATCGCCTGGACTTCGTCGTACAGCGGTTTCAACTGGGACGGAGACTTTGATTCGGACGGAGATTTCAATTCAGACATGGTGCTTCCTTGTTGATCCGGTTGGTGCCAAAGTATAACGATTCGCGAAATCTATCTCCAGGGAGACATTTGCGCATCCAGGCCAAGGTCTAACAACCTTCATGATCGGGTGGGCGCGCCCAAGCCGATCCGTGGCCGGGTCGAATACGCCGACTCGCTGGTTGCGGCCTGCCAACTTGTAAATTAGGCTCTCATTGAACCCGGATAGTAACCGCCAGGCTTGCCGTTACGAAGCCTTGCTTCACTGCTTTGGTAAGGATCTTTCAAATGTACCGATCGTTCGCGGGACCGCTGTTATCGATGGTTCTTGCTGTTTCGGCGACGGCTTTCGCGTGGGCCGAGCAACCCAGCAAGCGGTTGCTGCTGTTAGGGCAGGGTCCGGACGGTCATAAGGTGACAACCCATGAATACATGGCTGGCGTCAAGCTGCTGCAATTGATGCTTGCAAAAGTCGATGGTTTGGAAACTCGCGTGGTGAACGCCGACGAACCATTCACGGAAGGACCCGACCTGCTGCAAGACGCCGACGGCGTTGTCATCTTCCTTTCCGAAGGCGCGAAGTGGTTGCACCAAGATCCTCGCCGGCTGCAGGCTTTTGGGAAATTGGCCGAACGGGGTGGCGGCTGCGTAGCTTTGCATTGGGCTATGGGAACTCGTGAAGCCCGCAACATCGAAGGGTTCGTCAAGGTGTTTGGCGGCTGTCACGGCGGACCAGATAGAAGGTACAAAGTCGTACCAGACGCCAAGGTTAGCGTGGTCAACGGCAAGCATCCGATTTGCACGGGCATCGGCAACTTTACCGTTCGCGACGAATTCTATTACAAGCTGAAGTTCGTCAACGGCGGCAAGAACATCACGCCCATTCTCAAGACTAACATTGAAGGCAACGCCGAAACGGTTGCCTGGGCTTGGCAACGCGAGGACAAGGGAAGGTCGTTTGGATTCAGCGGACTGCATTTTCATGACAACTGGTCGCGAGCGGAATATCGGCGGCTCGTGGCGCAGGCAATCCTGTGGAGCTTGAAGATGCCGGTTCCCCAAGACGGCCTCAATGTCGACCTATCTAAACAGGACCTGCAATTGCCTAGCTCAAAGCAGTGATCCGCGGCGGCGCGGCCCGCATATCTTCTCTGTTCGTTGATTCCAGGGCTGAAGGAACGACGAGCGTATCACCATCATGCGATCGAACGCGCAGCCCACGGCGGCGTAGCCCATGGCGACGAAGGCGTCGGAGTTGTCAGCCTGACGCAAAGAACCGGCAGCTTGCCGGTTCGGCGGTTCACGCTAACAATGAATTCACGACCGTTCACGGGGCCGAATGGCTGGACGTGTGCTACGCTTTCGTGGCTGTCTCTTGGGTGTGGGTTCGCTAGCAAATGATCGATGTTCTATCGCTCGTGAACCGTGCAAGCAAAGCGTTCGGTGCTGCTTGCCCGGGGTTCACGATCGTCATAATCGGTATCTTCTCCTTCGCTGGATGTAGGTCGATGGCCCTACCAGCGAGCGAAACCGTTGCAGCCAAACCGACGATGGTTGCTCACGCACGAACGGTGTGGAAAGCACCTGTTGCGGTCCCTAATTCAATCGTCACTTTCGCGGATGCCAGCTCTTCACTTGAACGGGCGGAAGCATTGTACAAGCTGGCACTTGCCAGCGAGCAGCGTCAAGCACCCGAAGCGGTCGACCAATACTTTCAAACGGTCATCCTCAGTTGGCGGGCGATTCACTTTCCCACAGTGTCCAGTCCGTCGGATTTTCGTTCCAGGCGTGCTTGGAACTTGTATCATTCGGGCTTGTCTGGATTGATTCAAAACGGCCAACAGCACCACCGATTGGATCCGCGTCGCGGCCTGCTGATCAACACGCCCACGGGAGCCGGCTATGTGTCGATTCACTATCGCGGTTTTCCCTGGGAACCGAACGACTTCGATCGTCTGGTGGTGGCGAATACGATCACTCGCCGAAGACTGCGGCGCAATCACAGCCGCCCTGGTTTGGGATTGGGACTGGTCGCCTTTCGCGAACACGTGCACGACGACCGCTTCATGTCGCCCAAGATTCCCTTCGCCGCGACCGCCGTGCTAAGGCCGAACGACAGCCCCCTTCAACAGCCCGCTGCGCCAACGGGCACCAACGGGAACGTCGTTCCATCCGATCCGCCCCTGCTGGCGACGTTGGAACTGATTGACCCGCTGCGCGTGGACTCGATCGAAATCGGCCAACATCGAGTGACCATCAGACGCGACATCTCCGCTCCATTGGACGCCGTGCAAAAGACGTCCAACGCCAATCCCATCCGCGGTTTCTTGCAACCGGGAATCTCCGATTCCGACGACGGCCTGCGGATGACGGAACCCTACCAGCGCGGCAAGATTCCACTGATCTTCGTTCACGGTTTGCTTTCCAACCGGCTGACATGGGTCAGCTTGGCCAACGAGCTGCGCGCCAACCGCTGGGTCAACGACCGCTTTCAATTGTGGACGTTTCAATATCCTACCGGCGAACCGTTCTTGCGGTCGGCGGCGAAGCTGCGACGACAGTTGACGGAAATTGTCGGCACGCTGGATCCCCACGGCCAGGATCCGGCCATGTCCCAGATGATCCTGGTCGGGCATAGCATGGGCGGATTGGTCTCGAAGTTGCAAGTGACTAGCAGCGGCTCCGTGATTTGGGAGCAGTTTTCCCGCCTGCCCATCGACAACTTGCGAGCGACGCCGGAACATCGTGAAGAATTGCGGACGCAGTTTTTCTTTGGGCCCGTGCCCACCGTCCAACGCGTCATTTTCATCGGCACGCCCCATCGCGGTTCTTCGTGGGCCAGTTGGTCGATCGGACGACTGGGAGCCAACCTCATTCGAGCGACACCCGAACAGACTGCCAGGCACCGCGCTTTGGTGCAAGCCAATCCTGGAGTTATCGCGCGGTTCGCTCAGCGTCGAATTCCAACAAGCGTCGACTTGCTAACTCCCCACAGCCCGTTGCTCGCCGCGATGGGCCGGTTGCAAGTCAACCCGCAAGTTCAACTGCATTCGATCATCGGCACGGGCCAGCCGATGCTGACCAGCGGACCCGCCGATGGCGTGGTTCCGGTCGCCAGCGCTCGACACTATGGAACTTCGGAAAAACTGGTAAATACCACGCATGGCTCTTTGCCACATCACCGCGACGCCGTGGTAGAGATCTTGCGGATTCTAGAAACGCACGTCCGTGAATTCGACACGGGTGGTGGTCCCAGATCCTTTTAGTTTTTAGTTTAGGTCTGGATAGGTGATCGGCGCCGTCTTGCTACTTTTTCGGATCGACCTTCACGCCGCGAAGTTGGAAATCGTCCCAATCGCCCGTGTCGTCGAACGAACCCAAGCCGACGCGTCCCCATTTGAACGTGTCATCCTTGGCCACCATGACCGGTTCTTTCATGTTATCGAAAAAGACCTTGATGGTGCCGTCCGCCACGCGCCGCACGATCTTGACGTGGTGCCACTGGTCGTCCCAATTCGTTCCATCGGTCGACTTCAGCGAAATCTTGGTTCGAGCCTTGTTGTTGACAATGAAAATCTGATTGGCGTGATCGTCCGCTTTCTTGCCCAAATGAACGTAGTAGAACTGGCCCGCGTTCTGGTGGCCAAAGAACAAGCAGACATCGCGATGTCCGTAGTCTTTGTGCGTGCTTAACACTTTAACGGTCAGGTCAAAGTCGCCCACGTAAACATCTTGGACAAGCGAAATGTTGTACGGGCTGCGATGCGGCGGTTCGTACTTGCTTCTCTTCTTAAACTGACTGTAAACGGCACCGTTCCCGGTTTTTTTTACTTTCCATGCTTGGTCGTCGGAAGGCTGCCAATGTTCGGCTCCTTTTTCAAATCCGTCCGAAAAAACAACCGGAAGCTCCTTCTCATGACCGACGGCCACGGCACCCAGCATTGGCACGAAAAGGCAGACGGCAGTCCAGCGAATGCAGCTCGAAAAAAGCATCGGTCTTACTCCAGCGCGAGTGGTCAATCGTGAAAGGGTTGCCTGACGACGGCCAAGCCTATTCATCTTTTACTTGAAACCGCGCCTGCAATCAAACCGCCACCCAAGTTGTGCTTCTTCGCCAGGTTGGCCAAGAACGCAAAAACCCGGCCGCGTGGGGCCGGGTCTTTGATCAATCTGTCTGCAGATTCCAAGCACCGCTTAGTCAACGCTGGTTTCGATTTCCTTCAGCGAACGGCCAAGACGTTTGCGCTTGCTTCCGCCCCGGCTGCTACCAGCCGTCAGCCGCGCGGGCATGCCTTCGTTGAGCCGGTCTTGAATTTCTTCGCCGTTGAGAGGCGTTCCGATGTGCTCCACCGCGTCCGAGACGCCGAGCAAAACGGCTTGTTTCACGCCATCGCGAACAAACTCAAAGAAATTGAATTGCATGGATCGCTCCTTCTGGAAAGGCAAATCCGCCACGTCCTGCGCGCACCAAGGGTCGAAACTCAAGTGCGAGCCGCGGGGATGCCAGGTCTAAGAATTGTGCAGGAAGGATTGGGCTGCACGGCCAGGTACGTTGAATGAAGACCGTGCTCCCTTTTCATCTTCGGTGTCTGGTTCGCCGTCGGTCTACAAAAAGACGCCGATTCCGCCAAAATCTACTCGTGCTAGCTGGCGGCGTGGGGCGATCTCTGTTCCTTTCGGAAAGAAAACGCCGCGAAAACGCCTGGATGGCGAGAGGATCGGCGGCCTATCGAATCAACTCAGCCTCGATGATCCGCAGAATGCCTTCGGCGACAATCGCTTTAGTCCCGGCAAGTGATTGCAGAACGTTCCCGCCCCGATCGATGACTTCAACGCTATTGTTGTCGGATTGAATTGCCTCGGGGCCGTTGAGGACGATCAGGTCACAGCTTTTCTTTTCCAATTTGGTGATCGCGCGGAAATGCTGGTCCGTCGTTTCCAAGGCAAACCCAACTACCCATTGGCCTTCTTGCTTTTCCATGCCCAGCGTTGCGACAACGTCCGGTGTCTCGACCAGATGCACGGTCAGCGGTTGGCCCGTTTTCGCAATCTTGTCGTCGGACACTTTCACCGGACGGTAGTCGCACGGCGCGGCGGCACCAATCAAGCCATCGCATTGGACAAAGCACCGTCGGCACGCTTCCAGCATCTCTTCGGTTTCCACGACGGGAATGACTTCGGCACCACTGGGATAGTTCACGTCGACCGGCCCACTGACAATCACGACATCGTGCCCTCGGTCGATCGCCGAGTTCGCCAGTGCGCATCCCATCCTTCCGCTGGAAGCGTTCGTCAAATAACGGACGGGATCCAAATACTGGCGTGTTGGCCCCGAAGTGATCAAGATGCGCGCCATGTTTTAGCTGCCAGCTTGCGTGTTCATTCCCACACGTGTTTTTCGATCGCGGCAAAAATCTCATCGGGCTCGGCCATGCGGCCGACACCCGTGGTACGGCAACTGAGCCAACCTTCGGCGGGGCCAATGACTTCCACGCCATCTTCGCGCAACTGATCGACATTTCGTTGCACGGCCGGCTTCTCCCACATTTCACTGTTCATGGCCGGCGCCAAAATCACCTTACCCGTAAAGCAGAGATAGAGCGTGCTGAGCAAGTCGTCGGCCTGACCGTTGGCAGCCTTGCCGAGAAAGTCGGCCGTGGCCGGCGCGACGCACAGCAGGCCGGCTTGCCGCGCTAGCATGATATGCGCGCCAAGTGGAAAGCGTGCTTCGTCGAAGACTTTCGTAGAGACTGGCCGGCCCGTTAGTGCGGCGAAGGTTGCCGGGCCGACAAATTTTTGGGCGGCGTCCGTCATGACGACCGTAACCGCCGCGCCGGATTGAACGAGTTGGCTGACCAAGGCCGCGGTTTTATAGGAAGCAATCCCGCCGGAGACGGCGACGACTATTTCGCGACCATTCATGCCATTCGTCTCGATCGACTTACATCAAGCCATCGGCACCAAGGTCGGGGCCGTCGCTGGTGTCGGGAAGCTCGCCGGTGATTTTCACTTCGCTGGAGGTATCCAGGAAAATCTTGTCCTGCACAATTTCCTGCAACACGATGGACATCTTGTCGGCGGTGTCCATTTCCACCAGCGGCCGGCTGCCGGCGTTAAGTTGCACGAGCCGCTTTTGAATCAAAGTCGATAGTTTGAACCGACCGCCAACTTTGTTGACGATCACTTCTTCCTTTAATTCTTCTAGCATGAACGCTCATCTCCAATGTGGTCAGGAGGGCCCTTCGGTCGGGCTGGGTGTGAGTATTTCGCAAATCTCATCGGCCGCGCGGTTAACGCAGTCGTTGATCACTTCATGGTTGTAGCGGTCCTTCATGGCCAGTTCGTGACGAGCCACCTCCAGTCTCCGTTGGATGGCTTCTTCGTCATCGGTCTTGCGTTTCCGAAGTCTGGCTTCTAGTTCTTCCAGCGATCGGGGATGAAGGAAGATGGTCGTTGCCTGGGGCCGTTTGGCCAGCACTTGCATCGCGCCGTCAACATCGATTTCTAGAATAACGCATTTACCCGCCCTAAGACCAGTGGTGACTTCGGTTTCCAGCGTTCCATACCAATCGCCCCGGCCAAAGACTTCCATGCATTCCAGGAATTCGCCGTTGGCGCGCCGTCGCGAAAATTCATCGAGGGAGAGAAAATGATAGTGAACGCCGTCCTGCTCGCCGGGACGAGGCGCTCGGGTGGTGGCGGAAATGCTGAAAACCAGCGGCAAGGGGCAGACTTCCCGCAGACGCTGCAAAACCGTCGACTTTCCCGCTCCCGATGGGCCCGAGATGATTACCAATGGGGCTTTGCTCAAATCGCTCATTTCACCCGGGATCCGTCCCAGTCATTCCACGTTTTGGATCATTTCACGCATCCGCTCGATGGCCGCCTTGATATCGATCACATGCCGGGAAATCTCGGTGTTGTTGGCCTTGGAGCCAATGGTGTTCGCTTCTCGAAACATCTCCTGGGTCAGAAATTCTAGCTTTCTGCCGCTGCTTTCCTTCAGACTCATGATGGAATCGAACTGTTCCAGGTGGCTGCGCAGCCGGACGGTTTCCTCGGAAATGTCCGCCCGCTCGGCAAACACTCCCACTTCGCGAACCAAGTCCGCGTCGCTAACGTGGGCTTCATGTTCGGTGAGCCAGCCGTTGAGCCGCTCCTTGAGTCGTTCGCGATAGCCTTGGACGACTTGCGGCGCGAGCTTCTCGATTTGGTCCAACTCGCCGGCAATCAACTTGCAGTTCGACTGCAAGTCCTCCGCCATGGCGCGGCCTTCTTCAACTCGCATTTGCTCAAGGTTTTTCAAGGCATCGGCGAGGGCCTGTTTGATGATGGGCCAGTCGGTTTCGGCACTAGCCGAAAGTCCCGCGTTTTCATTGACCACGCCGGGTAACGTTAACAGGGCTTCCAGCGGAACTGCCTCCGCCATATGCAGTTTGTCATAGACCGCTTGCAACTGCTGCCGATAGATGCCCAGCACCTCACTGTTCAAGCGATAGTCGTCCGGCGTGGGCTGGCGATCCAACTTCAACGAGATTTGGGCCGTCCCGCGACGGACAAACTTGCGGACGATGGATTCGATTTGAGGTTCGAGCCACACCGCGCCGTCACCACCACGAATCGAAAGCTTAAAGTAGCGGCTGTTGATCGTGCGCACCTCCACGGCGACCGCCAAGCCATCTTGCTGACAACGAGCTTCTCCGTGGCCTGTCATGCTCAGGAGCAAGGTGTTACTCCTTCGAGGTTTCTTTGTCGTCGTTGCCCGCATCCTTGCTAGTTGGCGAATCGTCGCCCTCGCCGCTCTTGCCGTCCTTCGCCGAATCTTTGCCGTCGGCACCCTTTTTGTCAGTCTTGTCAGGTGTGCTTTTTCCTGTCCCCTCGACGCCCGAACCTTCAACTCCCGTTCCCTGGACTCCGCTTCCTTCGACACCTGTCCCTTCGACGCCGGTACTTTCAATTCCGGTACCTTCAACTCCCGTCCCTTCGATTGTCGAGCCCGCGGATCCAGTGCCGATACCTGAAGTGCCGTCGCTTCCAGTGCCTTCGCTTCCAGTGCCTTCCGTTCCGGTTCCTTCAACACCGCCAATCGAAGCTCCCGCGCCTTGATTGCCACTTGTGACGGAGACTGGCACGGGTGGCGGATTCATGAGTTTGATGGCCAAGATCGACAACAGAATCCACACCGTTGCCACGCCGATCGTGATACGGGTAAACATGTCGCCCGCCTTGGTGCCGAATGCACTCTGGCCGCCCATGCCGCCGAGGGCCCCGGAAAGTCCGCCTCCCCGGCCCCGCTGGACCAGGATCAGCAGGATCAGAAACAAGGACGTTAGAAACAGCGATGGAATGAAAAGGTAGTGCCAACCATTCGCCAGTAGTGGAGTAACCATAGGATTCATGGACCGAATTCCTTCTCGAATCGTCGTGATTCATCAAATCGAGTTTGCGGCGTCAATAATCGCCAGAAAACTCTCTGCTTTAAGGGATGCGCCGCCAACGAGCGCGCCGTCTATATTGGTTTTCGCCAGCAACTCGCCGGCATTGTCTGGTTTTACGCTTCCGCCGTACTGAATTTGAACATTTGCCGCAATTTCAGGATTGTATCGAGATTCCAGCAAACTGCGAAGATCTGAATGTACCTCTTCGGCCTGTTCGGGCGTGGCGACCTTGCCGGTGCCGATCGCCCACACCGGCTCGTAGGCAATGACGATCCGGCTTGCTTGCTCCGGCGTCAGCCCGGCCAGCGAGCCCTCGAACTGCTGCTTAACAACGGCCCGAGTATTTCCTGCTTCGCGTTGTTCCAACGTCTCTCCCACGCAGACAATGGGCGTCAGGCCGGTGGCCAATGCCGCCAGCACCTTTTGGCTAATTTCCGCGTCGGTCTCGCCCAGAACATGTCGCCGCTCGCTGTGACCGAGAATGACATAGGTGCAGCCGACATCTCGCAACATGTCGCCACTGACTTCGCCGGTGAATGCACCGCTCGGCTCGTGATACATGTTTTGAGCCCCCAACCGCACGGCGGAACTGCCCGTGGCCGCCGCGACGCTGTCCAGATAAACGAAGGGAGGGCAAACGGCCACGTCCACCTTGTCGTCGGAACCCACGCCACCAGCAATGGCCGTGGCAAGGGCGACCGATTCTTCGCGCGAAAGATTCATTTTCCAGTTGCCGGCGATAAAAAACTTTCTCACGACGCGGCTCCCGGCAGCGGAGAGAGTTGCTTATCAAACAGGGCGGCAAGCCGCTTGATCTGGTCCGCCACCTCGGCGAACTGCTCGGGCAACAACGCCTGCGCGCCGTCGGACTTGGCTTCCTCGGGACAATTGTGAACTTCAATATGGACGCCGTCGGCACCCGCCGCCACTCCGGCCAGACTGCAGGCTGGAATCAAGTCAGGTCGACCGGTCGCATGACTTGGATCGACGATGATTGGCAGATGGGACAACTGCTTCACGACCGCCACCGCCGCCACGTCGAACAGATTTCGGGTCGCCGAGTCGAAACCTTTCACGCCGCGTTCACAAAGAACAACGTTGGTGTTTCCTTCCGACAGAATATATTCAGCACTCATCAGCAAATCCGTGATGGTGGCACTCATGCCGCGTTTTAGCAAAACGGGCGTTTGCGTTTTGCCGACTTCGGTCAGCAGCGTGAAGTTCTGCATGTTTCGCGCGCCGATTTGCAACATGTCGGCATACTTGACGACCATTTCGACGCGGCGCGGATCCATGACTTCGGTCACCACCGGCATGCCGAACTCGTCGCCGGTGTCTCGCAGGATTTTCAGCCCTTCTTCTCCCTGCCCTTGAAACGAATAGGGACTGGTACGCGGTTTGAACGCGCCCCCACGAAAGATGTTCGCACCCGCCGCCTTGACATCGGCGGCAATCGCTCGCATGCGATCTTTCCCCTCGACGGCACACGGACCGGCAATCAGCGCCAGATGCGGGCCGCCGATTTTTACGCCCGAAACGTCTATGATGCTCGGCTGGGGATGGGCCTCCAGGCTGGCGATTTTATAGGGCGGCAAGACGGGAATGACTTCCTGCACGCCGGGAATCGCCAACAATGGCTCGGCCCGCAACTTATCTTCGTCGCCAATGATACCGACGATGGTGCGAAAGGTCCCGCGGCTGAGGTGGGCTTGCAATCCCAACGCTTCCACGCGCTGGATCACATGATCAATCTGTTCGTCCGTTGCGTTCGACCGCAGAATCAGGATCACGGTTCCGGTCCCGGGGGGTGAGTGTGAAGTTAGAAGAATTGAGCAGTTTAGCACACTCGGCGGAACCGCGTCGAGGGCACAGAGACGCCGTTCGCGGCTGCGGGAATGAGGCATATTCAGCCGCAAATCGGTGGCACCTAGCACTAAGCAGGCCGGCCTTCGAGCAGGACCAGGCACCTGTGAATTTACGGAGTTCGAGGGCCGAGCGTGAGTACCGCCCAGGTGTCAATCTCGAACAGCAATTCGTCGATCGCGGTTCAAGTCGATTGCAGTTACGCGCAACTCACATTTCAACCGGCCAACCTTGTTCGTTCTGCTGAGCCTACCTAGACTGACAGTAGCCAACGTACGTCGTCGGTTTCCCAAATTTCAACATCTTTTCGATCGCTCATTGAACCTGCCGTATGCCTGGCCATCAGTGGTCTTATCGATTGAGTGGTGCGGAAAACGGGGCCGTGTTGGGGCCGATCAGTGAGAGGGCCCTCGTCCTGGAGATCGACGCGGGCCGGGTCAATCCCGATTTCGAGGTGGTGAGTTCTACCCGGACGGACGACCGATGGTACCGGCTGCCAAAGATTCCGGCGCTGATGCGAGTCTGGAACCGGGGATTTGAGCAACGCCAGGCAACGTCAATCTTTTTGAGCTATGGTCGGCGAGACACCGGCGACTTGCCCCAGCGGCTGCAGGCCGAAATGGTCCGTCGCGGTTATCAAACGGTCTGGCGGGACGCCGACGAAATCACGGTTGGGGATGACTGGCGAGACGTGATCCGCCGCGGAATACGTGATACACAGGTCTTCGTCGCCATCTTGAGCCCCCAATCCGTGCGGCGCGGTGTCGATGCGGACAATGCGGCGGGCGACGACAGTGTCTGTCTTAACGAAATCGTTGAAGCAGTCCAACAACGAAAGCCGATCGTGCCGCTCAAAGCGGTCGCGTGCGACTCACCGTTTTCCATCGTCCATCTCGACTACGTGAATCTCATTGGGTGGCAGGACTCGGACGAGATTTACCGCGCCGGGGTTGAACGACTGATGGACGGCATCCAAGCGGCGGCGCGCGGTAAAAAACGGTATCGCTCTTGGTTTCATAGTCTGAAGGGTTGGGATTTCACTTCGTACCTAGACGACAAACGAAGACACTTTTGCGGTCGCCAGTGGCTGTTCGACGAGATTGAGGATTGGCTGCATCGTGCCGAGAACGAACGAGTGCTGTTGATCACGGGAGATCCGGGCACGGGCAAGTCGGCGATCGTCGCGGAACTTGTTCATCAGAATCCCGGCGGCCGGGTTCTTGCCTATCACTGCTGTCAGGCGGATACGCAAGATACACTGAATCCCGGTCGCATGGTGCGCAGTCTGGCGGCCATGATCGCCAGCAAGCTCGATGGCTACGCCGCGCAACTGGACGATCCTGATGTGCGAGACGCACTCACGGAAGCGCACTGCCAAGACGACCCCGCCAGCGCTTTCGAGCGGGGAATCCTCATCCCGCTGGCCGCGTTGCCCGATCCGGCCGGCCGCTGTTGTCTATTGATCGACGCGCTTGACGAGTCGCTGGCCTGGACAGGCAAACAGCCGATTGCCAGCCTGTTGTCGACGCATGCCAGCCGTTTGCCAGCTTGGCTGCGGATTGTGGCCACCACGCGCAAGGAAGGAACCATCCTGCATCGATTGGCCGCATTGCGAGCCAACGAACTCAGTTCGCAGGATCCCCGAAACTCCGCGGACGTCCAGGAATATATTGGCACCCGGCTGCGACACGCCAACTTGGCCCGACGCCTGCGCGAGAGCGGGCGTTCCGTCGACGATGTGTCGAGGATTCTTCAAAACAAGAGCCGTGGTCTCTTTTTGTATGTTCGCGAAGCGTTGGACGCGATTGAAACGGACACCTACGGATTCGACCGACTGGAGGAATTGCCGCCACGGCTCTTCGATCTGTACGAGCGGTTCTTTGACCGCCATTTTCCGAACGACGAAGGCTTTGAACCGGCCAGGAAATTGCTGCAGGTGATTTGCGCCGCTCGGGAACCGCTGACGGAAGAGCAACTCGCCCGAGCGACCGGCTTTAATCGGGACGACCAATTGGCCCCCTTGTTGCGCCGTCTGAATAGCCAACTCCCGCCACGCGTGGATCAAGACGGAATACGACGATATTCGGTGTTTCACAAATCGCTGGCCGACTGGCTTACGTCGCCGGAATTGCGCGGCCTAAGATACTACGTGAGTGCCAATCACGGACACCAACTGCTGGCCGATGCGTGCTGGCTTGAGTTGCAACAGCGCGGCCGCGAGACATCGAGCTATTCCGTTTCGCACTTGATCGAGCATCTTGTCAGCGCCGAGCGGCTGCGAGACGTATCGGCGGTGCTGACGAACTTTCAGTATTTGGAGACGAAAACCCAAGCTGGCAAGTTAATCGGGCTCGTGGACGATTATTCTCAAGGACTGGCCCACATTCGAGGCCCGGAATCAGAATGTCTACAAGCGATTCAAGGAGCCCTCTTGCTGTCGTTTCATGTATTGGCCGACGATCCAAACCAGCTTGCCAGCCAGCTTGTCGGACGATTGGGCAACCACTCCCATGACGACGTACGCGCGTTCTTGTCGGCCATTGATCGAAGCACGACGATCTCCTGGCTGAGGCCGCTGACGTCGAATCTGACTTCGCCGGGCGGCGCTTTATTTTGCACGTTGTCGGGGCATAGCGGAGTGATTACCGCCGTAGCGATCAGCGACGACGGCCGCTGGGCCGTGACCGCGTCGACAGATCTCACGGTACGATTTTGGAATCTGCAGTCGGGAGCCGAGTTGCTGACGATGACTGGGCATGAAGATCGAATTTTGGCGATTGCCATTTCGCCCGACGGGACGCGGGCAGTGACCGCTTCGCGAGATCGCACGGCGCGTGTGTGGAATCTGAAAGAAGGTAGCGAGCAGTTTACGCTAAGGCACGAGGCTGCCGTGGGCGCGGTTGCAATTTCCCGGGATGGGCGGCAGGCGATCACGGGCT